>CAYYQC010000007.1:0-30067 GCA_964473715.1 uncultured Gammaproteobacteria bacterium
ATCTTGAAAAATTTCCCAAGCCGCTACGCGTTGATCTTTAGTTAATTCAAAGGGCAAACGTGCCACAAATTCTTTGACCGGCTCAATCGCAAATTTTATTTCCGGAGCATGCACGCGCGCCAATTCTTGCCGCAACATTTCGGCCCGCAATTGCAACACAAACAATTCATCAAATTTTAAGCGCTCCAAACTTTGTGTTAATTCTTCCTGACTTTTGGGAAAATGAATTCCGCGCAAAGCATCACTAAGTGCCAGTAATTTATTTTTTTCTAACAATTCTTTTGGAATCCATTCGGTTACGGCATCACTTAAACCAATAATTTCACTAATAAAAAACCGAATTTGTTTTTGGGTAATTCCTTCAGTTAACGGATAGAGCGGTACTAGTCGCGCGGTATGTACTGTCTCTGCTTTCATTCGTTCGTAACTGGGATTTTGCAGTGATAAACCAAATCTATCAACCATTACTTTACCTGATAAAAAAATTTTATCACCTACCTTTAAAGTTTTGGCAATAAATGGCTGATTAAACCAAATTACTTTTAACCGGTCCGATTCATCAGTCACCACCGCTTCGGTTAACACCAACCGCCGCCGTGGACTGCGTTTGGCCCCAATCATTTCAATTTGCACGGCAATCGTGGTCAATTGACCAGACTGCAACTCACTAATCTTACTTACCTGACTAAAATCCTCATAGCGAAACGGAAAATAATACAAAAGCTGCCGGACCGTATAAATGCCCAGACGTTTTAACTTACCGGCCAGCACCTCTCCCACCCCAGCCACCTGTGTAATTGAAGTTTCTAGTTTTAAACTCATGTCTCCATTCTAGCACTTCTCAAGAAAACAAAAAACCGCCCCTAAAGACAGTTCCGCTAGTGCGCCCGCTAAGAATCGAACTTAGATCTAGAGTTCCGCAAACTCTTGTCCTATCCATTGAACGACGGGCGCCTATTTAAAGCCCCATCAGTATACCAAACCTAAGAAAAAAGTCAATGAATTCTCCATTCCCGGGCAATCTTGTCTGAAAGAGGCTCATCTTCCTTGGAAAAATTCTCTTCTAAAAATTGACGTAACACAAACTTAATCTCAGTAGGATCCTGCTCATCAGTCATTTCTACCCGCAAACGAGGACGAAAAATAGTGTGCGGTTCAAAAAAAATGGTTTTTACTTCTGGCGGGTTATAGATAATATAAAAATCACTCAGCTCAGAATATGCGTAAAATCGATTATTGAGCACAATTCCCAGGTCAGTAATACTAAAAGGAATGGTGTGTGGGGCTTGATGTGATTGTAGAAAAACAATAATTGCAAATAATACAATCACCAGGGCAAACAAAAAATTGCTGGTAAACATGGCATAACCTACCAAACCAAGACCAATTGTCAACATAATCACATACCATTGGGTTGGGCGATCATGTTGATTATATTCAGTGACTGTCCAGGTTTCCAAAACCTCACCAGTCACTACTTCTTTTCCCTCTCTCCCAATTATTTGAGGCATATGAGAAGTAGTATACCAGAAAATCCAGGGGTTGCCAAAACCCAATTTTTTCGCTATAGTGTGAGTAACTATGGCTCCGCACACCATTAATTTCATGACAAATCCGACTGGCCATAATGGACCTGAACGTGCACCTTCACCCCTGCCACCTTCTGAATCTATTACTTTGCCCAAGCCAGCCAAACGTCGGCGCCTAATCGCGCTCTTTTTATTGCTAGCTACTATCACGAGCTTATCTGGTTGGTGGTATACCCACCTTCCGGTGCCAGCCGATCAAGTACGAGCCCACGTAACTCTAGAACCAAAAAAACCAAAAAATATTTTGCAAAAAATCAGTTATTTGGCTTTTAATGCCACCGATGATTCGGGCGCAGAATTAGCCGGTGCAACCGAAGACCGAGTAAATGTTTTACTATTAGGAATGGGTGGAGTAGGTCATGACGGACCCTTCCTAACAGATACAATCATGATTGCCAGTATTAAACCCTCAACCAAAGAAATCGCACTTATTTCTATCCCTCGCGACCTTGGGGTTTCTATTCCTGGCTATGGTTTACAAAAAATCAACCATGCCAATGCCTATGGTGAATTAAAGAAGCCAGAATGGGGCGCGGCCGCGGCCACTGAAGTAGTTTCTAAAAACTTTAATATTGATATCCCCTATTATATTCGTCTAGATTTTAAAGCTTTTGAAGAAATTATTGATGAATTAGGTGGAGTAAAAGTAAGTGTAGATAAAGCATTTACTGATGTGGAATTTCCCGCTGCCCGTGACCAATACCAAACAGTTAGTTTCAAAGCCGGTGAACAAACTATGAACGGTCAAACTGCGCTCACCTATGCACGTTCCCGACATGGCAATAATGGGGAAGGCTCAGACTTTGCACGCGCTCGCCGCCAACAAAAAATCTTAGCCGCCCTCAAAGACCAAATTACTGATATTGGGGTTTTGGCTAATCCAATCAAAGTTACTAATATTTTAAATGATTTGGAAACCCACCTTACTACCAACATGGAATTTGATGAATTAGTAGCTTTAGCCAAATTAGGAAAAAGTACTGATACTAATAATGTAAAATCACTTGTTTTAGATTCTAGTACCAATGGTTTTTTGCGAAATTATTTTTCCGAAGGCGGTGCCTTTATGCTAACACCAAGGACTGGTAATTTTGTAGCCATAAATACCGCCATTGCCAAAGTATTTGAAACAGCGAATGTTGCGACGAATGCCACAACCGCGACCGCGACTGACTCAACTACACAAACAGTTAATGCCAATAAACCAATTGTCTTGGCACCAAAAAATTCCAAAACACCAATTATCAAAGTGCCTGATATTGAAATTCAAAATGGTACCTGGAATGCTGGGTTAGCAGCACGTGTTGGCCGTCGTTTAGAATTCCGCGATTTGATAATTACTACCATTGGTAATTATCAATCGAGACCCTTGAGTCAAAGTAGAATTTACACCAATAAAAATGTACCACAAACGCTAATTGACACCTTGGTTGATGAGCTCAAAATTCCAGCCACAGCCGAGCTACCAAAAGACATTCCTTTCAACACTTCTACTGATGTTCTAATTATTTTAGGAGATGATTATATAGATTAATATGGCTAGCCCAACTACCCCGACAAATCGCCGCTTGCCGACCGCTGTCATTATTGGCCGTGCCAATGTTGGTAAATCTTCATTATTTAATAAATTAATTGAAGATAAAAAAGCTTTGGTTTCAGATATTGCCGGCACCACTCGCACCAACAATGAAGGCGAGATTTTATGGCGCGGAAAAAACGTGCGCATTATTGATACAGGCGGTCCAGATAATTCAGAAAATGAACGTTTTACTGATGAAATTATTCGCCAATCAGAACATGCCGTGGCCGAAGCAGACGTAATTATTTTTGTGGCTGATAGCCGTATTGGTATTCTTCCCCAAGAACGATTACTCATTAAAAAACTTCGTGAAAATCCAGCCAGTAAAAAAATTCCAATTATTTTTGTCGCCAGCAAATGTGACAAACCAAGACAAGATGGAGATATTGGTGGCAAATCATGGCTCAGTTTAGGCCTTGGCGCACCGCACCCAGTGTCAGCAGCCAGTGGTCGTGGAATTGGTGATTTTCTTGATGTGCTGTACACGGCGGTTTCCAAAGGTTCAAACCGACCAAAAATTTTAGCGCCAGAACCAACTAAACGACCCGTACGCGTCAGTATTATTGGAAAACCAAATGTAGGCAAATCTTCATTATTTAATAAATTAATTGGTGAGGAAAAAGTAATTGTCAGTGACATTGCACACACTACGCGCGAACCGTTTGACACTACTTTACAATACGAAGAAGATGGCAAAAAACATACTATTACTTTTGTGGACACGGCTGGTATTCGCCGCAAAGCCAAAGTTGAAGGCGACTTAGAACGACAGGGCGTGGCCAAAAGTATTGAAATGATTGGTAAATCTGATATTGTGCTTTTGGTAATTGATGGCAATGAACCAATTTCCACGCAAGATCTACAACTTGGCGGATTGTTAGAACAACACAGTCGCAGCACGATTATTATTTTAAATAAATGGGACCTCACTGATGATTCTAGTGATACCCACCGCCAAGACGTGAAGGAGAAAATATACAAACATTTTCCACATCTCAAATACGCGCCAATAATGTTTGTTAGTGGTAAAACCGGTTTCCGCGTACACCAAATTTTTCCTCTCATTTTACAAGTGGAAAAAGCCCGTGCTACCGAAGTGTCCACTCGTGAGCTTGATGATTTCTTATTCGAAGTGGTACGTGAACATCGTCCTGCCCGCGGCAAAGGTACTAATCATCCAAAATTAATTGGTCTTCGCCAACTTGGCGCATCACCACCAGTATTTGAATTATTTATCAAATACCGCACTTCCCTGCACTTATCATATGTACACTTTTTGGAAAATAAATTGCGTGAAAAATTTGATTTTTTCGGCACACCAATTGTAATCAAACTCACCAAAATGAAACGCTAATATGAAACTGGTAGTTGGACTTGGAAATCCAGGAAAGCAATATGCCAAAACCCGGCACAATGTTGGGTTTATGGTGCTTGATGAATTCCAAGAAGCCACTACCAAAGATTTCAATTGGACTAAATGGGAAGTGAGTAAAAAATGCAATGCCGAAATTTCCCAAGGAAATAAAGACGGACAAAAATATATTTTACTGAAGCCACTCACTTACATGAATGATTCAGGCGTGCCAACGCAATTGGCTATAAACTTTTATAAATTAAAACCCGTAGATTTAATCGTGGTACACGATGATAAAGACATTGCGCTTGGAGAAATAAAAATGCAAACCGACCGAGGACACGCTGGCCACAACGGTGTGCGTTCAATTGTAGAATGTTTAAACACCCAAAATTTTACTCGCTTACGCATTGGCGTTGCGAGTTCAGACAAAAAACGCATGACTGACATTCCAGAATTTGTACTTGGAAAATTCGGTCTTTTTGAAAAAAGCACTCTTAAAAAATCTCTACAAGCAGCCATTCAAGAGCTGTCAAAACTTCTCTAACCCCGTCCAATCAATTTATTTAAAAACCTTTCAACTGGTTTTTTTATTTAATTTAAAACGCCGCGCTTCAAAGGACGTTACGCGGCATGATTTCGACAAATCATATGTCCCCAGAACAATTATTCGCCTTTTGGCCCAAGGCCACCTTTGCCCATTATCAACAATTAATTAACCTTTGCGGCAATTTAGAAACCGCTTTTAAAGCCTCTGAAAAACAATTATTGGAATTAAAATGGCAAGGCCAAGTATTACCCAGTTTTTTAGAGTGGCGCGCAAACGCCAAACAGATTGCCACCAATTGGCAAGAAAAATTTGCACGCGAAAAAATTACTTTTACTGTTTACGGTAGCTCTGATTTCCCTCATAATAAATTTATAGGTATGAAAGACCCACCTTATGTATTATTTATTCGCGGTAATCCTAGATTCAATTCTCCATCACTTGCGGTTGTGGGAAGTAGAAACTGCACAGAATATGGTATAAAAGCTACAAATTATTTAATTCCTGATTTAGCGGCCAGTGGCATAAGTATTGTATCTGGATTGGCAGGCGGTATTGATAGCACTGCACATATCGCTGCGCTTAAAGCCAGAGGACACACTGTCGCCATACTTGGACACGGCATTGGGTGGAATGATTTAGGTTATAATAGTGAAAGACGGCATTTAGGGGAAAAAATTATTGAACACGGTGGCGCAATTATCTCAGAATATTTACCAGGAATTCCTGGGGGTAATTTTACCTTTCCAAAACGGAACCGGATTATTGCCGCACTTACTGACGCCACGCTTATTACTGAGGCAGCCGAAGGTTCAGGCTCTTTAATTACCGCTGAATGTGCTCACGTTTTACATCGAGATGTTTTAATTGTCCCTCAAGACATATTTTCTATAACTGGAAAAGGGGCTAATGCACAATTAAAAGAAGCTGCCCATCCAGTTACTTGTTCGCAAGATATTTTTGAGCTCTTTGGTATTACCCCAAAAAAACGAAGAACTGCCCCGTCCCCCATATTATCAAACGACCAAAGTATTATCTTTAATCTGCTTCAAATTGAACCTCAGGGACGCGATAGCTTGGCCCGAGAACTTAGTTTAGCTCCAGCCTCCTTAGGAGTTACTCTAACTACTATGGAACTTGCCGGCCTCATTGAGGCAAAAAATGGGCGGTATTATGCATTATAATCGCTAAACCTGGCCAAATTAGGTATAATTGACAAGACTCACTCTCTCAGCTATGCTGTAGCCTTATGAAAACTCTTGTTATCGTGGAGTCCCCAGCCAAAGCCAAAACCATTGCCAAATTCCTTGGACGTGGTTTTAGCGTAGAATCTTCCTATGGCCACATTCGGGACTTACCTAAGAGTAAAATGAGTATTGATATTGAACACGGGACCTTTCTCCCCACTTATATAATTCCCAAAGAAAAAGCGGTCCAGGTTAAAAAACTCAAAGATTTAGCCAAAAAAGCGGACAAAATCATCTTCGCGACTGATGAAGATCGTGAAGGAGAAGCCATTTCTTGGCATTTAGCCGAAACTTTGGGCGTTAAACCTGCTGAAGCTGACCGCATTGTTTTTCACGAAATTACCAAAGGCGCCATTACCAAAGCGTTAGAAACTCCGCGTCACATTGACCAAAAATTAGTTGATGCGCAACAAGCGCGTCGCGTCCTTGACCGTTTAGTTGGTTACGAACTTTCTCCATTTTTATGGAGTAAAGTTGTGCGTGGTTTATCCGCTGGTCGGGTGCAATCAGTGGCTGTTCGTTTAGTAGTGGAACGTGAACGCGAAATTTTAGCTTTCAAACCCGAAGAATATTGGACCATTGATGGTGACTTTGCAATTACTAAACATAATGCAATTCCTGCCAGTTTGGTAGCCATTGATGGCAAAAAATTACAAAAAATTTCTATTACCTCACAAGCTGAAGCGGAAAAAATTTATGAAGGCGCCAAAGCCGCTTCATACGCGGTCAGTGATGTTACCAAAAAAGAAGCGTCACGCGTTCCCCCGCCACCTTTTACCACTTCCACACTCCAACAAACTGCCAACCAACGTCTTGGCTATTCTGCCAAACAAATTATGCGTTTGGCGCAGCAATTATATGAAGGTGTCAGCATTGGTGCTGAAGGTTCAGTTGGTCTGATCACCTACATGCGTACTGACTCAGTAAACTTGTCAGAAAAATTTACGACTGATGCCAATGATTTTGTGCACAAAAGTTTTGGTAAAGAATTTGCCCTCGCAAAACCTCGCTCATATACCACCAAGTCTAAAGGCGCGCAAGAAGCCCATGAAGCCATTCGTCCTACCGAAGCCATGCGCACTCCAGATTCGATTGCTAGTTATTTGGATCCACAACAATTAAAACTCTATACTTTAATTTGGCAACGCGCTGTGGCTACACAAATGGCCGCGGCCAAATTAAACCGCACTACCATTGAACTAACTGGTGGCACGTATACGTTCCGCGCCACTGGCCAAATTGTTATTTTCCCCGGTTGGTTAAAATTATATCCAGACATGGGTAAAGAAACAATTTTGCCCGAAGTAAAAATGGCTGATCCAGCCATTTGTGAGGAACTTAAAAAAGAACAACATTTTACTGAGCCACCCGCTCGTTACTCTGACGCGACTTTGGTTAAAGCCATGGAAGAATTTGGGATTGGCCGGCCGTCTACTTACGCGCCAACTATTGCGACCATTGAAGACCGTGGTTATGTAGTGCGTGATGAACACAAGCGTTTTGGCCCATCTGATATTGCCCTAGTGGTAAATGATTTACTCGTTGAACATTTTGCCGACATTGTTGATTTTCAATTCACGGCCAAAATGGAAGAAAACTTGGATGAAATCGCGGCCGGTACCAAAGATTGGCAACCAATCATTGCCACTTTTTACGAACCGTTCCACGCCAATTTGATCAACAAAACTGAGACTCTGGTAAAGAAAGATATTACTGAGGAAAAATCTGATGAAAAATGTCCTAAGTGCGCTGAAGCCATGGTCGTTAAAATTGGCCGGTTTGGAAAATTCCTTGCTTGCTCCAACTATCCTGAATGTAAAACTACCAAACCAATTCCTGGTTCAGTGGAAGAAGCTGAACAAGCTGCGGCCGTTACCGATGAAAAATGTGAAAAATGTGGCAAACCCATGGTTACTAAACGCGGCCGCTTTGGTACATTCCTCGGTTGCAGCGGCTATCCTGAATGTAAAAATATTAAAAAAGTGGAAAAGAAAACCGGCGTTAAATGTAATTTATGTGCCGACGGTGAGTTTGTGGCCAAAAAAGGTAAACGCGGCGTGTTCTATGGCTGCAACAAATATCCTGACTGTAAAAACATTTTACCAACCAAACCAACTGGTGAAATGTGTCCAGATTGTAAAGCACCACTCGTCTTCGGTGCCAAAGGCATGGTGAAATGTGCAGCCAAAGGCTGTGGTTTCAAACGCGAAGCCGCAGAAACTGAAAACGAAAATTAAATTGCTGTTGCAAAAAATTTGTAATTGACTCAGAGTTTTTTTTGCGTTATTATAAATACACTATGAATAATTTCCAATCAATCACTCCAACCTCACAATATTTAATCCCAACTGTAATTGAAAAAAGCGCGGGTGGTGAACGCGCCTATGATATTTATTCCCGTCTTTTAATTGACCGGATTATTTTTCTTGGTACAGAAATTAATGACCAGGTGTCAAATGCGATCATTGCCCAACTTTTATTTCTAGACAATCAAGACCCAGACAAAGATATTAAATTATATATCAACTCCCCTGGCGGTTCTGTTACTGCCGGCCTCGCCATTTACGACACCATGAATTTTATTAAATCTGATGTGTCCACCATTTGCGTAGGCATGGCTGCTAGCATGGGTTCAGTTCTCTTAGCTGCTGGTGCCAAAGGCAAACGCTTTGCTTTACCAAACAGTGAAGTAATGATTCATCAGGTGTTGGGTGGCACTCAAGGTCAAGCTAGTGATATCAAAATTCACGCTGAACGCATTCTCAAAACCAAAGACCAATTAAATAAAATTCTCTCTGACCGCACCGGTCAACCAATAGCAAAAATTGAAAACGACACTGACCGTGATAATTTTATGGACGCTGAACAAGCCAAAGCTTACGGTCTCATCGATGCTGTAATTCAATAATTTTTTATAAAAACAAAACACCCCCGAATAAAATCGGAGGTGTTTTTAATTGTAGGATCAACCTACCCGTACCCAAGAAGGTGTGTCCTAGGCAAAGACGAGCCGAAGCCTGTACTTCCCTATAACACACCCCCATGCTTGTCGTGGATACAGGGATCTGCGTAAGGCTGCCACGAGGGCTGCTTACGAAGGTCTCTATATCCCAAGGGGGACGAATTTCTGTGTTGCCTACCAAACTTATGTAGCTGGAAAAGACTAAAATATAATACAACAGAACGAAGCAATATATCATAAAAAGCCCCTCCTGTCAAGGGAGGATACCGTTTCCAAATTGGTGCTTCAGAACGTAAAATTTGGGCTACACAAAAAGAAAAACCGGTACTTTAACCAGTCAAACCATTGTTTTCAGAGATATTTTTTCACCTCAAATACACTTTGAAGGAAAAAAATACTTCTGAACTTGGCTAATTCTAGCCACTTTTACCCGGCACATATTTCTGCCGGTTTTTTCTTGCTCAAATTTTAATTATCCACTGTGCACCAAAAAAGAAACGGTTGCTCAAGGGAGGGGCTGGGGAGAACTAATTTTTTAGGCTAATATTAGCCAATTTTAGCACTTTATCGCACCACTAAATCATTAGCAGGATTAAAGACTGGAGTTGCACCAGGGTCACTAATAGGCACTGAATCACTAGAATTTTCGGTAGGAGTTCCAGGTGTTTCTTCACCAGGCTTATTTGGGTCACGGCCCACATAACAGGTAGCGGGAACAGCCCGATAATTACTTTTGAACTCTTTTACTTCCTTAGTACCATCTGGCCAAGTGCGGATGTAATTGAATGAAGCCACAGCACCAGGATGTGCTGCCTGACATTCTTTTTTACCTGGAGCCAAATCACTGGTTTCAATAGTTTGCGCAGAACCAGCAGGAATGTACTGCAACATTTTTGGTGGAGTATAAGTTCCCTTTCGTCCATCACTAGTGCCCCAAAGATAGAATAACATTTCACCAGTTGCGGTATTCATTTCTGCAGAAATAAGCACGTGATGCTTAGTGTCATTTCTGAATTTAAAATCCGGATTTGGCTCAAAAATAGTAGCATCAGTTCCAGGATTACCGTTGCTTGGGTCATTATAATATGGAATCCACAAACCATGATTAGTACGTGCTGTTACTAACAAACCTGAATTCATGACTGCACGGAACATAGTTGTTCCCACTTGGCATAATCCTCCAGCGACAGCCGGTGTAATCCGGTTTCCTAAAATTACTAATTCAGATAAATATCCGTCTTCTAACGTAAATGGCATTAGGGTTTGAACCAAGGAAAATTCTTCACCTGGTTTAATAATATATCCATGCAATTTATCATTCACCGCATGTTTAAGATTTAAAATACGATTGCGCGGACTACCTGCAAAACTTGACCAACCATGTCCAAGTACTTCTTTGATTCCCAAATCATTACTATCTTCAGTTTTAATGTTTGGTTCAACAGTAGCAATAACAAGTGGGGTCGAAGTACTAGTTTTTCCTTGAATACGATTACCAAAGACATCTTTAATTCCTTTTTCTGTAGCCGCCAAATCTACGGTTACACCTGGTTGTCCTCCTACAAATTTAGTTGCTTTGGTTTTACTAGCGTTCAATGTAAAGACTGCGTCTTTGGCTGGCTTATCAACTACTTTTTTAATAGTGGTTGATACATAATCAGAGACGGCTTCAGTTTTAATAGCCAAATATACATCCCCGCCCAGAGCAGGTTCATTGCGTTTTACTTCTGACCAATCTGCCAATTGCTGTTTGGAAATTGACCATTGATGTAAACGTTTATTATGAGCATCATAATAAGTTAATACAATTGGACTCGCAAAAATTGGAGCAGTGCTAGAAGCAATGCTTTGTACGTCTGATTCAGATATTTCTGGATTATCCACAGTACTGCGCAATTCCACCACTGGCGCTTCTGCCCCCTGCCATGATTGTAAAATATTCTTTCCTAAATCAGTATAATCAAACACTACACCAGGACTAGAAGTAGTAATCGTATATTTAAATGGTGTAATCGAACTAATCTTGAAATTAGCATTTTGCGCAGGCTGTTCAAATTGCGCCACATTATTTTTTACCAATTGTTCAGCCTGCTCGGCATCAAACACAATCGCTGGTAATTTCAAGTTTACCTGACCACTCAATCCTCCCAAAACTTTGATACCTCGCACTAATATATTTCCTTGTTTGCCAAAATTTAAAATCTCGTTACTGGCTTCCAGTGGATTAAATACTTGTTCAACAGGAATTTGCACCAGCTCTTCACCCTGACCACGATCCAATTTTACGGAAATACCTTTTTCAGCCAAGATTTTGGCTAATTTTTCCATTTCACTATTCAATTCGGCGGGATTTTTTCCACCCACTTCTATATTACCTACTTTTAGTGATGGCACGGAACGCCCATCATACCTGGCACCAGCATAAGCCACACCTGCGAGTAAAACAAATACTATAGCTAAAGAAATTGCGCTAATCTTAATTGTCTGATTCATATGAGTTGTTTCTGGTTTAGCCTTCACTTCTTCAGCCATATTATTCTTCAATAATTTTTACTGGAATCTTAGTATTAGTAATTCGCTTAGGTACAGTAATTGTAAGAATACCATTTTTATATTCTGCTCTTGCTTGTTCAGATTTTACTTCAGTAGGCAAAACTACAGTACGAGAAAATGGACCCCAAAAACACTCTTCATGAATATAATTGGCCCCACTTGGAACAATTGGCACCTGTCTCTGTCCTCGAATAGTAATAATATCATGGTGAGTGAAAATTTCAATGGCTTCATAATCAGCTCCGGCAACGGGAGCCACGACAATGATTTCCTTAGCGGTTTCCAAAACATCTACAGCCAGTTTGCCTTCTGGTTGATGGGCCGACCAATCATCGCCTGTCGGGAAGCTATTTTTTTTACTAAGCTCAGCCATATTTGACCAGTATACCAGGAATAAAAATCGCCAACAAGGAGGTATTGCGAATTTTCTAGAGGCCTGCTATAATCCTCATGCTTATTCCTGAAATCAAGGAATACGAGAGGTCTAAAAAAGTCCCTAATTAGGGAGAGATGGCTGAGTGGTCGATAGCAGCAGTTTACTAAACTGCAGTCTGCGCAAGCGGACCGGGGGTTCGAATCCCTCTCTCTCCGCTCAAGGTAAAGCATGGAGAGGTGTCAGAGTGGCCGATCGTGCAGCTTTGCTAAAGCTGTGTACCGTAAGGTACCGAGGGTTCGAATCCCTCCCTCTCCGCAGCGTCCGAATAAACAAGGAAGCGCGCAGAGGACAGACAATTTAAATATGGAGAGATGGCTGAGTGGTTTAAGGCGACGGTCTTGAAAACCGTTGGGGATGCAAGTCCCCCGTGAGTTCGAATCTCACTCTCTCCGCACAAAAAAACGCCCTAGGGCGTTTTTTTTATTTAATAAATCCTAAGAAGCATACGAACTCTCCAGCGACACATCTTCATCAGCATCCCCGCCCAAATCTTTGTGCCAACGTGCGCGATCAAAAGTGTAATGATTGTGTAAAAATTCCATAATCGTTTCTACGTCGCGGCCAGCATTATACAAACAAACCGAAGCACCTGGAGACGGCGTCATATTGAAAATTATATTTTCGCCAATAATTTTACCTTCGCCAAGAAGTAATTCTTTAGTATTAGTATCAACACGCTGCAAACGCATGCCACCGTAATTTATGGCGCGCGTTAAATCTTTACCTTTTAAAGCTGGAACAATTTTCCGAACATGGTGCGCAAATAAATATTTACCAACAAAAGGGATTTCGTATAAAATATTTTTCAGCAAATATTTAAAACGCAGTGGTGATAATAAAATTTTGAAAAAACTAGCCCAAGTGGACGGCTTATGCAAACCAGAATATTGGAAATATTCTAACATGGTACCAAGATTACGGCTTTCTAGTACTGGCCAAAAACGCGCGGTTGGCCCCCACCGCGTTACATTGTTGCGAGTAAGATCTGGATCACCGTGCACAGCCGCAAACGGAAGTTGTGGTTCTTGCATGGTATACACTTTTCCCTTGAGCAGGGGCGGAGAAAAATAAAATGTCCCAGCAATTGGAATAAGAGAAAATTCTTTGCCATACCCCAAACGTTTAGCAAAAGCCAAACTATGTGCGTCAGTATCTACAATTACTACCCGAGCTTTTAAAATACCCTGGTTAGTTTCAACCACGTATCCACCAGAAATTTTCTTAATAGATTGAACAGGAGATTTTAAAAACAGGTGAATTTTTTTATTTGTTTCTTTTAAAGCTTCATCAGCCAAAACTCGAGCCAGAGCCGCAAAATTCACTGCATACCCTTCTGTATTGTAGAGAGCAAAAACTGGCTGTTTAGGATTTCGACCTTCCATAATGACTGGCTCAATCATCCGAATGTCTTCTGCTTCCAAAGCTACTAAACTAGGAAATAATTTTTTAATACTAATATACCGTTCTTTTAATTGATCCACTTCTTTTTCTCCAACGGCTAAAATCATTTTAGAAACAGATTGTAAGACTTTTGTTTGTGATTCAGATGTTAAACTTTTTACAAATCGTGGTATCATCATGGCCGCAGGCTTAACCTGCTTAACCTTAGTCAATGAATAATTGGTTTCAATATCTCCAACATGCAAAGACTGGCTATTATTTTTAGGATGAGAATTTACTGAGCCAAGTGACGCGTACTTTTCTACCAAAGCAATAGATTGAATATTCGTATATTTAGACAAAGCATAAAAAAGCGCAGTTCCACTGACTCCACCACCAATCACAATAACGTCATGTATGTCTTGATTCATAAGCCTAAATATACCACGTTACTAGACAGATTTCCACTTTGACCATACCTCAAATAGTGCTATAGTATGAGGGCGCTAACTAACTATTACTCTATGCCTACTGCTTCATATACCATTACTGATACAAATTTAATGCTCATTGATGCCAGTCACCTATCCTTGGAAAAGCCATATATTCTCAAGGTCAGGGACATGCCCACCGAAGATAAGCCTCGAGAAAAATTGCTCAAATATGGGCCCAGTAATTTAACTGTAGCCGAATTATTGGCAGTAGTCATGAACACAGGCACCAAAAATGAAGAGGTTTTAACCATGGCCACCAGAGTTTTAAAAGAATATGGCGAACGAGCTCTAACCAGTCAAATTGATGCTAAAGCTTTGGCCAAAGACCTTAAAATCCCAGATATGAAAGCCGCACAAATTGTAGCCTGCAATGAACTAGGTCGTAGATTTCATCAAAAAAATAAAGCTGGATTAACCGTGGTTCGTACGGCCAAAGATGTTTTTAATTATGCCAAAGACATGGCCAATTTACCCAAAGAACATTTACGCGGCATTTATTTAAATACACACTATCGTGTGATTCATGATGAAGTCCTTTCTATTGGAACTATTAACGCTAACATGATTCACCCGCGCGAAGTGTTTAGACCAGCTTTAGAATATGGAGCCGCGGCGGTAATTTTAGTACATAATCACCCATCAGGCATACCTACTGCTTCTGCCACAGATATTGAAATCACTGAACAATTAGTTACGGCCGGGAAAATTATGGGCATGCCCCTCATTGACCATGTTATTATTGGTAATAACAAATATACAAGCATTGACGTACAGTATGCCTGAAGGAATTTCGCCAAAAGGTTTTATTAAACTGAGCAAAGTCCGCGCGCTAAAGTAAAGCCGCGGACTTTTTTAGCTCCAGCTTTTTTTAAAGCCATGGCAGCCGCTTGCATAGTAGAGCCTGTAGTATATACGTCATCAATGAGTAAAATTGTTTTGTCTTTCACGTGCGCTGGTTGCAAGCAAACAAACGCATTAGCCACATTTGTAATTCTCTCGACACGGTTCAAAGTAGCCTGTTGTTTAGTGGCTCGAATACGTTTCAAACTAGTTGTATTAGTAGGTTTCGTCATTATCTGCGCCACTATTCGCGCAATTGATTCAGCCTGATTAAATCCACGCTCGGCCAAACGGCGCGGGTGGAGCGGCAAGGGAATAACCATATCTACTTCAGACAAAAGTCCCAATATTTCTTGGTTACTTTTGAGCCATTCTTTAATTTCTAAAAATGCGTCCTTAGCATAGTGATACTTTAAATATTCAATTAATTCTGCAGGTAAAACACCAGGCTGATATTGAACTAAAGCAATAATTTGATCAATAGAACTTTTTGTTTCACACTCAGTACATACTATTCCCTGCGAAGAATCAGTGCCACAACTTGGACATCGAAATATACCCTTAGCTTTATTTAAATCTGTGGAATTTTTCTTACAATCTGCACATAAAAATACCTCAGCATCGCCACAACCCAAACAAGATTGCGGAAAAACGCAATCCAAAACAAAAGACCAAATTTTGGCCATCCCCTCCTGTATCATATTTTATTCCTTATCCCAAAAGAGTCCGTCTACCAACCATTTTCCATCTACTTTTACAAAAGTGACGCGACCATTTCGGCGTTTATCTTCATGAGTTACCGCACCTACGGTGTTAGCCGCCTTTCTCTCCCATTTTTGTTGAGCTTGAACCGTAACAGTTGCAGTAGTATCGGTTTTTTCAGTTAATTTAGAAGCAAAAATTGAAGTAATCACTCCTTCATAATCCGCACTGTTTGGTTTGACCTGTGTATTCATCCAGGCCCTCATACTTGGTGAGGCCAATTCTAACGTATCGTCAATATGTCCATTATCATTTTGCGTAGATTGACTAGCAAAGCGTTCCACAAAAATTTTAGCTAGCTGGCGGATATATAAATCTTCAGAATATGGCACAGCTTCTTTAGTATTAGAACCTAATCCTAAATCTTCTTCATTTGAAGCGCCTGTTTCAGAAGCAGTTTCACTAGTCCCTTCAATTACCGAACCTATTGCGGGAATATCACCTTGTTTACGACGGTAATTCAAGAATAATAAGATCACTAAAATTATCACCACTACTAGACTGATAATTATAAATAGTCTTTGACGAAGTGTCATCATATGCAAAAAGATTAGCGACCCATTTGGTCAGCAAATTGTTTCTTGGCTTTTTCAATTTCCAAGAGCTGTTTAGGGTCTGATGTGATCAATTGGTCTTCAGTATATGAAGCCACTACTTTAATAGCCGCGTGTTTATTGCCAGCAAAGAAAATACCTTCACCCACAGAACCTTCTAAGAGTAAATATTTTTCACCTTCTGTAAGCATGAATACTTTTTGAATCATATCTACTGAGGCTGGTGATTGGCGAAGCAAAAGCTGAAGCGCGGAGTTGGTCACAATGGCTTGACCATACGGTGATCGTAAGAAATCATTTACATCTTGGGTAATAGTAGTGACGCCCAAATAATATTTGCGACACCGTTTTACCAAAGCATAAATAAACTTGGCAGAATCTTCATGACTCATCAGCCACCAGGCTTCATCAATAATCAGTACACGCTTCTTTTGCTCTGAACGCACCAAATTCCAAATATAGTTTACCAAAGTATAAATGGCCATTGGACGCAGTTCATCTTCTAAATCACGCACACTAAAAATAACAAGCTGATTATTTACATTTACATTGGTTGGAGAATTAAACAAACCTGAAAATGTACCATCAGTATATTTTTGTAATTTCAAAACCAAAGTATCGGCGCCAGTCATGCCTTCTAAAACATCAAGCAAATCTTGCATTACTGGCGGTTCTGCTGTAGTCAAATCTGTAGTTGGAGTAATATCTTTTTTAGCATAAGTTTCCAAAAGCGCACGATCAAGAATTGAATCTTCTACAGGTGTGACTGTACCAAGCATAATACGGAGCAAACCTTTGATGGTAATAACCGCACTACGAATAATATCTTCGGTAGAAATTTGTTGACCCACTGGTCGTGGCAAATCAAAAGGATTTACCTTACTTTCTGAAGCCAGAGAAATACTAATGTACGTACCACCAACAGCTGCTGCCAAATGCTCGTATTCCATTTCTGGGTCAATGACAATTACTTCAATTCCAAGCATGAGACTACGGAGCACTTCCAATTTCACGGCATATGATTTACCCGCACCAGAAGTAGCAAACACAACCATGTTGGCATTTTGGAGTGAAAACCGATCAAATAAAATCAAACTATTATTATGCCGATTAATGCCATACAAAACCCCATCATCACTGGTTAATTCTGAAGAAATAAATGGAAATGATGCGGCAATCGGTGATGAATTCATGTTGAATGAAATGGTGAGTTCATCAATACAAAGCGGTAAAGTAGAATTAAAACCTTGTTCAGCTTGATACAAAACATTCTTACTATAAATCAATTTTGACCCAAAAATATTTTGAATGTCTTCGGTGACTTTGTCTAAATCTTCACGGGTTTGACTATATAAAGTAATGTAAAAAGCAAATTGAAAAAAATGTTCTGTGCCTTGAGTTAGATCATCTCGAAGTTGTTCAATGTCTCGAAGCGCAGTTTCACGAAGTGGGTCACGGGCCGCACCTTTTTCTGCATCAGCGGAAAGTTGCGCTTCCAAAGCACCAACTTTATTTTTTAATTGTTTCAAAATTACTTCTGAACTCACTGGATAAAAGAACATGGCAATATCCATGGTAATATTCAAATTGAGAATTGGCGCGCTCCATCCAATAGACATGTACCGTGGATACGTAATAACAAAAATAGTACGCAAAAAAGTTGTACCAAGTTGCACAAAATTTGCCTGTACAGACAGTGCTGATGGCGCGATTAGGTCACGAATGGCTACGGTACCTTCACGATACAGCCTCTCCTCTTCCAAAGATATTAAATCCTGCTGCATTTTTTTCTTATCAGCGTCATCTTTGCCTGCATGCGCACTGCCTTTAGTTGTAGAAATGGGCTTAAAGGCCATATTAGTTAGTATCTTCAATTTGCAAATCACTGACTGTGGTCAGATTTTCAGAAAACGCAGAATCTGGATTATACGTACTATAATACAATTCAATCAAAGCCTGGGTATCAAGCGGAGCGACTGTTAAACCCATACCAGACAATCCACTGGTAATATGACGAACACGCAAATCCATTTCTTCTTTGCGCGATTTAAACTTTTCTTCACGTAAACGAATGGTAATACCTGGTTTAAGTGATTCTTTAAACCGTGACCAAAAACTTTTCCGACGATTGTTGAGCGGGTCATATGGCACAATCACATAATACCGTTTGGTCATGATTTGCCCAATTTCCACTAATTCTTCCACAAAAGCGCGATAATCCGCGGTTTGAACGCGCAATAATTCATTGGTCTGTTCACGCTCCATGTCTTTTAATTTTTCCAAATATGGTTTGATTTGTAATTTACGGGATTGAACAACAATCTGTACAGGAAAATCTAAAGAATTTAAAAATCCAACATATGCACTAATAATTGCGTTTTGTTCATCTTCAGATTTAAGCGCGAAGTTTAAACTTGATACCAAAATTACAGTCCGCAAAGTACCATCTTTTAAAATCACTACCCCATCTTTAATTTCCGCAATTGGCAAATGCGCCTGCGTAGAAGGTCGTTTCTTAGATCTCTTTTTTACTTTGTCTTGGGCCATAATTAATCTTCTGGCTTATAAAATCCGCCAGTATTTACCAATAAAGCCAGGTCACGAATTCGTTCTCGTTTTACTGGCGCAGCCTGCACTTCTTTTTCTTTTGGTTTAGTGGCACCTAATTTTCGTAAGTAATTTAATTCGTCTTTGGTATAATCTTTTTGCCACACTCGTAGTGATGGCTTACGCAAAGTCTGAACAATATTAAGCAAAAAGTAATGAAAATTTTGACCATTAACTTTTACAAAAGCAAGCATGGCCGCAAAGCCACCAATGACCACAACCGTAAAAATAAATAAACCTAAATCACCAAATCGATATGCTAAAAAAATCATGGTTCCGGCTGCAAGTAAAATCAAAAATTGGCGAGTTGTAATTGGGCCAAAAATTTTATCTTCGACTTCAATAAATTGTGGAACCACAAATTGCTGCATGTCACCTATTATACCGCAAGTGAGCGGTTTACTGCAACGAGCGCGCCAATATCACCGGCGGTAATAGCCGCACGTGCATTGCCGCCCATGGAAAGTCCGGATAAACGCGTGTTTTGATTAATGGCAGTGGCCAAAGTTTTTTGATATTCACGTATGAGCGGTGAGGATAACCAAGCTGCGCGCGCATCCTGATACAAATAAAATGATTCTTCTTTCCATACGGCAAATTTGCGCATTACAATTTCTGCAGCTTTTTCTGGAGTTACAGCCAAACGCCGCCAATCTACTAATGAGAAATTTTGCATTTCATCTACCGGACCCATCACTGCGACAGTCTGCGCAGCCAAAGGAATGGTTTGGGTAGGTGGTTCTACATCACGCATGGTTGGGCGGGCAGACAGGGCCGGATTGGGCGTAGACGGCGCTAGTTGGGCCTGCATGGCCACTTCAGTCGGAGTAGCACGTTTTACCGGTGCAATAGGCACTTGAATGCCAGGGACTTTTTCAAGGGCTCTGCCTAGGCGTTCCACTGAAGCAGTGTCCAGCCCAAGGCCACCCTGTACATTAGACATCACAGCATAACGCAAAACCTGCTCAATGGTACGCACTCCTTTGGCCGCAGACATGATTAAGGATTGATATCTAGAAGTCAAATCTGGTGGTGGTATAATTTTTGCTTCAGACAAAACTCTAGCCACAACATCTTGATATGAAGGTGTACCAAGTACAGCTTCTTGTAAAATTTCATGGTCTTCTGGCTCACGCAAAGGAAGCGGAGCGTGTGGCTTAGCAGATGATTGAAAACTCTCTGGAATTAAAGTTTCTCTTGGCGCAGGATCTAATTCTGGTACACTTAATAATCTTTTTACTTCAGACATTGGATCCCCTGCCCCCGCAGCACCGCCCAGATTTTGCACGGGGATTTTTCCTTGTACTACCAAAGCATCTTCAGGTACAGGAATTTTGAAATCTGGTTTTGGGACTGACGTTGATGCAGTTTGAGTAGTGGTCGTCGCACTTTCTTTCATTTTTTTAATTTCAGAAAGTGGCACCCGTACAATGGTACCATCTGCTTTTTTGACTGCAATCATTGGTTCAGACATAACAAGCATTACGCGCGATGAATAGTGTTGGTTTGCAATTTGTACACAATGGTCAAAGTGTCACGAAGCCAAGCGCGATACAACTCACCTTCTGCACTTGAATCATACCATGTTGCTAAAAATTTTTCTTGTGCCAAAGTTGGGATAGTTTCGCGCACTGCTGCGGAAATAAAGTCATGAGTAACTTGTCCTAATTTTTTCATGCCGTTTAAACTAGTATCTGTAGGGACAATTTCTACAGAACTTAAAAGTGCTTGTGTATATTGAGTTGAAAGATTTCCAGATAAGGCAGAATTGAAAGACTGTAATAACCAAGCTCGCACCGGAACTCCCATCAAAATACCGCGATACACATAGTGTTGAAGTATAAATATACGATCTTTTTCTGAGGCATTCGGAAAGAAACTCCAAGCTAAATGAATAATTGTGGCAATCACAAACATATCCACCCATTCATACGGTTCATGAAGATCAGTCTGCGGAGCAGTGGGTAAGAAACGCATTAGTGAATTACTACCCGGCATATCATACAACATGGCTCGTCCTATGGTCGCGGCCAAAATAGCTTCAGACAATTCAAAATCCATAACTGGATTAGGATTTACCAAATCATTAATTTCTGCCTCATTATAAAAAGCCAAATCAGGCTCCACATTCAAAGCCGAAGTAACATAAAAAAGTTCAGTTGCCAAAGTACCCAGGTCCACGGGCGTAGAGGCCGTTTTATCATTAACCACCCGTTCCAAAAATGGAGTTTCAATCAATCCCACAACTTGAGTAACAAATAAATCAGGCAGACTCTTGGAAACCTGTTTACCAGCAAATTCCACAATTAGTTTAGCGCGGTACACATTTTCGCCATACACACTGGTCTCATCCCCCACCACGCTAGGATCAGCCTCATTCACCAGACGCTCCAAAAGATCCATGTTTTTGGATCGATCAAATTCAGAGTAGAAAAATAAAGGTTGGAGCATATTAATTCAAGAGTTCAGGATTCCATTCAAATTGGGAGGTGGATTCGTTAAATAGGATTACTTCTGCTGCTAATTCTTCAAATCCATTATTTCCAAGTGCAGACACAAAATTTACAATATTATCCTCGTATTGTGACAAAGGTAATTTTTCTTTAACCACCTGGAGTATTTTTTTAATAAATTCTGCTGAACGTCCTTTGCACCACTCAGCAATGCTTTCATAATCTTGAATCCAGGCTGACAGATCTCGAGTTTCTCTCAAGCGATGCAGATATAATTCTTCCACATTAACCACTTCTGGATGCCCTGTTTTAGCGTGACTACAAGTACTAAAGTCTAAATCAGCCCAAATCTCGTTACTTAGCAACTGAAGATACAGTTTACCAATAGTTACACAGGCTTCTTGAATAGTGGGGTCAGATATTGTAACAGTATCCAAAGTTTTATTAGTTAGCCATTCACCCAAAGTCACATTTTTTTCTATCGGCGTATTATTTTTCTTAATTGCTTCTGCAAACCAGATTGCGTCACGTTTCAAAATATCCAAAGAGCAAAACCTTGAAAAATATTGCTGAACTCGAGAAATAACTGGTAATCCCCAAATGCTTGCTTGTAGTAGAAAACGACTTCCAAGCAAATAGATTTGAGTGGTGGGAGTTAGATATGGAAAAAAAGTAAACCCGGTTAATCCATAAAAACGCTCATAAAACATACTGTCGTCCTCACCTAATTCAGGAAAATTCAATATTCCATTTGACCAATTTTCTAATGAAACTAGAATTTCATCAATAACTCCATAATAAGAATTTTGATTATAATAAAAAGTCAAAATTAAATTATCTTTTACACGATCCATTTTTAAATCACTAAAAGATATATCGAGCCAACCTTTCGCATCATAATCTACACCTTTTTTACACCGTGCCTGAATTTGATCTCTTTCTTTCAGAGACTTATCAGGATAAAACAAAGTTATCAATTCAACTAACTCTAGCATACAATAAATTATGTAGTAGGTGGTTCGTCATTTGGATCAGGCTCTGGGATTGGTTCTGGGGCAGGTTCTGGGGCAGGTTCTGGGGCTGGGGCTTGGCCTGGGGCTGGGGCCGGACGTGAAGCTGGTCTTGTTTCTTTTGGAGGAGTATATTTATTTAATTTTTGCTCGGTCGTTACTGCACCAAATTTCCCGTTATTATATAAACCAATTAATTTATTAATATTATCTATACGAACCCGCACCTCTCCGCCCTCACCATTGTTTGCATCAGTGTCCCAATAAGATACAATTTGGTTCATTTGCCCAGTGGCCAAAGCAACGTTTTGATCAACTCCACTTTTTTCTGCAGTATTTAGCAGGAAATCTCTTCGAGAAACCCTCAATTGATCAGCAATGATTGAATTGATTTGATCGGCAACAGCAACACAGCGCATCTGAGCCTCATTTTTAGCTGCTTTCATGGCTTCTTTCGTTCTTTCGTTCCTTTTGCGATTTTTAACAATGCTAGCCTGGGTACCATCTTTTTTCTGACCAGTTACTAAGAAAGCTCCGGATGCGTCCGAGTTTTGTCCTGTAAGCCTTCCATCTTCATCGATTTCAGCAGCCTCTGTTTTGTCTGACGCAAGGTATTGCGTAGAATCTTCTAGTGCGCTCAACCCGAGTGATTGGTTTGACAAACGTGCGTTAGTACCGCGCCGGTCATTTGGATTGTTGATATTGCCACGATTAATACGTAAATCATCAACACGCGAACGGTCGACGATGCCATCAACCTCGTCGAGATCAAATGAAGCATGGCTATGCTGTGCTACCCGCGTGGCAATACCAGTTTTATTAAGATCACTATATACATAATTACGGGCCGACTTGGCTCCTTTCATGATAAACATACTTTTACCTGCTTTAACTTCTTTATATTGACTATGACCACCGCTTTCCGCATGGTTACGCTCAATAGAATCATCACGTAAATTACCAATAAGTTGTAATTGCGCCTGATTATCTTCATTTGTTTGAAGATATGCAGTCGCATTTGCTTTGGCAAGAGAACCGTCTGCACCCAAGACATGATTTAAATCAACTCCTCCAGCAATAAATTCTTTTTTTTCTTCATCAGAAAAAGAATTATTTTCCCATTTTTCAAAAAATTCTTTTTCATCCATGTTAAATTTATCTTCTGCGATGTCTGACATTTTTCCAATTTGCGCGTGCATTCCTACAAATTTTTTATTAGCTCCAGTAGCAAACAATGCTTCAATTTGATTGATTTTTTCACCATTCATGATTTGGTCTTTCCAACCAAGAGTTGTTTTTGCAAAAGTAGCTAATTCCGGGTCGTCCATAATTGCCGGGATCCCGTCATCAGTATAACCTTTATTAAAAGCATGCTTAAAAAGTCCAGCCAGAGCTGCCTTGTCTGAATCACTAATTTCTGCATCTGCCCTGTCTGAATCACTAATTTGTTCTCCTGCCGCCTCGCGCCGTTCTATGTCCTCTGCCTTTTTCTGACGTGATAACATTTCTCTCAAAGAAGAGCGCATGTTCTTTACAGTCATTTCATAGGTCATTTGACTAAACTCTTTTTCATACTTTTCTACTTGCTCAGTAATAGCCGTAGTTGGAGCCTGAATACCACGCTTAGAGTAAACTTCAATCTGCTCAACATCATTAAGAAGGGTATTTTGTTTTACCATAAGGTCACGAGAAGATTCTTCAGCCCTTGCTTTTGAGGACGCAAATCTCCAACCAACTGAATCTTGCTTCAAGGACTTAATTCTATTTCTTTTTGCATCATTTTCTTGCTTTTTTACACTATCATTTTCATCGGCTGTTTTAACTAGTAAACTCTTATTTTTTATTTCTTCAATCAACGCATCTTCTTTTCCCTCATTGGTTGTTTCAAACGTAGCCAGCGCTGTTGATGCAGCTATTCTTTCAGTCTCTGTTTTTGCTTCTTCAGTAGCTTTCTCCAATCTTTTTTTTGTAAATCGAAGCCCTCTAAGAATTTTTTCTTTCTCGGCTATGTCTGCTATATGAGGAGCAGAAGCCGTAGAATGGTTTGTGCTAATTTCATGCTCTAATTTAGCAATCTCCTCATTTATCTTAAGCCCTTCTTTCATGATTTCTTTCATTGAATCCTCACTCTTAATTTTTTCATCGGTAGTAATTGTGTCAGTGACCACTTTTGTAGCAGATTGAGTTTTAAGGAAATTCGCATAAGCCTCTCTAGCAAAAACAGGATCAATTGATTCTGTTGTACCAGCAATAACTCTAGCTTTAGCGTCAGCTTCTAAACGTTTAATAATATTATCTGCAGAACCAAGTTGAGCTTTTAAAACAGCCTCCTCTTCAAGAATCTGCTGCCCAACTGAACTTTCTGTGAACTTTTGCTCTGCCTGTTTTTCTGCGGTCGATGAACGACTTTCAGCTGATTTTGCTTGTTTATCGGCCGCAATTCGCTCAGCCTGCGCAGCCTGATATTGTTTACTGGTATCTGACAAGCCGGCCTTGGCTTGTGCAGCTTGTTGTTTTACGCGTGCTTCTGCCGCAGCCGCCTGTTCTTTGGCCAATTCTTCGGCACGCTGTTCTGCTCTTCCCAAACCACTTTCAGCCACTTCTGCGGCACGTTGTTTTTCATCGCGCTGCACTGCTGCATCACGAGAACTGGTTTGTTTTTCCGAAGCCAAGCGACGGGCCTGAGCCTCGATAAATTCTTCATTACCCTCAGAAACAGTCTTTTTTGCGGCCGCAGCTTCACGTTTAATTTCTTGTTCTGCTGCAGAAGTGCGCTCTTTTAAGATTTCATCACGTTCCAATTCTTCTTGTCCATGATCACTTAACGTGTAATCACGCTCTGCTTCTTTTTCCAAAGTTGAAACTTCTTCACCGGCTGTATGTGCCTGTTTTTCTGCGGCAATTTTGGCTGCGCGCGCGTTAATAAATGCTTGATCAGCAGTAGCACGCTGTTTACCTTCAGCATCTTCTTTTTTTATCTTACCTTCAGCCGCAGCAATTCTTTCTTTAAGAACAGCCACTTCTTCAACCTCTGCTTTTCCATGATCACCTTCAGCAAAAATTGCTTCTTGTTCTTTTTTAAGCGTTTCTACTCTTTCTGCTTCCAAATGTGCGGCTTTTTCATCTTGAATAGTACGTTGAAATACATTGACCCGATCTTTTGGAAAGGCATTTAAAGAAATACCCGCTCCCATTTCCTTGGAAAAGGCTTCTTTTTCTTCTTTTTTAATCATGCCGCTATTAACCAAAGCAGACAAAGCTGTTTCTTTGTCACCACCATTGTTTTTCATGGCACGATTAATTTCTGCGTACCGATTGGCACGTTCATAATCATCTATCCCAATCAAACCCTTGGAAAGCATTTCAGTCAGAACTTCTTGTTGCTTTTCATAGAATTTTTCTGGCGGCAACTCATCATTCGCTTCATCAGCTTTCAGTTGTTCGCGATATCTTTTTATTTCTTGATTTGCTTTTATAGTGTCAGCAATACTAGCGTCACTAACCTTAGTAGTCATGGCTCCTTCTAAATTAGAGATAGAGGCATCTTTAGCCTTAACTTCAAGATCAGCTTTAATTTTTCCCTGAAAGGCATTTACACCCTTATCACTCTTAAGAAACCGCTCGCGGGCGGCTTTGGTAATATCATCAAATTGAGATTTATACTGTGCAGCCACACCTTCATGTGAGGCAATTTGCTCAGCCATGGTGCCACGCTCAGTTTGAAACCGACCATCTTTATAACGATAAGAGGCTGCTTCAGCTGCCCGACCTTCACTAGCAAATTCGTCAGTCTTTGCTTTAGAGCGAGCTTCTAACATTTCCAAACGACCTCTTTTAACACGGTCATATTCCTTACCCATGGACGGATTCTTTGAACTAAGCCAATGAGTTGGTTGTGCTTCAATACTTTTATCAATTTCCTCTTCATTTATCTTGGTGTCATTTTCTACCTTCTCCAAACGCTTTCGGTTAGCAATCAAAGAAGCGTACCGTTTGTAAGCATATTTCTGCAATGGACTTTCAAAAAGCGGAACATCCATGCCTTCGGCAATTTTTTCATTCTTATCATTCAAAGCAAAAGTACCATCAGCGTTTTTCTTGTAAATTACATTTCCCTTTTCATCGGTCTTAACATTATACATATTCCCAGAGTATTTCTTGAATTTAGCAATTTCACCAGTTTTTTCATCTTTTTCCTCAACCATTTTGTATCCTTTAACTTTTTCTACTTCACTAAGACCAGCCACTTTATATTTTTTCCCTTCTTTTTCTTGAATAGTAAAACCAGCCAATTTTTCTTCAGCTGTTAAATCACGATCAATCAATTCATCTTTGGCAACTTTCTCTTTAACACGCTCCCATTGTGGACCTTGGCTTCTCCAGTTACGATAACCTTCGGGAATTTTTTTCAAATTATTGCCAATTTTTTCAACATAATCACCAACCAAGAAATCAGCCGTAGCCTTGGTAGCCCCCACAGCCGCATCCTTACTCTTACCCACCAACCACCGGCCCGCAGCATAACCCGTGGCAATGGTGGCTACTTTTTTACCAAAATCTACAGCAGAGCCAATCATGCCACTACCCAAAGTACCGGTTTCTTGGGTGGCCTTAATACCATACATGAGAAAGGCAAAGGCAATCAAAAAGTTAGCCATGTTTTCCCAACTAGTTACTTTGGACATGGAAAGACGTTGTACACCAAATTGAGCTTCTGCTCCCGAAGTTTTTACATTGTCTGGCAAACCAGCTTCAATTTCCGTGGCAATACTACCCAGACCCACTGTGGCAAAAGACAGCCACAAAAAGAAAACCATAATTGGGGCCACAATTACATATTTGGAAAATTCTGCCCACCATTTATCTGCGTATGATTTGGTTTGAGGAATTACTCCCAAAATAAAGGCCAAAGGCGAAATGACAATCAAAGCCCAAAGTGCCACTACCCGAGCAGCCATGACTACCACATATGAACCAATCGCAGCCGCGGCCATAATGGCAAAAAGCATGGCTGGTAACACTGCAGCCAAAACTTCAATATCAAGGCCAGATGGATCTTGAGCCGCGGTTAAGGCCAAAATCTGGTCCAGCTTAAACATGTTTACCAAGTTTCCACCAGCAGTGGCAGAAATAGCATTGAGAAAAGTAATGGTAAAGATATGTGCTACATCAATACAAAGCTGCGCAATTAAATTACTAAAATTAATTAAGATCGCGGATAAAATTAATTTAGCTAAATTCTTTTTCCATTCATATTCTTCTAAGCCCAAAATTGTACCAAAGGCAATGAGGAGTAAGGCAACTACAAAGAACATGTTGGCAATATCACGCACCATCACCCAACCCAGTTGTACCACACTAACATCAATATAATTATTGTAACTGGCAATCATGATAAAGAACCGCAAGAAGAAAATCGAAAGACCAATTGATAAACTGGCCACCACTAACATGATTTTGGCTACCTGACGAATCAACCAATCACCCACACCCGTAGCTACACCTTCTTGCGCAAAAGTTGGTTGCACAAATAAAAACGAACCTACAATTACTAATGCAAAAACACCCAACCAGAGGTGGCGGGGACTAATAGATTTCCACATTTCCTGCAGTCGTCCGAGCATGGTACGGAAAGATTGCAACATGAACTTTTTCTAACTCCTTTATAACAAGAAGTATAGCACAAAAATAAGCAGAAAGCACTTTTAAACAGTACTATCCACAGGCTATATTTTTTTCCGAAGTAGGGCCACAAAAAAACCTTCAATTTCTGGAGTCGGTTTAATGCGGTAGGAGTTTTGAAGTGAAGATGGAAGATCTTTATTTTTCCAATTTTTAAGCGGAGGCAAAGCCGAAGGCAAAGGATAGGTAATTTTTTCCAATTCTCCATCAGAATACCGATCGAGGAGGCGTTCTACCTGAAATTCATTTTCCTCTGGCGCAAAAGTACAGGTAGAATATACCAAAGCACCACCAGGTTTAAGCGCGCCCCAAGCAGCAAATAAAAGTGACCGCTGTTTATAAGCCATTTCTTTAATTTTCCGCCCACTCCAATACCCAAAAGTATTTGGGTTATTTGTTACAAAGCGTGCTTCAGCACTACAGGGCGCGTCGAGCAAGATTTTATCAAAATATTCAGGATATTCGCGACATAGGTCGCCACCATGTTCCAGGCGCAGAGTAAATTTCCACTGTTCGGTTTGAGTTTTTTCCGTACCATCGCCCACTCCCAGCAACTCCATGTTGTGTTTAAGTTTAAAAAACCGCACTTTATTATTATCATTGGCCACTAACTCACCTTTCATTTCCATCATGACTGCAATCTGCGAAGTCTTGCTACCAGGCGCAGCCGTAAGGTCTAAAACTTTTTCACCAGGTTTTGGTTGTAAAACCAAAGGCGGTGCCATACTGGCCAAGCTTTGAATATAAATTTTACCCAGCTTGTAGGCTTCAGTATCGGTGAGCTCACGCTTTGATTTGTTTCTGAGCACAAAGGCATCAGTATACCAAGACACTTGTTCAAGATTAAAACCTTCTGCTTGTAATTCTTTAATCACCAGATCTGGCTGTTTTTTTCCATATTGATCCAAAATTACCGGACATTTAATCCGGTTAATTCTAAGGGTGGTTGGTCGCTCCACAAAAGAAGCACGCACTTCTGTACCTATTGCACCCGGAAACATAGCTTCCAAACGCTCTGGAAACTTATCTGGCAAAACAGTCGAGTATGGTTTTTTAGTTTTTTTCTTTGACACAAGCTAAGGACGCATCCGGTTTAACATGCGTGGGAAGGCAATAGTTTCACGAATATGATGAACACCTGTGATCCAGCGGATAGTGCGTTCTAAACCAATTCCAAAACCACTGTGTGGCACTGAACCAAATTTACGAGTGTTCAAATACCAGTCGTATTCGGCTTTTGGATAATTACGAGATTCAATTTCTTGCAATAAGACATCGTAACTTTCTTCACGCTGTGAACCACCAATAATTTCCCGGCCTTCTTCTGGTGCAATCAAATCCGCACAACGAGCACGTTTTACACCATCTTCATCAGTGTATGATTTCATGTAAAAAGCCTTAACCGCAAACGGATAATCTTCAATGAAGACTGGGATTTGGAACTTGTTGCCCAAATAAATTTCTTCTTCAGTGGTCATATCATCGAGTGGATCAACCGTCAAACCTTCTTCAGCCAATAACTTTTTTACCTCCCGGTGTTTGAAGCGCAAAAATGGTTCATTAACTACACGCTGCAACAAAGTCGTGTCGCGTTCTAAAATTTTTAATTCTTCGACGCAGTTTTCCAACACATCTTTCACAATGCGCTTCACCATTTTTTCTTCAGTATCCATGTTCATGGTTTGGTCAGCAAAAGCGGCCTCCGCATCCATCATCCAGAGTTCTGACAAATGATGACGAGTCTTACTTTTTTCCGCGCGGAATACTGGACCAAAGTCATACACTTTACCAAGTGCCATAATTCCAGCTTCACTATAGAGCTGACCAGATTGAGTTAAATACATTGGTTCGCCGTAATAATCCAATTGAAATAATTGTGTTGTATCTTCACAAGAAGTTGGTTGTAAAATTGGCGTGTCAAAACGCACAAACCCTTCTTCGCGGAAAAATTGGGCAATGGAAAAAAAGACTTGATCACGAATCCGCATTACGGCCCACGGTGTTTTGGCGCGCAAATA
>CAYYQC010000008.1:0-27531 GCA_964473715.1 uncultured Gammaproteobacteria bacterium
GGATTGATCATAATCATAATCCTGAATTTACGCAGATTGAATTTTATTGGGCGTACGCCGATTACAATGATCTCATGAAGGTAATGGAAGATTTAGTGCCGACTTTAATTAAAGCGGCAGGTTTGCCACTCAAATTTACGACTAATGGCCAAGAAGTAGATTTTACGCCACCGTATGCCCGTAAATCCATGCGTGATTTAGTGCTCGAGTATGCCAAAATGGATATTGAAGATTTTAAAGATAAACCATCTATTCTGAAGAAGGCCCAAGAACTGGGTGTGGAAGTGGATGATACGTTGGATCGTGGTACGATTATTGATGAAATTTACAAAAAGTTTGCCCGGCCATTTATTGTGAACCCAATCTTCATGATTGATCACCCAGTGGAATTGTCACCACTGGCTAAACGCAAACCCGATGCGCCAGATTATGTAGAACGCTTCCAACTTTTGTGCGTGGGTGGTAATGAATTATGTAACGCGTTTACTGAGCTTAATGATCCTATTGACCAAGAAGCGCGCTTTAAAGAACAGGTGGAAAATAAAGAAGCGGGGAATGAAGAAAGTATGCCGTACGATGAAGATTTTGTGACGGCTTTGAAACATGGTATGCCACCAACCGCTGGGCTTGGTATGGGAATTGATCGCTTGATTAAGTTACTCGTTGATGCCCAAAATCTCAAAGAAGTAATTTTGTTTCCAACGCTTAAGCCGCTTGATACAAAAAAAGTTGATGACGAACAAGAAAAATGATATGGCTTTTCAAATCCTTTCTAAAAATGAATTGTTCAAAGGTAAATTTACCAGCCTTTGGGAAACTCATTTTTTGGATAAGAATGGAAAAGAGAGGGTTTGGGAGTTTGTTAAAAAAAATGATTTTGTTTCAGTGCTAGCGATTACCAAAGAAAAAGAAATTTTATTTCTTAAACAATTTCGCGTTTCTAATGAACGGTATTGCTATCAATCTGTAGCTGGTTTAATTGATCCAGGTGAACTAAATGAAGAAGCGGCTAAACGAGAATTAATGGAAGAAACCGGTTATACAGCGGAAAAATTTATTCCCCTTCGTTCAGTTTTAAATGCTCCAGGAAGTTTATCGAACACTGTGTACCCATTTATTGCTTTGGATGCATATAAAGTGAATGATAATCGGGGTGATGCAACTGAAGATATTGAAGTGGTTAAAATTCCGATGGATGGGTTATATGAATTTTATCAGCAATGTCCTGAGGATTGTGATTTTAGTCAACGAATTATTGCAATGTATGAGATTGCAAAAAATTTGAAATTCTTATGAAAACCGTGCTTTTATTTGGAACGTTTGATGTGCTCCATGTCGGGCATTTAAATGTTTTTAAGCAAGCGCGCAAATTAGGGGATAGAGTAGTGGTGATTGTGGGACGTGATGCAAATATTAAAAAGATTAAAGGTGCATTGCCATTAAATTCAGAAAAAGATCGCTTGGAATTACTTAAACATATTGATTTAATTGATGAAGCGGTTCTTGGGGCAAAAGATAAAGTCTACGAACTCATTAAAAAGATTAAGCCTGATGTGATCGCACTTGGGTATGATCAAGAGGCGTATACGGAAAAATTACCAGCCAAATTAGCTGAATTTAAATTAAGTCCAAAGATTGTTCGACTCAAACCGTTCCAAACCAAAACCAAAAAAAGTTCTAAACTCAAAGCGCAATTGTTAAAAAATATATGAGAGAGCTCTTAATCGCCACCACGAACGCAGGAAAGATTGCGGAAATCAAGGCATTTTTGAGTACCATGCCGTTTACTCTGTTGTCATTGTCTGATTTAGCAGAAACAATTGTCTCGCCGGTAGAAGACACTGGTACAGTGGCAGGAAATGCTCTGCTTAAAGCCCGGTATTATGCCGCCAAAACTGGTAAATTAACCTTGGCCGATGATGCGGGATTTTTTATTGAAGCTTTGGGTGGCTGGCCAGGAGTGGACGCGGCGCTTGTGCCAGGCACAGCAGACGAAAAAATGACTACAGTTTTAAATCGTTTGCACTCTGAACAAATTACCAATCGGTCAGCTTATTGGGAAGCAACCATGGCTTTAGTTGATCCTGATTCTAAAGTGGAATTGTTGGCGCATGGCAAAACTGATGGTGAAATTACTTTAGAAAAACAGGGGACTGGTGGTCATGGGTATGACCCAATTTTTTTAGTGCCAGAATTGGGTAAAACTTACGCTGAATTAACTATTCATGAAAAAAACGCGATTAGCCACCGCGGTAAAGCACTCATTCGCATCAAACACCATTTGCAAAATACCTATGTGGCCAAACACATTGTGGTGCCGTGTGGTTTGATTATTAAAGATGGAAAATTGCTCATGAATAAACGCAATGACCCACATCGGCCAGAATATCATGATAAGTGGGAATTTCCGGGTGGCAAAGTTGAGCTGTACGAAACCATGCACCAAAATATGGTGCGGGAAATTGCCGAAGAAGTTGGTTATGAAGTAGAAATTCTTAAAATGCTCCAACATATTACGGTAGAAAGTCAGGTGCAAAAAACTTATGCGTACCAAGTTTTTCTTGTGCCTTATGTGTGCCGCATTACTGGTGGAGAACTAAAACCGAGTGATGATGAAGTACTCGACACGGCCTGGTTTGATTTAGATGATGTATTGAACCATGATTTGCTTGGCGAAAACGCGCGCATGTACACGGCATTCTTGCCAGAATTAAAAGAAGTAGCTAAGGAATTTGGTTTATGAATAGTAGAATCACCACAATAGTAAAAAAACTCGCTTTATTTTTATTAGGCTTATTTACGCTCTACGGAATTTGGGCAATGGCGGGTATGTTCATGTTTGTATTAACCATTGCTACTTCACCACTTACGGCGTCAATGGAAAGTTTAGTATTGGATTATTCAATTTGGGCGGTAATTACTGCGTTGTTACTTGCGCCAGGAGTTAAATTATTTTACTCGGAACACAAAACCGTTGATTTTAATGTGTGGCGTATGATACGTGGGTATTGGTTTTATTTAGTACCAGCCTACGGTGTTTTACTCGGTACGGTCTTTTATATCAATTCAACTCTTGGCTACCAAATGATAATTTTAATTGAACTTGGTTTATCTGTTTGGTATTTTGTAAATTTTAAAAAATGTGTTTTAAAATAATAATATGTTAGACATTAAATACATTCGCGAACACGCGGAAGAAATTAAAGAGAATTGCACAAAGCGTCGCAACAAAGTAGATATTGACCGCTTGATTGCCGTGGATGAAATTCGTCGTGGATTACTTGGTGAAGTGGAAGCTTTACGCGCAGAACGCAAGAGTGGCTCAAAAGGTAAACCGACCCCAGAAGAAATTGCCAAAATGCGTTCACTTGGTGATGAAATTAAAATAAAAGAAGAAAATCTGGCAGCGGTGGAAGTAGAATTTTCTGACCTCATGCTTCAGGTGCCAAACCTCACTCATCCAGACTCTCCAATTGGTGGTGAAGAAGATTTTGCCGTGGTCTATCAAAAAGATCATACAGGTTTTGATTTTGCCCCAAAAGACCATGAAGAATTGTTAACCACTTTAGATTTAATTGATTTTGAGCGCGGTGCCAAAGTGGCCGCTGCAAAATTTTATTTTGCAAAAAATGATTTAGTTCGTCTTAATCAAGCTTTGCTCAATTACGGAATTGATGTAGTCACTAAACACGGCTTCACCTTGATGGAGACTCCAGATTTGGCCCGCAATTCCATTTTACAAGGGGTTGGCTTTAATCCACGCGGCAATGAAACCCAAATTTATTCTGTAGAAAATACTGACCTCAGTTTAATTGGGACGGCGGAAATTACCGTGGGTGGGTATCATGCTGATGAAATTTTAGATCTTTCAAATGGGCCAAAAAAATATGTGGCCATGTCTCACTGTTTCCGTACTGAAGCTGGAGCTTATGGCCGCACTAGTAAAGGTTTGTACCGCGTACACCAATTTACCAAATTAGAAATGTTTGTTTATTGTAAGCCACAGGAAAGTGAGGCTTTGCACCAAGAACTTCGTGCGATTGAACAAGAAATTTGTGATGGTCTTGGCTTATCTTACCGCGTGATTGATATTCCGTCAGGTGACCTTGGTGGCCCTGCTTACCGCAAGTATGATTTGGAAGCCTATATGACCATGAAAGGCGAAGGCGATAAACAAGGAGATTTTGGTGAAATTACCAGTACCAGTAATTGTACTGATTACCAAGCCCGTCGTCTTAATATTCGCTATCGCAATGAAGCCGGAGAAACTGCTTTTGTACATACGTTAAATGGTACTGCCGTCGTTCTTAGTCGTTTCCCAATTGCTATTGTGGAACAATATCAACAAGCTGATGGTTCAATTAAAGTGCCTGAAGTGTTGCAGCCTTATTTGGGCAAAGCCGTAATTAACTAATATGTCCAAACCCATCCTTATTATTCTTCCAGGTTGGGGCGGCACCCGAATGTCTTGGCAAAATTTTATTGACCTAGCCAGGGAAAGTTTTGATGTGCGGTGTATTGAGCTGCCAGGTTTTGGTGATGAGCCGCTCCCGCCAGAAGTTTGGGGAGTAGAGGAGTATGCGGCTTTTGTAAAAAGGAAAATTAATGGAATGGGTATTGGAAAAAAGGTCATTTTAGCCCATTCTTTTGGTGGGCAAGTAGCCACTTATTTGGTTGGTACAAATCCAGGGATTTGTGATACACTAATCTTAAGCGGTCCAGCGATTTTTCGTAAAAAACATAGTCTGCGTCGGGTCATATTTTGGCCAATTGCTAAGCTAGGTGCCTTAATTTTCTTAATTTGGCCCCTATCTAAACTCAAGACTCAGGCTCGCCGTGTTCTATATAAGGTCGCTGATTCACCAGATTATAGTAAAACCAAGGGTATTCAACGTCAGATCTTTCAAAAAGTCACCAGACAAAATGTAGCGGATAAATTATCCAAAATTACCATCCCAACTTTGGTAGTGGCCGGGAAAATGGATACTTTTGTCCCTAGCAAGATTAGCAAAAAAGTCGCCACAGAAATTCCAAATGCCACATTCTTAGAATTTCCTGGTCTTAGACACGGTTTACACGTGAGTCAGCCCGCCGAACTATTACAAACTATTAACCAATTTTTAAAATAAGCGCAATGTACTGGAACCTGTTTACCCCATTTAATATTGTTTTGATTGCTCTGTGGGCATGCAGTGCGTTTTTGTCATACGCAGATTACTGTTATATTTGGCAACTCAAAGAATACCGATTAGATCGAATGCGTGATTTTTTTTCCACAAAACAGGGGAGAACGTATTGGTTTAATTTCGCCTTTCTTATTCGCGCGCTTTGTGCCGTTGGTATTGCGCTCTGGCCTATTGATACGATTGGTTTGCTTAAGACCTTTATATTGTGGATTTTAATTGTAGATCTGGGATACCATTTATATTGTTATTGGCGCAAAACCGCGCGCTACCCACGGCCTACGCCAAAAGCTTTATTACTTTTGGCCACAGCTTTTGCGCTTGAAGCCGTTCTTGCCCTATGGCAACGTGATTGGAGTTTGGTTTTTTTCCTCATGCTTGGCCGTTTCTTTATTATGAGTGGGGTGGTATTTGTTTGGAATCAGGTTACTCGTCGCGTTAAAGATTTAATTATTTATCAGGCCACTCGTAAAATCGCGCGCTTACCCAATCTCAAGGTAATTGGGATTACGGGTAGCTATGGTAAATCATCGGTAAAAGAATTTACCAGTCAAATTTTGCAGAGTAAATACAAAGTAATTAAAACTCCAGGAAATATAAATACTGATATTGGGATTGCACAATTTATTTTGCACACAGATTTTACAGAAGCAGATATATTTGTTTGTGAAATGGGAGCGTACCAAATAGGGGAAATTAAAAAGATTTGTAATATTGTTAAGCCTCGTGTAGGAATTTTAACCAGTATTATTGAGCAACATCTGTCTCTATTTGGTTCTATTAAAAATATTCAAACAGCAAAATACGAATTGCTTCGTTCTATTCCGGAGAATGGTTTGGTAATTACCAATGCCGATAATATATATTGCACTGAGCTTTTAGGTGAATTAACTTGTAAAAATCAGGCTTTATTTGGTGATGAACCAGAAAATAATCCTACTTATTTAATAGAAGAAGTAGAAAGTCGGGCTGATGGTGTGACATGGAAACTAAACACTGAGAATGTAAATCATGAATTTTTCTCTCCACTCCGTGGTCCGCATCAACCTTCTAATGTAGTTCCAGGCATAATTGTAGGTTGTTTTCTAAAACTTAGTTTTGATGAAATCAAAGCAGTGGTTACTACTTTAGAGCCAGGTCCAAACGCTTTATCTGTTTACCAATATCAATCAGCCACGATTATCGATGATACCTATAATTCTAATCCGCGTGGTTTCAAAGCTGCATTGGATATTTTGTCTTCATTTTCTTCCAAACTTCGCCGCGTAGTTATTACTAGAGGAATGCTGGAACTTGCAGACCGTTCTGCTGAATACCATGCGCGTATTGGTGAAGAAATCGCGTTTTGTGCTGATGAATTAGTTATTATTAGCCCAGACTCAGCTGATGATTTTATGAAAGGAGTTAATGCGCTTAAGAATAAATACCCTTTAGAAGTGCGGATGATTTTCAATCCAAATGAACTTTTGAAATATGTTCAGGCTAAAGCCAAAGAGCCAACCGTTATTCTCATGGAAAATCGCTTACCTGCTTTGGTAAAAAATGAAATTAAAAAACCAGTATGAAGCCCTTTGTTTTTACAGGACTTTCTCCTAATACCAGGGGCGAAGATGCGCGCCTAGCTTTTAGGTTGATTTTTACGGGTTTGTGGGAAAATTATGCCAATGATTCAGTTAAAAAACTTCAGCATTGGTTTAGAGAATATTATAGTGTAGAACATGCCTACGCAGTAGACAGTGGTCGCGCTGCGCTTCAAGTGGCCTTGCAGGCGGGTGGGGTACAAAAAGGTGACGAGGTAATCTTACAGGCGTTTACTTGTGTCGTTGTGAGTAATGCCGTTACCGCCCTTGAGGCTGTACCTGTATATGTGGATTGCAAAGAAGATTATTTGATTAACGCTGATTTAGTCGAAGCTGCAATTACCTCTAAAACTAAAGCCATTATTATTCAACATACTTTTGGCGCGCCGGCTGAGCTGCAAAAATTAGTGGCTTTGGCGCGAAAACATAAGTTACTAATAATTGAGGACTGTGCTCATTCTCTTGGTGAATCTTTGAATGGCACTTTGCTTGGTAATTTTGGCGATCTAGCCATTTTTAGTTTTGGCTCAGATAAGGTTATTTCTGGTGTGCGCGGCGGAATGGTGATTGCAAATAAGAATTGCTCAGAATTAGGATTAAAACTTCAAGAAATCCAAGCAGCATTACCTCGTTTTCCATTGATTAAAGAATTGCAACATCTTCTTCATCCAATCTTTTTCTATTTTGGTAAAAAAACGTATCACTTGGGAATTGGCAAGGCTATTTTATATACGGCCAAAAAATTACATCTCATGAATCGGATTATTGATCAAACCGAAAAGCAGGGGAAAGCGTCATCTTACTTTCCAGCAAAATTACCTGTTACTTTAGCTACTTTGGCCTATAATCAAATTAAGCATTTGGATGCTTGGAATAGAATTAGAAAGGGGACGGCTAGTTTTTATGCTAATTCTTTAGAGGGTAAAAAAAGTGTTCAAAGGGTAGGTAAGGCCACTATGTGGTTACGTTTTCCAGTACAAGTAAATGATCCAATGAAATTTCGTCGCGATGCCGCGGCTCAAGGTGTGTATTTAGGGGATTGGTATAGTACCCCAATTGCGCCAAGTGATATTGATCTTCATGCTACAAATTATACCAAGGGAAGTTGCCCTGTAGCCGAAAATATTGGCAAAGGGATTATTAATTTACCCACTGACCCAAGCCTGACCAAGACTGATTTAAATCGTATCATCAGCCTTTTTTCCTAATATGAATTTTCGCCTTGAGCAGAATTTAGCACCAGCCAAATGGGAGGGATTTTTGCTAGAACAACCGCATACAATATTTGTTCAATCACCGGCTTATACAGAATTTTATAAAGCCATGGGCGAGGAGGGGAGAATCTGGGGTGTATTCAATGAAGCAAATGAATTAGTGGCTGGGTCCATTATTATTTCCGTACATGCGCGCCGGGGAAACTTTTGGCTTTTGCCGTATGGTCCAATTATTTCTTCTAAAATAACTGGAACTGATCGGGCAATTATTTTTTCTTTTTTAGCGCAAGTTCTTAAAGAAGAAGCTAAAAAAGCACATATGGATTTTGTACGGGTTAGTCCATTTTGGCCAATCACTGACCATGAAATGCTCGGTGCTTTTAAAGCCAATAAATTCATTCGCTCACCACTACATATTTTGGCAGAATATACTTGGCTTTTAGATATTAGCCCTAGTGAAGAAGATTTGCTTAAAAACATGGAAAAGAATCACCGTAATTTAATTCGCCGTTGTGAAAAAGAAGGTGTGCGTGTAGAAATTTCTTCTGATCCAGAAGCAGTGGAAGAATTTAACAGAATGCACGATGTAACGGTTAAGCGTCATAATTTTCACCGTTTTCCAGATGGATATGTGCGGAAAGAATTTAATGCTTTGGCTCCTAAAAATGCTTCAGTAATTAGAGCCTATCTGCCAGATGGCACTTTGGATGCTGTGGGAATTTTTATGTTTTACGGTACCATGTCTTGTTACCGGCACGCTGCTTCACTTATGAGTGATAAACATTTACCAACGTCGTACGCAGTGCAATGGGCCGCAATTAAAGAAGCAAAAAAAAGAGGATGTACTACGCATAATTTTTGGGGAATTGCACCTCCAAAGGCTAAAAAAAATCATCCATTTTTTGGGATCAGTCATTTTAAAAAAGGATTTGGCGGATATAAATATGATTTGATTCCTTGTCATGATTTACCAGTTAGTTCTAAATATTACCTTACTTGGTTAATTGAAAAGGTCCGAAGTATACGACGAGGTTTTTCTTCCTAATTATGTCTTTCCTGTCAAAGAATAGACAATCTAGAACAGTACGGCCGCAAAGTGGCAGAACGCCCAGGGGTTGGCGGAAAAATCGACTGATGGAAACATCGGTACGTCGCCATGAGCGAGATTTTGCGTTTCAACGCGAAGCAGCCTCAAGTCCTAAAGAAGAGCGTTTGCCTTCAAAACATCGCCGTAATGTGCTTTTGGGGGCCTTGTCCGTGGTTTTGCTTGCGACTGCTGGTGGGTTAATGGTTTTTCACCCTGCGTTTGGAATTCAAGTTATTACCATTGATGGACTTAGTCGAACTAATTATTCAGAAGTCCAAAAAACGGCTGAACTTTTAATGGCTAGTCCGCGTTGGGGTTTTTTACCACGACGCAATTATTTTTTACTTAATAGTAGTGAACTCAGCCAGGTCATTAAAGATCGTTTTTCTCTGGAGAAGGTTGAGATTGTACGAATTTTTCCACACGCAGTGGTAATTACCGTTACAGAACGCGAACCAATTTTAGTGGTGGCAGAACATAATCAAGTAAGTGTGGTGGATCAGAATGGTGAGATTGTAGAAAAAATTGGGCGTCTGCCAAGTAGTGATGGAGGAATTGACGCTTCATCAACTTTGCCATTAATTTTAACCAATGATTTGAATTCAGTGCGTGCCATTGTGAATGGTAGTACTCCGGCGATTAAAAAATTGCCCATTTTAATGTTCGATACAGATTTTGCAGTGTCTACATCTACGCCAGAGGCCAAAGCAGAATTATTAGCTGGAGTATTGGCTTGGAATTTATTTTTGCGTGATCAAGAACTGCCTGTCACTGGTTATACTTTAGAAAATGGTGGTAGTGGGGAAGTCGTCTTACAAGGTAAACCAAAACTATTAGTAAATTTTACCCAAGACCGCGACAAGCAATTCCTGGGTCTATCTACCTTTTTAAAAGAAAAAAAGGGGAGTCTGGGTGCCACTTCTACCCAATATCTTGATTTGCGGTATCCTGGAAAAGTTTTTTGGAAATAGGTTAGAAAAAATTTTAGTGTATTTTAAATCCTAACTAGGATTTATTTTTTTACTAATTACTCAGAATGTAGTTTTTTGTTTTACCTTGCAAGTTTGACTGGCGGGGATAGTGGCAAAAGTCCTTATTTCCCAAGCTTCTCCTAGATATATAGTGTCTCACAATATATCTTATACGACACATAAGCCTAGGACGCCACACTCGCCTACAGATATTTTTGAAATTTGGGAATTTTGATTCTAACCTCGTTTGCCTGGGTATTTGGGATTATTTTATTTTCTGTTACGCCCTGGTCTAAGACCTGTTTAGTGCAAATTTTAGGCTTTGGTTTAGTTATTTGTCATATCCTCTGCCTCCCTTGGAAAATATAGACCCTAAATTGTGCGACACTACAGAATTGTTTTTTTGTAAGTACAGGTTATACCAATCGGCTACTAAGACCAATATAAGTAGCTGGAGTTAGCTGTGAGAGTTTTTTATAGCTTGCTGAGGATAATGGCAAACTCTTTAGTAATGCTTGATAAGCCTCTTGGTTAAAGATCTTGCCACGCGTAGCTTCTTTAATGAGTTCATAGGCATCAGTCTTGCCTTCTTTGCGCAAAACAATTTGCAAAGCCTCAGCTAGTATTTCCCAATGATCGTTTAATTCTTTTTTTGATTGTTCTTCATTTAAAGCTAACTTGCCAAGTCCGGTTATAATATTTTGATAAGCTAAAATTGAATGCGCAAATGGTACACCGCTACTGCGCATGACCGTACTATCACTTAGGTCGCGTTGTAAACGTGAGATTGGTAATTTGTCACTAAAGTGTCTTAGGAGCGCGTTTGCAAGGCCTAGATTGCCTTCAGCGTTTTCAAATTGAATGGGATTAATTTTATGGGGCATGGTGCTGGAACCAATTTCTTTGGCTTTAGGAATCTGCTTAAGTACGCCGCGGGAGTTGTATAGCCAGATATCACGGCAGAAATCAATTAAAATAGTGTTGGTTAGAGCAATAGAATTGCAAACTTCGGCCACTGTGTCATGCGGTTCAATCTGTGTAGTCAAAAGATTTGGTGTTAAACCAAATGAAGAGATAAATTTTTTACTAAAATTGTGCCAATCAACATCTGGATACGCAATCACATGAGCATTCCAGTTACCGGTTGCGCCACTAAGCTTGGCAGGCATTTTTATTTTTTCTAATTGTTTGTATTGTTTAATTAGGCGAGTAGAATATACAACAATTTCTTTACCAAAAGTAGTGGTGCTGGCAGATTGGCCATGTGTCAGTGCTAGAAGTGGGTCGCGGGCATGTTTTTTAGCCAAAGCTTGCAAAGTTTGTAATACGGTTTTTAAATGAGGTAGATAGCTTTGTTCAAGACCTTGCTGCCAGGCCAGTGCCCAGGCAACGGAATTGATGTCTTCAGAGGTGAGAGCAAAGTGAACAAATTCTGTATACAAAGATAATTTTATAGGTAAATGTTTTTTTAAAAAATACTCAATTGCCTTGATATCATGGGCGGTTTCCCCTTCTATTTTTTTAATTTCTAAATATTGCGCTTGAGTAAATTTTGTGTACAAGCTGCGTAATTCATTTTTTTCTTTAGTAGAAAAAGGTTTTAATTCCCCCACTCCCCTGTTTTCACTAAGAGCAATAAAATATTCCACTTCTACTTGAAGACGGTATTTAGTTAATGCAAAATCAGAAAAGAAGTTTTCCAATTCTTTTACTTGTGGGTAATATCGGTCATCGAGTGGAGAGATCATACCCGAATAATGGTCTGGTGACGACTAGGTCCTAGAGAAATGATGGAAACTGAACAGTTAACTTCTTTCTCAATAAAAGCAATATAGGCTTTCATGGTGTTTGGCAGGCTATCATACCCAGCTTTAATCATGGTTTCCATTTCCTCTGCGCTTAAATCAGGCCAACCCGGTAAGGTGGTATAGATTGGTTTGGCGCGACGCATTTGACCTAAACTTGCCGGCATTTCAGTAACAGTTTGGCCGTCAATTGAATATCCAGTACAAATATTAATTTCTGGAAAACCATTTAAAATATCTAGTTTAGTAATGGCAATATCAGTGAGCCCACTAGTCCGGACCGATTGACGCACTTGAACTAAATCGAGCCAGCCAATGCGGCGCGCTCGACCAGTAGTGGTGCCAAATTCCTGGCCAATGGTCCGGATTTTTTCACCCAACTCATCAGTGAGTTCAGTTGGGAAAGGGCTGGTACCAACTCGGCTAGTATATGCTTTGACCACGCCAATTACTTTGGCTTTAGTATTAAATCCTAAGCCTGAGCCAACCGCTGCATACCCCGCCACATTATTGGTGCTGGTTGTATGAGGGTACATACCATGATCTGGATCCAATGACATGCCTTGAGCACCTTCAAACAGAATTTTTTTGCCTGTTTTATGAGCTTGGTATAATTCTAATTCGGTGTCAGTGCAATATGGTTTTAATACTTCGCCAACTTTGGTATAAGCAGCGAAAATATCTGCTTCAGCCACTGCATAATCTGAACCAGTAATGGCTTTGATCAAATGATTATTAAAAGTGTAAGCTTGGTGTAGTTTGGTTTGTAAAATCTCTGGTTCAAATAAATCACCCACCCGAATCCCTTGACGATACATTTTATCGGCCGCAGCTGGGGCAATTCCCCGTTTGGTGCTACCGGCGCTGAGTGCACCTTGGTGGCCGTCTAGGGCTGCATCTAGTGCCTGATGATAGGGCATGATTAAATGTGCCCGTTCACTGATCTTGAGATTAGGTTCAATCCCCTGTTCTTGGAGCTGTTTAATTTCGGTAAGTAAAACTTCTGGGTCAACTAACACTCCGTTTCCAATTATAGAAACAACCTGCGGATACAAAACGCCTGAGGGTACTAAATGAAGCTTATAAGTCTTTCCTTCTACTACCAAAGTGTGGCCTGCGTTATTGCCACCATGAAAACGTACTACATAATCTGCCTGGCTGGCAAAATAATCAGTAATTTTGCCTTTACCTTCATCTCCCCACTGTGAACCAACAATAATGGTAATTTCACCAGGATTATTCATACATTTTTAAATATACATCACGGAGTAATTTGGCGTCTGCTAAAGCATTGTGTTCTTGGTAATCTGCTTTATTAATTCCTAAATTTGCAAAGAAATCATGCATACCCATGCTGTTTGGTGAGAGGCCTTGGGTAAATAACATGGAAGCAAAATCAATGGGAATCCAAAAGGCTGGGTGCTCTTGGGCTGAACCAAATAATTCGTACCAATAAATGGCATCAAATTGATTCACATAAGCCACTAAATAGGGTTGATCAGGACCTAAGAATTCCCGCAATAGTTCTTTGGCCTTTTCTCGGCTAACTTTGGTTTGATTAAGATATGGTAAAACATGTTCCACTACCCATGGGTGTGGCGTGGCTGTGCTTTCTAATTCAATATATAACTCTTCGCCAGTATATTTAACCATGCCAATAGAAAGCAGTTCTCCGGTTTTGGGATTAAGGTCTGTAAATTCTGTGTCAAAGAAAATAATTCGATCAGAGTATGGTTTCATGTCAGTTCTTTAATTTGATTATACTCTAAGAGTAACAGAAGGGTTTAGCTCGGTCAATCATTGACATTTTTTAATTTATATGTCTTACTATTTGGGTGATACAGGACCTTTTGGGTCTCTGGCCTCTCCCCGCCTAGGGTTTTGAGACAACGGCATTGCCCCTTCCCTTCGTGGGGCAAGTTTCGACCTTTAGGTTATAAAGAGTGATAGGTCTGCCGATCTGTCACTTCTGACCAAATAGTCCTGAGAGGTCCTGTATCACAACCTCTCAATTATCTACCTAACAAATCCGAGTGAAACCAATGGTAAACCCAGTGGTTTTTTTGTTACCGCAGCTTTGAGACTGCCTGCACTGTGTACTGTGTGTTTACCAAATTTAACAGCTAACTGGTCAATGGCTCTGTAAACACTATTTAATGTACTAAGAGTTTCTGTTGACTCAAATAAACTGGTTTGAATGGCACATGCGTCATGTAGGTCAGATAGAACCATGCCTGTGGCACGGTAGCCAATTCCTGGTTGATACAAAGATTCAAACAAAGGTTTTATTGATGCTAAGATATCAACTGGAAAAGCAGTGGCACGTTCCAAATTAATTTCCAAAGCTTGTATATTGAATGATTCTGATTTAAGAAAGATTGAAACTTTACCTGCTACTAAGTCATGAGTGCGCGCTTTAGCACAAGCATTTTCAATATTTTTTACTAATTCTGCGTACACAACTCTTTTGTCAGCACGACCATTTTGAAAGGTGCTAGTTTTGGAAATGGAAGCGTAGGTTTGTTTTTCTTCAGCAATGACGGCATAGACTGATTCACCATTTAATTCATACCAAATATCTTGGTGTGGTTTGGTAAAGTTTTCTTTGATAAAACCAAGCGGTTTAACGGCAAAATCATAAGCTGTAAAAATATTGAGTCGACGCATATATTCAGCCGTGTTGCGACCAACACCCCAAATTTTGTCTACTAAAAAGTCACGTAAGTATTCTGGTAAATCTTTTTGGGTAATAATGCCAAAACCATTGGGTTTACTGGCTGTGGAAGCTAATTTGGCTAATACTTTGGTTGGCGCTAAACCAACTGAAACCGTAAGATTTAATTCTTTTTGGATTGTTTTTTTAATCATGCGTGCAATTTCACTGTAAGACATTTTTTCAGTAATATCGAGCCCAGTAATATCTATAAATCCTTCGTCAATACTATATTCCTCTACCTCATTGGTAAACCGGCGCATGATCGCAAATAGTCGTTTGGAAAAAAGTGTGTATGCTTCATAGTCACCTGGCATTAAAACCACGTCTGGGCATACGGCTTTAATTTCCCGTAAGGTCATGCCACGGTGTACTCCACGCTTTTTTGCTTCATAACTAAAGGCTGTGGCAATGCCACGATCTGCGCCGACTACGACTGGTTTACCAATGAGTTTAGGATTAAGGGCTTGTTCGCAACTGGCGAAAAATGAATCAACATCAATATGAAGGATGGATTTGACAGGATTGTTCATATTAAAGATATTTACGGATCACAGAGGCTACGACCCCGGCGATTTTAAGTTCAATTTGTGGGTGAATATCTGAATAATTACGATTAGCTGGGCGAAGAATAACCTGTGCTCCCCTTTTAATATAATATTTCATAGTCCAATCATGATCTACTTCGGCCACCACAATGTCTCCTGTTTTTGGACTGCGTGTGCGATCGACAATGACCATGTCTCCTTCCATAATGCCTGCATCAATCATTGAGTCTCCAGAAACGGTGAGCAAGTAACTGGCCTGCGGATGTTCAATTAACCATTTGTCTAAACTAACTGTCTTGGCCTGTGCGTCTTCTTCGGCCGTGGTTGGGAACCCGGCTTGTACAGAGCCGAGCACCCGTAACCCGAACATTTTTTCGGTTGGTAATAATTTGCCGGTAATTCCCTTTTCAACAATTCCGTCAGCAATGAATTTTTCTACATACCGGTGTAATGAACCTTTTGACTTGAGTTCGAATAACTTAACCATTTCATCGTAGGTTGGTAAGTGCTTGAACTTATGAAAGTACTTTATTAATTCTTGTTTGCGAGCGTCGTAAGTATTGGCCATATCAGTGCTTAATAATTTTACTCTTTTCTTGTAAATGTATTATAGAGAACATTTGTTCTCATCGCAAGTTTTGGTATGTGGATAACCTTTTGTAAAATAAAAAACCGCTTGTTAAAGCGGTTTTTGGTTGTTGTCACCCTAATTAATTTTTTAATGTCACTGTCCCCGCTTCAGCATTAACCTCAATTATATCACCAGTATGTAAAAGTTTGGTCGCTATTTTTGTTCCCATTACACAGGGTAGTTTATTTTCACGCGCAATTATGCTTGCATGAGAAGTGACACCGCCTTCATCAGCAACCACTGCTTTAATTTTATGAAAATGCGCAGAAAAACGAGGTATAATCATGCGGGTTACTAAGATCTCTCCTTTTTCTAATGTCTCTATATCAGTAGCGGCAATAACTATTCGTGCTTTTCCAATTACTGTACCTGGATACGCACACATACCTTTGAGGGTTTTAGTTTGTTTAGTAGTTTCTGATGGTAATTCTTTTTTGATGAAGGCAAGGGCCTTCTTCCCTTCTTCAACCCTGTATCCTTTATTTTCAAATAATAAATATGCGGCTTTTTGACGTTTAGACAAAGAAGCTGGTAATTTTTTAGTGCGAACTAGAGTATGTAATTCAGGCGGGGTTAACCAAAAAATATCATTGGCTGTATATCCAGTTCTTTTTCCTAATTCAGTAAATAGGATTACTGTTGGCTTGTAGGCGGCCTCAAATGTTTCTCTACCTCTCAGTCTGAGCAGTGTAAGCATGGTAAGAAAATGTTTGTACTTTTTTTGGTATTTTGTGGGTGTTTTTATATCGTCAGCATTTTCTTTTATTGTGTCTCCATATTCCACTAAATTAAATGGAATATATAGCTCGCAATAGGCTTTGGAAAAACGGTCGTATACAGTAAGTAATTGTTTATCGCTTAATACTGACAATTTACTTGCCTTTATTTCTTTGGCTGCACGTTTTAAGTTTTTTTTATGTGTTTGGAAAATAGCCCAAGTTTTTTTGGTAAAATTGTGATTTGTTCTGATTTTTTTCTCTAAAATCTGTGCACCGAAGTGCATTGACTCGGGATTAAACCAGTGAGTAAAAGTCATTCCTAACCGAGTGGTCAAGCGCCGTTGGGTCAAAACACCAAAGACTTTTTTAGTTTTTGGAAATGAATAAATCATGAGAATATTTTTCCAAAAATCCCCTTCTCGTTCTACGACTTTTGTCCAGGTTTTTTTGGGCATAACTATTCCTTGTGATTGGTTTGCTCTTTTTCCTCTAACCATTTCTGCAATAATTCATCAGGGATTTCGTATTTTTGATTTCTAAATTCAAAGACGCGAGTGTGTTTGCCATTAGTATCAGTGGAAAAAGTAAAATACATGGACTCCCCTAGTTTTATAGTGGGCTGATTAGAAAAATCAACTCCCATAACTTCTTGAGCAAAAGCCGCAATTAAATAATCACTGGACACCATGAGTACATCGGTTTTTTCTCCAGATTTAACACGATCTAATTTTCGGTCAAAAACAAAAACAGTTTTGGCGTGGTGACATTGATTTTCCCCCATCAGGACTTTGGTCATGAAATTCTAAATATTTTTTTACGCCCACACCCATTTCATCTTTCCCCCATGATTTTAAGGTTTCATCAGTAATCTTAACTGGATGTTTAGGGTCTTGTGAGTCAATATTTAGTGATAGAGAATCAAGTACTTGGGTATGGACCTTAGTTTCGGCTTGAGAAGTGCCCAGAGCTTCTTGTCCACTTTGGACAACCCTAGCCAGATCGCCACTATAGACTACAAGTTTTCTTTCAGGATCAGTCAATTCAGTTAAGCCAAAATCTCGTAACTGCTGCCTGCCTTGTTCGGTTAAATGACCAACATCGCGCTGATTCATGTCTTTTTCACCATGTCGAATTAAAATAACGCGAAATTCAGCATTACGACCTTGTGCTTCTGGATTAAATTCTCTTTCCTGTACAGGTCTATTTAAATTTAATTCAAGCATAATTCTAGTTTATTTCAAATATTTCAACGGATTAGTAGGAATTCCATTTTTACGTACCTCAAAGTGAAGATGTGCGCCAGTGGTAAATGGTCCGGCACCAACGGTACCAGGTTTGGCACCAGAATAACCAATTAAATCACCACGGGTAACATATTGATCTGTCTTAACCAAAACACTACTTAGATGTCCGTATACTGTGGAAATTCCACCAGAATGAATAATCATAACATATGCATAACAGGACGAAGTGGTACATCGTGTAGCTTTGGCCACATATCCGCTGGCTGCGGCTTTGACTGGACTTCCCTGAGGTGCGGCAATATCAATGGCATTATGTTCAAAGACTTGGCGATATGGATAGGTTGGATCCCAGAAATACGCAGTAATTCGGCGGCTAGTAACTGGCCATGAAAGTTCACCGCTATCCACATCAAATTTTTCTGGCTGAGTTTTTTGTTTTTCTGCTAATTTTTTTCTAACCTGTGATTCAATACTAGAAATATCGCTTTCCACGGCTTGATGTTGAGACTTTAAAGAACTGACCAAAGTTTTATATGTCTGCTCTGAAGCTTTGGTTTGAGTAAGCAGTGTTTGTTTAGATTCCACTTGAATTTGGAGTTCTTGTTTTTTTTCAGCTAGTTCTTCATTAACTTGCTCGTAGTTTTTTTTATTATCTTCAGTGGCCGCTTCTTTTTTTTCTAAATCAGCTTTGGCTAAGCGTAATGTTTCCGCAGATTTGCCCACATGATATTGCAAAGTTTCTACGCGATTGATGCGCTCATAAAAATCAGAAACATTGTCATATGCTGACAAAATTTCAATCATGTTTTTATCATCTTCACGATGCAATTCACGAATTAATTCAGATAAAATTCTTTTTTGGCGTTCAATGGTAGTATTGGTTTGAGTAATGGAGAGACGTAAACTTTCTAATTCTAATTTGAGAGTATCTAGTTTGTCAGTAGTAGCTTCAACATCTAAATTAACTTGCGAAATGCGATTATCTAAAATCGTCATTTGATTAGTAAGAGAAATTGTTTTGGCTTGAGTTTCGGTAATTTTACTTTTATAAGCTTCAATTGATTTTTCAATTTCTGCAATTTTCTTTTTCTTATCAGCAATTTGTTTATTGAGTGCATCAATTTCTGCTTGAGTTGGGTCAACTGATAACACAAAAACAGGCGTGGATAGGACGCTGAGGGCGATAAAAAAGAGACTAATCAAGAATTTTTTCATATTCTGGTGATTAGTATACCACAAATTGGGCGGTGTTTTACAGTTTTGCGGTAGCGGCTTGAATTCGCTTTAAAGTTTCGTCTAGGCCGAGTACATGAGCTAACTCAGTTGGCCCAGGAGAATTTTTCGCGCCAGAAAGTGCTACGCGGAGTGGCCACATCACATTGCCCACACCATAGGCTTTGGCGGCAATAAAGGCTTGGAGTTTGGTATCGAGGTTTTCTTTAGTCCATTCCCCTACGGTTGGTAATAATTCTAATAATTCGCCAAAAATTTGTTTAGCTTCTTCTTTGGTGCCTTTTTTCCACACCAAAATTTCAGCGTCATAATCTAATTTGGTAGCAAAGGCAAAACCGATGCCACTTACTAATTCTACCAAAGTATTAGCTCTCCCCCGTTCCAAGTCTAAAATCGGGGCAAGTTTGTCAGTTGGTAATTCCGCGGCTTCATTGAGGCCAGCTTGGCGCATAAATGGCCGCGTGCGCTCTACTAAATCAGCCAAATCCAGTTTCATCATGTATTGTTTGTTGTACCAGTTTAATTTTTCACGATTAAAAACTGCGGCTGGTTTGGAAACTTTTTCCAAAGAAAATTCTTGGGCTAATTCAGTCAAACTAAATAGTTCGCGTTCGTCTCCTGGATTCCAGCCCAAAAACGCCACAAAGTTTACCAGGGCTTCTGGTAAATAGCCTTTCTCTTTAAAATCTTCTACTGAAACATCACCATGGCGTTTACTTAATTTTTGTTTTTGCTCATTCACTAATAATGACAAATGACCATAAGCTGGTGGTGTCCAACCAAACATTTCAAAAAGTTTGATGTGTTTAGGGGTGGAGGAAATCCATTCTTCACCGCGAATTACTTGAGTAATTTCCATTAAATGATCATCGACTACCACCGCCAAATGGTAGGTTGGGAAGCCATCAGACTTGAGTAAAACTTGATCATCAACCAAGGCATTTTTAAATTCAACCGGACCGCGAATTAAATCAACAAATGATGTAACCCCTTCTTTTGGCATCTTTAAACGAATGACTGAACTTTCACCAGCCTGTACTCGCGCCCGAGCCTCGGCCAATTCACCAGTGCGACAATGGCCATCGTAGCCAGTTGGCAATTTATTGAGTTCTTGAAATTTGCGCACTTCGTCCAAACGTTCTTTGGTGCAAAAACAATAGTAGGCGTGACCGTTGGTTAATAATTCCTCAGCGTATTTTTGATACAATGGTAAACGCTCTGATTGGATGTATGGACCTTTGTCGCCAGTTTGGATAATTTTTTTGTTAGTGTCTAAACTAACCCCTTCTTGCGCGGCCACACCGGCCCAACGCATGGAATTAATCATACTTTCAATCGCTCCTTCTACCAAACGTTCTTGATCAGTATCTTCAATGCGGAGTAAAAAAGTACCCTGATTTTTTTGGGCGTACAAATAAGAATAGAGGGCAGTGCGAAGCCCGCCTACATGGAGAAAACCAGTGGGGCTAGGGGCAAAACGAGTGCGAATAGTGGACATAAAAAATTAAATTTTAGACATGACAATGGCGGCGGCCACAGCAACATTAAGCGATTCAGCCTGACCTTTGCCGGGGATAGTGTACTTGGTATCAATGAATTTTTCAAGCTCTGGGCGTACTCCATGAGATTCGCTGCCAAAGAGAAAAACTACGTTTTCATTTTCCTTTTTCAGGAGTTTTTGCGGCAATACTTCCCCATCCATTTCGAGTGATACGACTTTATAACCAAATTTTTCTTTTAACATCTGGAGTGAAGTGGTCAAATTTTGACTTTCAAAAATATCGGTACGGAAAATTGAGCCCATGGTACTACGCACTACTTTTGGGTTGTAGGGATCAACCGAATCTTCGGCTAGTAAAATATTAGTAATGCCAAACCAATCGGCCGTGCGAATAATAGTACCCAAATTGCCTGGGTCTTTTACACCATCTAGAGCCACAATCGGGCCACTGGAAATTTGTTCTAAACCAATATCATTGGTAGAAACTACGGCCAGCACACCTGGAAATGTATCAGTGGTTTTAATTTCCCCAATATCTTTGCGTCCGCAAAATTCCACTTGTACTTCATCGGCCTCGGCCAGTTTAATTAAATTGTGCATGTCTGGTTCATCGCGAAGTGCGCCATCCATCACAACTAAAATTACTTCAGCATTTTCAATCGCCTCTTCTACACCTTTGACACCTTCCACAATAAATTCTTGGGCGGCGGCGCGGTGCTTTTTTTGTTGTAGTTCGTTTAAATGTTTGATGGTGGCTTTGGGTAACATATTATTTTTTTTCGTAGATTACTGGATATGGTGACGGTTCTTCGGTGCTGCCATTAGGGTGTTTTAAGGCCCAAGCTTCAACTTCTTCACAACTTCGTTCCGCAAATTTGATTATTTCTAATTCGTCATTTACTATTTTATATTCAGTGTGACTACCGCAATTTCCAATATAACCGTAATTTTGGTAAATAGAAAGTATCTTATTGGTTGGGTCAAAATCATGGTTACCCCAAAATACACCATTATTTTCATTACTTATTTCAACTGTTTTAGTATTAAAGTTATATTTTTGATTTTGAAGAATTTTTCCAGAAATATTTTGTCCGTCTACTGTGACTAAGTAAAATAACATACCTTCTCCAGTATTGCCGCCAGTAGCACAACTAATGTGAACTAAATATTGTTTGTCAGCGATGTTATAAAAATTCAAACCGCCTTTAATACCAATACCATTGTCATCGGAATCAACAGTCAAGCGAAAATCTGCTTCACAGTCTTTTGGCCAATTTAATTTTTGATACCAACTTAAACGATCGGCCATTGTATATTTTTTTTGAGTTGGATTGAGTTGACCACTGGGTTTTACATTTTCTGCCACTCTATTATAAGCACGCTCTGCTTTGCCATAGGGGTCGCGATTGGCGGTAATCGTGTAATCTTCGGTTCCAGTCGCGAAATCAGTGCCTGGATCATTTATTTCTGCAGTTTGATTGGAGATTTTAGCACAGCCATTTCCTAAAAGAGCCAAGACTGAAGTTAAAATGAGGAGCTTTTTGAATTCCATATTATTTCTTTTCGTAAATCACGGGCCAGGTTGGCATTTCTTCAGCATTAGGATTTTTTAAATGAAAAGCATCCGCATCTTCACAGCTCATGGCTACAGTTTTGATTAATTCTAAATCAGTATTTTTTAAGCGATAGGTATCGCGACTACCACAATCACCAATGCCACGGCCTTTGGTATAGATGGTGAGAGTTTTGTTTTTAGTGTCAAAAGAATCAAATCCTAAAAATTGTCCATCATTTTCAGTGTTGATTTTTACGGTTTTAGTTTGTGGGTCATAGATTTGCTCTTCGAGTTGACCTCCAGAAATATTTTTACCATTAACTGAAACCAACATAAAAATCATTCCTTTTTGGTAGGCAGCTAAATAACAATTAGCACGAAGTAAGTATGTTTGGTCATTAATTTTATAAAAGGCTAAGCCGCCCGCCTCTTTGTCGGAAGATAAACGATAATCAGCCTCACACTCTTTTGACCATTGCAATTTTTCGTACCAACTCAAACGATCGGCCATTGAATATTCTGATTGGTTTGGATCCAATTTGCCACTCGGTTCAACATCGAGATCGTTAAAAGCTTTTTCAGCTTTTCCATACGGATCTCGATCATTCTCAGTTTCCATGGCGGCAGTGTCAAAACCAGGGTCATTTACTTCAGTGGTTTTGGAGGAATAGTTAATACAGCCATTTCCTAAAATGGCTAAGGCTACGGCTAAAATGAGAAAGTTATGTAGTTTCATAGTAGGCTTACTTTACTATAAGCTTAGCCAAAAAACAAGGCAGGCCCCGGGTGGAGTCTGCCTTTGTTAATGCCTTGATTGTGGGCAATTATTTTTTAGTGCTACTAGCGCTATTAGCCTCTATTCTTTCTTCCAGCGAAACACATTTTGATTCAAAGAGGTAAGGATTCTGAATTTTGATTATAAACAGTGTTATCGCAACATTTATCAGGATGGTGGCAATAACTATGATAATAATTTTCTTGTTCATAATAGTAGTGGGTTGCTTATAAATTGGTTGCAGTATATCCCACTTTTAAAATAATGTCTTTAATCTCCTGTTCCGAAATTAAACTTGGATCAAATTCTACCACAGTTTGGGCTTTAGCGTAATTAGTATTTACTGACAAAATTTTATTGGTGTCTTCTAACTCGCCGTCAATATTCATGGCGCAACTGGCACAATGCATGCCATCAATTTTTAAAGTTAAAGTTTGTGTCATATTAAATTATCGTAATTACACCTTTATACATTCCCATACTGCAGGAAAAATTTAATGTACCAGGTTTGCTAGGAGCCGTAAAAGTGAGTGTGGCTTCTTGGCCTGGCCGAACTACTTTTTGGATGTTTAATTTAGGAATGGTAAAGGCTTGGGCGCAGCTATATGCGTCTTTATTTTTTAAATGTAAAGTAATTTTTTCATCAGCTGGTACGGTGAGATTTTTAGGACTATAACCGTTTGGTTCAATGTTAATGGTGATTTCTGAATTGGCTGGAGTTTGGATGGCCGATTGATTGGTTCGATTAAAATCCACCCCACTTAAAGTTAATGCACCTTTTAAGTTATAAAACGCCAGGAGAATAATAGCGATGGCCGCAACTTTGAAAAACTTTTTTTGGTACGCATCACCCAGTTTGGTGGCAAAAAAACCTAACAAACCAAATAGTGGTGCCGTTCCTAAAATAAAGGCAAATAAAATCGCGCCACCAAACCAGGCACTACCAGAAGCAATGGCCAAGGCCATCATGGCTTGAGTGGTGCCGCACGGAATGAAAACGGTAAATGCACCGAGTAAAGCTGGGGCAAACACATCTTTACTTTTGGATTGATTGCGCACTAACCGCGTGAGAAATTTGGGTGGCTGAATAACAAAGTAACGGAAGAACGGATGAACATTGAGTAAATTTAAAGCCGTGCCAAGCATGAAAATTACTACGGCAAATTGTAGAATGGCTTGGGCCTTAACTGACAGAGTGAAAAATGATCCAAACCAGCCCAATAAAAATCCCAGCAAAGTGTAGGCAATTAATTTGGCGAGTAAGAAAAATAAAATTGGTCGCACTGTCCCCTGTTTAGCACCTTCGGCTAAACTTTCTTGTTCACGCAACGAAATTGTGCTGGCCAACAAGCCACCCTGAACCGCCAAACAAGTGAGACCTCCCGTGATTAAACCAGTTAAAAAGATCACTAATAAATTGGTATTTTCCATATAAGGGTACACTTATCCCGGTGGGATTAAAGTTTGGTACTTTTTAAGCGGAGTGAATTAAGTACAACCGACACAGAACTAAGGGCCATGGCCGCGCCCGCAAATACGGGGTTTAATAGCCAGCCAAACACTGGGAAAAATAAACCACTGGCCACAGGAATGCCAATTATATTATAGGCAAAGGCCCAAAACAAGTTTTGTTTGATGCCGCGCATGGTTAATTTGGATAAACGCACGGCTTGGCTTAATTTGGATATGTCACCACTCAGTAAAATAATTCCGGCGGATTCAATCGTCACATCTGTGCCCGTAGCCATGGCAATGCCCACATCGGCTTGGGCGAGGGCTGGTGCATCATTAATGCCGTCTCCGGCCATGGCGACGATTTCACCGGCTTGTTGTAAGGCTTTCACTTTGTCCATCTTGTCTTGGGGTAAAACTTCAGCTACCACTTCATCAATCCCCGCTTGCTGGGCAATAAATTGTGCAGTGTTGTGATTGTCGCCCGTTAACATGACGACTTTGATCCCCTGTTTGCGCAGGGCGGCCACCGCGTCTTTGGCTTCTGGTTTAATGGCATCAGCCACTAAGACAATGCCGAGCACGGCTTGTTTGGAGGCTAGAATAATTGGGGTTTTGCCTTCTTGAGTGGCTTGTTCAATGGTTGTGCGGTTAAAATCAAGTTTTAAATCAGCAATTAATTTTTCATTTCCAGCCCAATAATCTTGATTGTTAATTTGGCCAGTTACACCTTGGCCTTTGATAATGGAAAATTGATCAACCGTTTGTAGTGATACATTTTTATTTTTAGCGTGCGTGACAATCGCGTGGGCAATTGGGTGTTCAGATTTATTTTCTAAGCTCGCTAAAATACTTAGTAAGTCTAATTCAGATAATGAACCTGTTGATTCAATTGAAATTAGCTCTGGTTTACCTTTGGTGATTGTACCGGTTTTATCTACTACGAGAGTGGTAACTTGGTGGAGCTTTTCCAAACTGGCCGCATCTTTAATTAAAATGCCATTGTTTGCGCCTTTACCAACACCAACAATAATGGCAGTTGGGGTAGCGAGACCAAGAGCACATGGACAAGCAATTACCAGAATACCAACAAATGAAGTAAGGCCATACGAAATTGCTTTGGCGAAACCCAAATATTGTGGCGCAATGAGTAGCCATGCAATTAAAGCAATCACGGCGAGACCAATTACAATCGGTACAAACACCGCAGAAATTTTATCAGCCAGCGCTTGAATCGGGGCTTTACTCCCCTGCGCGTCCTGAACCATTTTAATAATATTAGCGAGCATGGTTTCGGAACCAACTTTGGTAGCTTGAAAAGTAAATGCACTATTAGTGTTGAGTGTACCAGTAATCACGGTGTCCCCTATTTGTTTTTCTACGGGAACTGGCTCACCAGTAATCATCGCTTCATCAATAAACGAACTGCCGTCAGTAATCACGCCATCAACCGGAATTTTCGAACCAGGTTTTACAATCAATAGATCACCATGTTTCACTTCGGTAATTGATAATTCAAGTTCTTGGCCATTGCGTAATACGAGCGCAGTTTTGGCTTGTAAATTCAGGAGTTTTTCAATGGCGCTGCCAGTTTTAATTTTGGATTGCGCTTCTAAAAATTTTCCCAATGTAATAAAAGCAATCACCACAATGGTCACATCGTAATAACTCTGGCTCACATCAAGGTATGGTGCGAGGACATTTTCAAACGCGGAAATCGTAAAGCTGTATAGAAACGCGGCCAAAGTACCAATGCCGATCAATGTGTCCATGTTGGCTTTGCCATAACGCATAAAGCGATACACGCCGAGCATGTATGGAATGCCAATAATAAACAAGGTGTAGGTGGCAAAAATTGGCAGCAAATGGTGAACAAAAGTTTTGGTCACAGCGTTCATTTCTGGTAACCAACTAAATTGGGCTAGAATATCCCAGGCCATCATGATAATGCTAAAAACAGCGATTGGAAGCACTGACCACAATTTTTGTTTTAATTCTTGTACTTCAGTGATTTTATTGGCTTTAGATTGATTGGTGCCTAAGTGAGCGGCGTGTTCGTCTGCGGTCATATTCATACTGGCCGCTTCTGTTTCCAAACTATAGCCAAGTGGTCTAAGATGTTCTGATAATTTGGCAGGATTAGTTTGGGCCGTATCAAAACTAATTTTAGCCGTTTCCGTGCCATAGTTTACTTGAATACTAAACACACCCAAAACTTTTTTAAGTTTGCGTTCAATGATATTGGCACAACTCGCGCAATGCATACCTTTAATCGGCAAATTTTGCGTGTCCATATTAAGATTTTTTAATAATGCTCATGATTTCAGTAATCGCCTTTTTTTCCTTGCCTTCCCGAATCGCTTTGGCGGCGCAAGTGTTGAGGTGATTTTCCAAAATAATCTGGTCAGTTTGACGCAGAGCTTTTTGCACTGCTTGTGATTGGTGAATAATATCAATACAATAGGCACCACTTTCCATCATGGCAACTACCTTCTTAAGATGACCGAGAGAAATTTTGTAGCGGTGCGTAATCCGTTCTTTTTCGGTTTTTGGCTTGTACATAATAAAATAGTTATATCCCCCTATAGGGGATATAATACTATAACCTAAAAAAAGTGTCAAGAAAATAAAAACACCGCTTAACCGCGGTGTTTTAGAGTGGATATGGATAAATAATCTAGTCGGATTAAATAATTTTCAGTAGCATTTTTTATTACTCATTTTAAAAAATTAGTTTGAGTGATATTCCATTTTAATATGTACTTCGTCAGAGTCTGTAACTTTAAATCCTAATTTCTGGTAAAACTCCAACGCTGAATTTTCTTTTAAAACCTGCAACTTAACTGGAATATTTTTTTCTTTTGCTTCTTCCTGGATCTTTTTTAAAAATAAACTACCAATCCTTAATCCTTGAAATTCAGGCAAAAGGACTAATTCATGAACAAAAATGTGGTCTGGTAAATATTCCACTGATTCATATCCAACCGATTCACCATTATACATAAAAATTTCATGGGCTCTGTTGTTCCATGACTCAGCAAAAAATTTATCTTGAATTTTCTCATCAAAACTTCCAAATTGTTTAATTACCACATCGCGATAAGCGGCGTGATGAGTTTTTCTGGCGAATTCCCTATCGCCGATTGTTGCTAGTCTGGTAGTGAAGTACATAAATTTAGCACTATTATTTTTTCTCTTTCAATACCAAAAACGGAAACACCACTACCGCCTTAAAAATCCGTTTAATCCGTTTTGGTTCCAGTACCAAACGCCACAACCACTCCAAACCAATTGCTTGTAAAAACTTTGGTGCGCGTTTA
>CAYYQC010000009.1:0-6789 GCA_964473715.1 uncultured Gammaproteobacteria bacterium
GGACTTTTGCTGTCACAGCCAACTGCTCTACCACTGAGCTACCCCCGAACAAATGGCCCATTTTTGGGCTTTTTAAAAGAACTGCGAAAATTATACCAGAGTAAAATGCCAGTGTCAAGGTAAAAATTTTCGCTATTTTTACTCAAAATACGGTACTCCGTATGGTCCAAATGGATCAACAAATCGACGACGTTTTTCTAAACTAGTGATTTCGGCCATTTCAGTTTCAGTTAAAGAAAAATCAAAAACTTGGATATTTTCTTCAATTCTTTGTGGTGTTACGCTTTTTGGAATAACAATCGTGCCACGTTGAATAGCCCAACGAAGTAAAACTTGAGCTGGAGTTTTGTTATGATTGGTGGCAATTTTTAGAATGATTGGATTTTCTATTACCAGTGGCTCTTGTTCATTTTTGCCTTTAACATAGGCTGGTGTGCCAAGCGGTGAATAGGCTGTTACCGCAACCCCCTGTTTTTGGCAAAATTCTACGAGCCTGGTTTGCCCATTAAATGGGTGTAATTCGATTTGATTTACAGCTGGCAAAATTTTCGCATATGATAATAAATCAATAATCATTGCTCCAGTAAAATTCGCCACACCAATATTTTTCACTAATCCAGCGGTCACTAATTCTTCCATGGCTTCCCAGGTTTCGCGAATGGAAACTTTAGGAATAATTAATTTCCCGTTTGCGTCCACGGTTCCGTCAGCATGCTGGCCTTTAGTTTCGTCTGGCCAAGACTCGGCAATTCCCCAATGCATTAAATATAAATCCAAGTAGTCTAATTGCAGGTCGTGCAAAGTTTTTTCACAAGTGGTGCGCACGCGTTTTGGTTCGTGCGAAACATTCCACAATTTGCTGGTAATAAAAATATCAGCGCGTTTTATGGTGCCGCTGGAAAATATTTTGTTAAATACCTGACCAATTTCTGGTTCATTGCGATACACTGCCGCGCAATCAATATGTTTGTATTCAGCTTTGGTTAACGCGTATTCAACGGCTGCACCAGCTTGGTCTGCTGGTGACTTCCAAGTGCCAAGGCCGATAATTGGCATTTGTGTGCCTGTGTTTAAGGTAATAGCATTCATAGATTATTTAGTTGTTTTTACCTGACCAAAAATAACTTTTTTAACTCCTTCAAATTGTCCCAAAGTTTTGGCCACAACTGGGTGAACAATTGCTTGTGCCACAGAAACACCTGCCCAGCCATTGGTATCAATATTTAATACTACATAAGCAATTCCATCTTTTAATTGGACATCATCTACAACTATTGCGGCCGGTCCGCCACCTTGTTTGTAAACTGCATTACCAGCTGCTTCAACAGCAAAGCGCATTTTGTATTCTGTAATTGGAATAGAAATTTCTTTTTGTGCAAAAACTGTGCTTGGCAGTGGATCAGGTCCGCCAGTTTGGGCAAATCTGGTCATGTCTGTGCGATATTTTTCAATATCTTGTGGAATCATAATTGTGGTAGTGGTTGTTTGGGATGTCACACTGGTAGAAGTGGAATATTGTGGGTCATCACTTTGTAAAATAGGGTCAGGTGACTTAATACCACAACCAAATCCAGTTAAAATAATTATAGCCGCCAGCGCAAAGATTTTTTTCATATAAAAGAGTATAGATTCACTATACTCTTTTATACTCATTTGTCTATCCGTTCTAAAAGCACAATCAATTTATACTCTTAGAACGGGACGCAGTGTGTACAAGACAGACTGCGATCCCCTCCCTTTCCCTCCTCGTGGTTAAGTTGTTTCCTAGATGCCTACTCAGGCGTGGTTGGGCGCTGCCAACCCGTGACCCTGCTGCCGAGGGAGAGACCTTCCTGTCTCAGATCTTCCTCCACACAGATCAGGCCCTTGCGCCCAAGCTTCTTAATGCTCTTGATCTCAGCGACGGTCCGCTGGATTAGATCCCCGATGAACTTGATGCCTGCGCCAGCCAGAGCTTTCTTGCTCGGCCTGGAGAGATGAAACGCGTCGCACGGGGTGTTGAGGTGCTCTACCTCTTTCTCTGTGGCGACAGTGCCATCCAGACGGACCAGTCCATCTTCTGGATCAGGTTCTGGAGCCGGTTTCTCACCGGCACGAATGGCCATAGCGATCTTGAAACTCAGGGAGTTCATCCCATCCTTCAAGATCTTCTTGACCGAGTTAGGGTTCTTGTCCCCCACTAACTCGGAGATCTCCTCCAGGGTCTTCGGCGATAGGCCACTGAGGCCGAAACTCAGTCGGATCACCCATCGTTGTGCCGGTGGCTTGAGGGCATCGATGGTCTGGTTGATAAGCGCATGGTCGATAGCTTCGACCATGAGTCCTCGTTTCGCGAGTGCGTCACGGAGGGTGTTCTCCAAACTGCTGAACACGAGATCTTCTCCCTAGGTGGAGTTGTTTGCCTTGCCCATCTAGATAAGGTATCAAGACGGAAAGGACTGATCAGTCTAGCAAAAAAAGTCGCATTTGTCAATGCAACTTTGGGCATGCTATGATGACGATATATGCGCACCCTAGATCGAAAATCTGAAAAACAAAGCCAACTTCCTAGTGACCCCATGATTACCAGGGCTAAGTTTGTTGAACTCAAAGAAAAATTAGAATATTTAAAAAATAAGGCTCGTCCGCAAACAGCGGCTGAAGTGGCGCGTTTGGCCGAAATGGGTGATTTTTCAGAGAATTATGCATATCAAGCGGCCAAAGGCCGACTTCGTGGTATTAACAATAATATTTTAAAATTAGAACACCAACTTAATCGCGCGGAAATTATTGCGCCAAAAAATGATAACCGGGTGCAAGTTGGTCACACTGTGGTAATTGAATGTGAAGGAAAAGAAAAAACCTATCAAATTCTTGGTTCATCAGAAACTGATCCGACCCGTGGAATTATTTCGCAAAACTCTCCTATCGGCTCTGCGCTTTTGAATAAAAAAATTGGCGAGACTGTAACCATTCAGCTCGCCAATAAAGAGGTTGAGTACAAAATTATTTCGATTACTTGATAACACTAAGTATTTCTTCGTGAATTCCTGTCCCATTACTCACCACAAAACTCAGATTTTTGTCTGTTGTTTCTGGTGTACCATCAAAATTAGTAATTTTCGCGCCTGCTTCATGCGCAATTAATTTACCAGCCGCGCAATCGTGCAATTCTAATCCAGAACTTATAATTGCTTCCACGCGTCCAGAAACCAACATGCAAAAATCAAAGGCCACTGACCAATTACTCATCACGCGTTTGGTTCCTTTGTCATACAATTGATTCATTACTTCAGTTTCCACGCGGTGAGAAGTGGAATATCCACGACTATAACAAACCGTGGAATTTTTTAAAGTTGCTTCAGTGTTTACATGCAGTGGCTCGCCATCGACAAACGCGCCTTTCCCTTTTTCTGCATAATATATGTTGTCAATAATTGGATTATAAATCACGCCCATGATAATTTCATCACCTTTAATTAATCCAATGGAAATAGAAAAATTTGCAATGGTTAACACAAAATTATTTGTTCCGTCCAGCGGGTCAATATAAAACGTATATTCAGAATTTTTATCAATGCTTCCCTTTTCTTCAGACACAATATTATACGTAGGAAAATCCGCAGTCAGATTGGCCAATATTGCAGACTCAGAGTCCACATCAGCCTTGGTGCGAAAATCCGCGGCAATGGTTTTTTGTGTTAATTCCAAACTCGCGCCAAAATATTTTTTCAGCACTTCTCCGCCTGCTTTGGCAGAATCAATTATTTTTTGTAAGTCGGGGTTCATATTTTATTTTTGCTTAAAATTACCATGCGAATCAGATAAAAAACTACTACGATTATATATGAAAAAAGCGTACCAAGCCAAATTCCATATAATGGGAAAAAGAATGCTGCAGACCAGGCATATAAAACAAATACAATTGCACCTGGAAAAAATAAAGATTTGCCAACTGAGGGAATTATGGCTTTACCATGAACTGAATAGTAAATTAAGAACGTAGCACTAAAGGCAGCTGGGAATGCAGAAAAAAGTCCACCCCAAATATTCCCTAAAGTTTTAGACAAAATTACCACAGTTGCAATGACTGTACCGCCAATTAACGATCGGATTAAGAGATGTTTAGTGTTGAACGGAACTGGAGTAAGGTTGGTAACTTGTGGTAATTTTTTAATTAAAAAATATGCAACTAATGTTATTGGCAACATGTAGATAAAAGTTGCGACTGCAAAATTTTCTGGTGGATAGCTTAGAATAAAATAAGCACCTAAAGCCCAAATTAAATAAGAAACAATTGATGCTTTTAATAATCCAAAACGAGAAAAATAAGCAAAAGCCAAAATAAAAATATATACCGCGCCAAGAGCAGCGGGAAAAGTAGTGGCGACTTCGGGAATTTGTGCGGCTCCTTTGGTTAAGCCAACAAAGAAAAATCCCAGTGCTCCAGTGGTTGGGATAGTGAGCACGATCCCCCGCCATTTAAGTGGTACACGCTCAGCAAGTAAGGTTTGCAATGCAATACAGAGCCCGCCAATAATAAATGAGATAATAACTTGAAAAATAAACATAAAATAATAATGCCCTAACTCTATCACACTTTAATAAAAAAACAATCCCATTTTACTGGGATTGTTTTAAATTATGTAAACCGCTTATTTCTTTTTCTTGCCAGCTTTCTTTGGGAAAGATTTAGCTGTTTTAGCTTTTTTAGGAGCTTTTTCTGTTGGCATTTCTTCGGTTTCTTCACCAGCGTCCATTTCTACTTCTTCGTCCAAGTCTAAACCACTATCTGAAGAAAAATCTTTGAAACCTTTTTTAGGAGCATCATTTTTTCCTAACATCCGTAATATGCGATCTAATTTTGCATTTACTTCTGCTAATTGTTCTTTGATGTTTTCATTTACTTTTTCGCCACCGCGATCATTGCCGCCAAATGAGCGTTCTTCACGACCACCAAAACGAGGACGGTCAAAAGTGCGTTCATTACTTGCACCACCGCCTTGCTTTTCAAAACAAGTACTGCAGAAGATTGGTTTGCGACCATTTGGTTTAAATGGTACCTGGCAACTGTTGCCACAAGCACTACAAGTAGCTTCGTGCATCATAGGGCGTCCGCCACCAGAATTACGACCAAAACCACCACGATCACCGCCGCCAAAGCGAGGCTTGTCAAAACTGCGTTCGCGGTCACCACCAAACTTTTTAGGGCCACCAAAACCCTTCTTTTCAAACCGTGGGCCACGGGTGTCATTTCGGTTGTCTCGGTCAAAATTTCGCATAAATAAGCTAAAAATAAATGAGATTAAACCAGAGCATACCTTATTTTTGGGTTTTTGGCAAGGGTTGGGCTTGGATCGGGTTTTTCTTGTCTAATCGAATAACCAAACCTTGATTCGCATCTAGCACTACTTTTTCATTATTTATCAAAATATCAGTCGCATACATTGTACCTACAATACACGGAATTTTCATTTCCCTTGAAATTATAGATGCATGAGATAAGGCACCACCATCATTTGTTATTATGCCTTTCACCCTTTTTAGATATGGGAGAATATTGGGTTTAGTCATTGGGGTTACCAAAATGTCACCCTTCTTGATATTTTTATATTCACTTTCAGTCATAATTCGTACCACACGCCCTTTTACTAGACCTTTTTGAACAATTGTTCCTTTGATTGTCTTAGTTTCAGGGTTATATTGTGAATGACCTAATTCTCGGTTCAAGGTTTTTGCAATCAATTTTTCTGGGCATTCTGTGTTTACATTGTTTTTTACAATCAACAAAGCTTTTTTATGTCTAGTAATTATTTTTTTCCAGTCAACTTTTTTTCCTTTTACAAAATTAATCAATTCACCTCGGCTCATATAAGAAGTGTGAACACCTAGTTTTTTATCATATTTGGCAAATAATTTTGGAAACTCTTTATTCATATCAACATCTATTGTCCCCATTCTTATTCGTTCAAATTGTTTTTTATTAGCAGAAAGAAACTTTTTGATTACTGATTCATCAGCGGCATATCCTAAAAAAACTACAAATAAATAATAGCTAACTATTTTTATAAATAATCTATCGAGTAAAAGAAGCAAGTTGCGAATCTTCTTTTTCTCAGTAGTTTGTACTGCATTTATTTCTTTGAACAAATCATATCCGTCATTTGTCAGGGTCTCAAACTTATCCATATTCTCCAAAGTCTTCCGAGGATTTTTTTGAATAAGATTTTTAATCAGCTTAAAAGAATTTTCAATATCCTTTGGGTCACGATAAATAGTAAGGAGTTTATCTTCGGTATAAAATAAATTATGTTTAAGAGTCGTGCCTGTTATTTTTTTCATTATTTTATAAGCTTCTGCTGTATAAGAAGCCCATAAATATGAGTATTCTCTTGTGACTACTTTTTGCCAGTTTAGAGTTTTCATATCATACATTTTACAATATAGAATTTTAAAGAGCAAAATTATGGGATTCGGCCTCGACTCAAATTTTCTTCCGAAAATTTGGTCTGACCACCAGCTCGCGGTTTTGCTCGCCAGCAAGCTCGCAAAACATCGCTCCGCTGTTCGAATCCTTACGTGACCCAACCAATTGGGTCACTGTCCCCTTCGCTCATTAAAAAACAGACCTACTCAGTCTGTTTTTTAAATTCGCTCCGTGTCGTGGACGCATTCAGAACCGCTAGATGGACTAGCATTAAAGAGGAGCTTCAGTATAGTGGAATGCTTGAACTCTTTCCGGCATTATCATTTCAGAACTAATCTCGTATTTGCCAAAGAACAAAATCAAGCATCTTTACTTTTGTGATA
>CAYYQC010000009.1:6799-26125 GCA_964473715.1 uncultured Gammaproteobacteria bacterium
CGGGGACAAGGATTCGAACCTCGATACGCAGCTTCAAAGGCTACTGTCCTACCATTAGACGATCCCCGAATAAGTCCGTAGTAGAACTAGTCTACCGCGAACGCGTCAGGTTTTAAGATATTTGCGCATAGCAATGGCACTCGTTCCAATCGTAAGGACTAGAGCAGCCAGATATTCAAAACCAGCGAGGCTAAGTATATTGGTCCTCAGGTAATTTGTCAATATATTGTTTTGGTCTAATAAAGGGGAAAAATGTGGGTCTATGGCCTGGGCAGCCGCGTATATGGCCCCTAGAGCCAGGGCTACACTGATTGTGCTTAAAATCACGCCTTCTACTAGATAAGGGCCTCTAATGAACCAATTTGAGGCTCCTACGAGCTTCTTGACCGCGATTTCAATCCGTTCAGTGTAAATTGCCACCCGAATAGTGGTAAAAATAATCACAATGGCAATAAAGCCAAAAACCGCGGTTACTCCCCAGAGTGCTTTTTCAATACTGCCTGTTACTCGGTGAAGGGTATCAATGGCCACGGCTGTGTCAGCAAAAGTCTTGTCTTCAATGAGTGTAACATATTCCTCTTTATTCAAAATTGTAATAACCTGGCTATATTGAGTTGGGTCATCGGTTTTTACTACCAACGCAGGACCAAGAGGGTTAGCACCCACTTCATTTAGAGCCGCAATAATTTCTGGTCTGTCTTGGTATTGGTTTTTAAAATTTTGCAAAGCCTCATCTGCAGAAATTTGGTTTACCGATTTTACAGCTGGAATAGATTTAATATCTGCGGTGAGTTTGGTAACCAGGTCATTAGTTGTTTCTGGTTTTAAGTACACACTCAAATCAATTTTTTCTTTTACTGAGGTTACGGCCGCAGCAGTGAGCACACGGATGCCAAGTAATGTGTTAACAGAAATCAAAAGTAAACTGAGCACAATCACAGTCATAGTTGCCAAACTGGCATTGCGCACTAGATCTAGCAAAGAAAATTTAAAAATCCGCCACCAAGCAATAAACATATTAGATCAAATGATATTTACCATCAGCTTCGTCAGATACCACCTCACCGTCTTTGAGGGTAATGACGCGTTGATGTAAATGATTTACAATTTCACGATTATGTGTGACCAATAAAACCGTAGTGCCAAAGGCGTTAATTTTTTTGAGAATTTCAATAATTTCGTGAGTGTTAATGGTATCGAGGTTGCCTGTAGGCTCATCGGCTACTAAAATTTTTGGTCTGTGCACTAGGGCGCGCGCAATAGCTACCCGTTGTTGTTCTCCACCAGAAAGTTCATGGGGGAAATTATTGGTTTTATTACTGAGGCCCACAATGTCCAAAACACGCGGTACAATTTCTTTAATTCTTCTGCCAGTTTCACCAGCTACTTCCAAAGCAAAAGCCACGTTTTCATGCGTGGTTTTTTTAGGTAATAATTTAAAATCTTGAAAAATCACGCCAATCTGACGACGTAAAAGTGGAATGTCCTGTCTGCGAATAGAACTAATGTCCCAATCCCCGATTTGAATACTACCTTCTGTAGGTTTTTCTTCTGCAATGAGGAGTTTCACGAGCGTGGTTTTGCCTGTGCCGCTTTGGCCAACTATGGAAACAAATTCTCCAGGGTCAATACTAAAAGTAATATCGCGGAGCGCGACTGAGTCACGTGAATAATTTTTAGAAACACTCTGCAGTTGAATCATACTGGTGAACAGTATACCAGTTTTGAGAAAAAAGAAAAAATCTACTTACAGTTTTTGCTTTTCCCATAACTGGGCAAAGCGTCCGCGTTTTTTCTGTAATTCTTTAAAATTTCCAGCTTCAGCTAGTTCTCCATTTTCAAATAACAGAATTGTATCCATTTCTTGAATAGTGCTGAGACGATGGGCAATCACCAAAGCCGTCACTTCTTGAAAAACTTGGTGCATGGCGTCTTTGATTTTTTCTTCAGATTCAGAATCTAAGTGTGAAGTGGCTTCGTCCATGAAAATAATACTGGGATTTTTATACACGGCCCGCGCAATCCCTACCCGTTGTTTTTCGCCACCAGATAAGCGCACGCCTTTTTCGCCGATAAATGTTTCTACACCATCAGATAATTTACTCATGAAATCAGTAATGTGCGCAATGGAAAGTGCCCGTTTGAGTCGGGCATTTTCATTTTTACCCTCATTAGAAGCTAAAATAATATTGTCACGCAAACTAAAATTAAATACCTCAGTTTCTTGTGGTACCACAGCCACATGTTCAAAATAATTAATCTTTTTAATAGTTTTTAGTGGTACCCCGTCTACTAAAATTTCACCAGTATAATTTTCATATTCTTTGAGAAGTAATTTAAAGAGAGTGGACTTCCCTGCTCCAGATAAACCAACCACACCAATTCTGTCCCCGCGATTGATGGTAAAATTAATATTTTTCAAAACTTTACGGTTACCATAAGCAAAAGAAACATTCTGCAAAGTGATGGTTTGCCAGTTTTTTGGAAAATCAACTTTGTTAGTTTCTAAGTCAATGGACACTGGCGTGCTAAGAATACTATCTAAACGTGAGATGTCATATCGTGCAATAATAATATCTTGAGAAATTTCTGATAATTCTTCCACAGCGTCTCGCAAAGTACCAAAATAAAGATTAAATAAAAGTAAAAAAGAAAGCGTGTATTGCCCCTGGGTTATTCCATAGGCAATTACCCCTGAAGTTACCAACCGAAAAAAGGCTGCCCACACGCCTTGCACAGCTGATTTGGTTCTAAACCACTTGGCGCGATTTTTGGTAGCTAAAAATACTTTGTTTGCCTGAGTACTGAGTCTTGGAAAAATACGTGGGAAAATATTCATCAACTTTACGGTGCGAATATTATTCATGGTTTCAAACGATAGCCCTGTAAAATCTTCTTCTAGCTTGTTTACTGCCCTGGCGGCCAAAGAAGCACGTCTTTGTAGTGGAAGTGAAATAAGTAAATATGTCACAAAGAAAACCAATAAAACCGCACCCACCTGCCAATCAGTTTTGGCCAAAATAATCGTAATACCAATAATACTTACGACAATTTGGAGGAAATTATCAGCCCAAATACGAGTTAATGTATTCCACCCATCACCGCCTTTGTGTATTCGTTTTAATTTATTACCAGTATTTTCATGCTCGTGCCAGGCAATATCCAAAAGACTTAAATGGTTAAGGGCTTGTAATTGGCTATCTAAATTAATTCTTTCAGCCACTTGGTACATGAAAAATTTTCCAATTTGCCTAAAAATAAAAACTAGAGCTTGGCTAATAAACCAGATATTTAAATAAAACCAAAACTTTTCAATTGAATCACCTTGTTTGTAGGTAGCAAAAAAGGCCAATGTTTCACTAAGCGCAAACGTAGTGTATAAAAAAAGTATGTCAGTGGAAAGTCGTAAAAGACTACCAATCCAAAAACGTCCTTTGTATGGACGTATTAATTTCAAAGCATCAACCAATAATTGTTTGTAAGAATAATTGGTATTGTTTTCCATAAAATGTATCTGCCTGGGGTAGGTTTGAGCCACCTCGGAGGATCGAACTCCGGGCCTACACGTTACGAGTGTGTCGCTCTGCCAACTGAGCTAAGGCGGCATAAAACATCCCATTTGATTGGGATGTTGGTGATTATTTTTGTGTGGTCATCTGTGCTGCTCCACCACCATCACAGGTAATGTTGTGTGTACCAGCTTTTGGGGCAGAGACAATGACAAAGGAATATCCTTTGACAGTATATTTAGCACCACCAAATCCAAAGGTATGTGTGGCTTCGTCGCGGTTGTCTAACATTACTTTTACACCTTGTTTAAAAGTAAGTTTACCGGGATTGCCTTTACAATTGGAAAATTGGAATCGGTATTGATATTCTTCAATCGCTTTTTGATATGCAGTGGCAGAGCCAGCAATTTTTGGTTTGGTGACTGTTGTCGCTGGTTTTTTATTTATAACAGGAGTGGTGGTTGTGACAGTGCTCGATGCAGTCACTATTATGGTAGAGGTGGTATTTTCTGTGGGTCTATCGTCTATGGTAACTACCGCGTTATTGGTTGATTTATTGGTAAATGTGTAAATAACTATAAGTAGTAAAATAATTGCACCAACACCAAGAGCTGCGTACTTGTTTTTCTTTGAGGTATCGTCCATAAAAAAGAAAAAAAGATTATAGTGAGCAGTCCCACTATATCATTTTATTGGCTTTAGCGCAAAGCACTCATTATGGAGCGGGTAAGGGGAATCGAACCCCTGACTCAACCTTGGGAAGGTCGCATATTACCATTATACTACACCCGCGCGCCGCGGGTTCCCAAAAAAGGGACGCCCGCAGAATAAATTATTTAGTTTCCACTTCAACGCTAGAGGTACTGGTATTTAAGTTGGCAAACGGATTATGAACTTTACCAAAGATTTCAATTTCTGAATTCTTCAAACGATCATTCATGAAAAGACTGAAATTACGCGCATTGCGCTTGTCTTCTACTTTGATTAAGTGATAACCAAATTCAGTTTTAATTGGGGCAGGGGCTAAAGCACCTTTCTCTAAGGCAAAAGCGGCTGCTTCAAATTCAGCTACCATGGCACCACGGCCAAACCAGCCAAGATCCCCACCTGTATCTTTGGTACTGTCTGTGCCATATTTTTTAGCCATGTCAGCAAAACTCGCGCCAGCTTTAATTTCAGCTAAAATTTTAGCAGCCTGTGTTTTTACTTTTGTATCTTCAGCTTCTGATTTAACTGGGAATAAAATGTGACTGGCTTTTACTTGTTCCTCTTCATAAGCTTTATCTCCAGCGGCTGTGCTCGTGGCAAATTGTTCAGCTAACTTTTTTTCCAAAAGAGTTGGCTCTAATATGCGGTTGTAAAAATCATCCAAATCCAAACCTAAATTTTTCTTAATATCTTCTTCTAACTTTTTTTCATCGTTATTGAACCGTGAAAGAACATCAGCGTGTGCTGCTTCACGTTCTTCTTTGGTAACTTCTACGTTTAATTCTTTAGCAGCTTGTTTCACTAAAATATTAGCAATTAGGCGACTGAGAACTTGATCAGATTCTTCTTCTGCATTATATGCACTTGCCTGTTGTTGGCTACTGTAAAAAATCCGCAGAGATTTGAGGTCAGTTACATAGTCTTTATATAAGATCGGTTCATCATTTACTTGGGCCACTGGAATGCGGAAAAATGAAGCCATGGATAGAATGGTTTGATTTTCTGAAGCATTATACACTCCATAGGCAGCTACACCACCTAGACCCAAAAGTCCTAGAAGTAGGGCCACTACTAAGCCTAACCATAATACTTTGGCTGATTTTTTTGTTTTTGGCTTAGTTTCAGTTAACTCTGGCTCAGACGGGGCTTCCACTGATGTAATTTCTTGCTCTTCTGACATATCTTTTAATTAATAATTAGATTTAGTGAAATAATACCACCATTTTCTGGGATTACTCAAGACCGGTTCGTCCACAGCCACTGTACTGGTGGCAATGACTGTTTGCGGACTTTCAACTTTAATATCTGGAATAACGAGCACTTGTTCCCCTGGTTTTTTTAAATTTAATTCTGTTTTAGCTTTTTCTTCTAAAAATTGTTCAGTTCCTGCTTGTTTAAGTAGGTCAAGTGAAACTAATTTTTTTCTTTGTAAATTTAAAACCTCAGTTTCCAAAGCCGCAATTTGTTGGCGCACTTTATAATCTTGGTAATAAGCACGCGCATAACTAACCGCAATTAAAATAGCCGCAGCTAGAAGCGATAACAAAAACCAACGTGATAAAAGCACGCGTTCAAAGGCACGTGGAGTCTCTTTAGGCATAACACTATTATACACCTACTCAAGCCAAGGTGCTAGTTTGGCCACTTGCTTGGGCCAATTGAATTCGGCACGCATTCGTGCTTGACCAGCTAGCCCCATTTGTTTGGCAATGCTGGGGTTTTCTAGCCAATTTACTAATGCGTCTACAATTCCCGCTTGATTCTGGTATACATCAAAAACTAATCCAGTTTGACCATTTACCACTGCTTCTTCTACTCCCCCACTTTTCCCTGCCAAACATGGAAGTCCGGCTGCCGCAGCTTCTAAAAACACTAATCCCAAACCTTCTTCTTGACCATTGTCTGGGTGAGTTAATAACGTAAAAATTGTGGAAGCCTGAAAATAAGCAGGCAATTCATCATGTGCAATTTCTCCAATAAAACGTACAATGTTTTGTAAAGAATTTTTTTGAATTAATTCAATTACTTCTGGTAATTTTGGACCTGTGCCAATAATTAACCAGGCTACGGTTGGTACACGATCCGCGACTTTTTTCATTACTTGTACTAAATGAGGAAAGCCTTTGCCGTCTACCATTCGGGCCACGGAAATAATGGTTTTTCGGCCTGAAATTGCAAGTTTATCAGTAATGGTTGTGTCTGCGCCTGGAACTAGATTAAAAAACATTTCATCTGGACATGGATATACCACAGTGGTTTTATTTTGATATTCTGAAAATCTAAATAAAAAACGACGTTTTAATGACTCGCTATTACAAATAATTTGCGCAGAATTTTTACAAATTTTTCGAACCATCATTCGTTTCCAGGGTTTTCTACTGGCCGCGGCAATATCTGTGCCATGTGAAAAAATTAAATAGGGTTTGCGCAAAAACCATTTAATGAGCATGGCTACATATCCCATTGGTAAAATGTGGTGAATTACAATGGTTTGAATTTTTTCTTTTCGTACAATGTTCCAAACAGTAAAAAATGTGCAGAGCCAGTGTGGCCAAAACCATTTGGATAATAGTTTTTTACGATATACGGGGAATGGATATGAATCTTGAACATTTTTATCAACTGGAGCCAACATGACTACACTTTCTGGGGGCAAGGCCATGGCTAAATCACTGACATAAGTAGCAATTCCGCCCACTTGTGGTGGGAATTCCATGGTAATTATTAAGGTTTTTTTCATACGATTTGGTCAATGTTTTTAACGCGTAATTTTTTAATTTCTGAAACACTGAGTAAACCAGTTAACCATACCAAACCTACATACACTATTCCGCCTACAATAATAGATAGGAATAAATTTTCACTACTGTTATACGTTTCCCACACAGTTGCACCCATGCTTCCCACACAGATGAATAATTTAATTAACACAGGACCTAAAATTTTAAAATCAGCACGGAAATGTTTTGGTAATAAGAAAAATCCCACTGTGCCAAGGGTGGTGTTGCCAAGAAGCGCGGCCCAGGCAGCCCCTGTAGCTCCATAGATTGGGATATAGATAAAATTAGCGATTACATTTACCAATAGTGTTCCTGCTGTAAGCCAGGTTTGTCTGCGTTCTTGTCCAGAAGCATTCAAAGCAGCACCAAGTGGAAAACTAATAAAGGCAAAGACCAAGCTGACAATTAAAATTTGCATTGGCACCACGCTGTCTAAAAATTTATCAGTAAACGCAAAAATAATAATTGGTTTGGCTAAGATAAAGGTACCTACGCTAATTGGCGCGGCAATTAATAATAAATATTTTATACTTAAACTTAGCGCGTTTTTAAATTCTGCATAATTAGCTTTGGCCAGTTCACTGAGTCGTGGATAGAGCGCGGCCATAAATGCTAAAGGAATAAACTGGAAAGCAAAACTAATTTTAGATGGAGTGCTATAAATGGCCACTGCTTCACTTCCCTTTAACATCTTTAGTAAAATAATATCGCTATAAGAATAAAAACGACCAAAAATTAAGGCCAAGGAAAATGGCCAGGCTGTTTTTAGAATACCTCTACCTGCTTTGCTGAGTGAGTCGGGCCAAGTAAGGTTGAGCCCGTGCTTTTTGGCTTGTACAAATGAATACCACACATTGGCTGCAGATGTGATGGCAAATGCACATAATAAAAATGCCACTTTCGCACCCATGAGCAAACCAATCGTCCCTACGGTCATGGTTAGAAGCTGACTACCAGTAAGAGCCCAAGCTTCATAATGCAATTTACCTTGCGCTCGCAAAAATCCATAAAATGTTAAATGTGTAGCATCTAGCAACATAGCCACACCAGTAATGGCTATGAGAATGAGAAAATTTGTCTCAAAGCCACGAATAAGACCGGTGGCCATAAGCGCTGTGTAGGCCAAAATACCCGTGAAAATTTTAATACACAAAATTTGGCTGGTTAGATATGAAGAAGATTCTTTATCCTGTGCAGCGTTTCGAATCAGAATGTTATTCATTCCCAGATCCACAAAAACTACAAAGAGGGTGGAAAAGGCTAGAGCAGCACTATAATCCCCTGTTTCGCCTTGAGTAAGTTGACGCACTAAAAAAGCAAAATAGACCAAAGAAACAATCTTTTGGCCAATTGACCCAATGAGCATGATGGCGGTATTTCGGGCTACATTCATGCAAATAGTATAGCACAGCCGCAATAAAAAAACCTCCCGTAATTGAGAGGTTTTTTGTATTCTTGAGATTAACGTTTTCTCCATTGGTGACCACGGCGAGCTTTACGCAAACCAGGTTTCTTACGTTCCTTGGCGCGAGGGTCGCGAGTCATGAAGCCTGCAGCGCGGAGAGTTGGTTTGAGTTCTTCGTTCCAACTAACCAAAGCACGAGCAATACCGTGGCGAACAGCATCGGCTTGACCACTAACACCACCACCAAGTACACGAACAGAAACATCAAGTTGTTTTTCACGACCAGTCAAAACCAGTGGTGAAAGAACTTTTTCCTGCCACAAGCGGAGGGTAAAATATTCTTTGAGGCCTTTACCGTTTACAGTGACTACACCGGTTCCGGCAGTAAGACGGACGCGTGCAGCAGCTGTTTTACGGCGGCCAACCGCGCGTTCACTTTGAGTTGTTTTGGTTTCTGTCATATTAAGCCACAATGGTTAAACGCTGCATAATTTCGTCTCGGCGGCGATTCTTGGTCACCATGCCGTAGACTGCCTTACGCATAACCTCGGTTGGGTCTTTTCTGAAAACAGTCTTCATGGCCACTGTTTTCAAACCACCTGGGTGTAAGGTGTGGTGTTTATAATCTTTTTGCTCAAGTTTACGACCAGTAAATTTAACTTTACTAGCGTTTTTGATTGTAACCTGAGTGTTTGGGTCAAGGTGTGGAGTGTAGGTTGGGTCAGTTTTACCAAGCAACATTTTAGCAGCTTGAGTAGCTACGCGGCCCACAGCCAAACCAGTGGCATCGATTTCAAAAGTTTTCATCATATTAGACAAATTCAATACGCACCATTTCGGCACTGTCATTAAAACGGTTGCCAAGTTTGATGATGCGAGTGTAACCACCACGGCGTTCGGTGTAGCGAGGCGCTACCTCTTTAACCAAGCGGTTTACAGCGGCACTGGTGTACAAAACAGAATTGATTTTTTCTAAATCAACGGGTTTTGCGTGTTTTGCCTTAGTTACTAATGGTTCAACTACTGAGCGCAAAGCTTTGGCTTTGGCAAAAGTAGTGGTAATACCATCGTGTAAGATAAGACCTTCAGCCAAACTGCGCATAAGAGCGCGGCGTGGAGCGGCCAAGCGGCCTAATTTTACGTTTTTTTTCTGATGTCGCATACCTTTAATTAGTCGTATCAAGAATACTCGTGAAATGTTTCATGAGAATTTCCGTAGCCGCGTGCACAGATTCCCGGGGTGAAATTGTGCCATTGGTTTCAATGGAAACTGTCAATTTTTCATAGTCAGTGATATCACCGACACGAGTATTTTCTACATCATAACCTACATCACGCACCGCAGAATAGAATGAATCAACCAGCATGGTGCCGAGGTCTAGGTTTTTACTACTTTTATCAGCGGCTGGCACATAGCCAAGGCCTTTGCCAATGATCACTTCCATACCGAAAGTGGTTTTAGCATCAGTAATCGTAGCGATTTTTAAATCTTTATTAATAATTTCTACATCAGCATTGGTTTCAAAATCTGCAGCAGTAACATCACCAAGGCCTTTTTTCTTGAGAGCCAATTTTACTGGGCCATCAGAGTGAAGTTTAACGGCTAATTGCTTGAGGTTTAAAATAACTTGCACAGCATCTTCTAGAACTCCTGGAACAGCACTAAATTCATGATCTACACCCTCAATCTTTACAGCTTCTACGGCTGCACCTGGGATAGAAGAAAGTAAAACACGGCGAAGCGCATTGCCAAGGGTGGTACCATAACCCTGGTGACAAGGTGATAAAACAAGTTTACCAACCTTAGGATTATCAGTGTCCTGAAATTCTATGGTCGAAGGTAATAAAATGTGGTCCATAGGGACAGGTAATTATGAATTAGCGAGTTGAGAAGTACTCAATGATGAGGGTAACATCAAAGAGTTTTTCTACATCCATGGCTGATGGACGGTTTAAAACCGTACCAGTCATTTCTTTTGGTTCAACTTTTACCCATGATGGCAATACAGCATTTTGCAATTTTTCTGCAGCACCTTCAAACAATTTCTTTTTTGCTTTTGATGGTTTGATACTTACTACATCACCAACACTTACTGTGTGTGAAGGAATGTTGAGTTTAATGCCATTAACCATGAACATGCCATGGGTTACCATTTGGCGGGCTTGAGCGCGAGTACCAGCAAAACCCATGCGATACACTACATTGTCCAAACGCATTTCAAGGAGCTCTAAGAGTAAAGTACCAGAGTTACCTTTTACGCGAGTGGCTTCATTAATATAGCGCTTCAATTGGTTTTCACGAATACCATAAATGAATTTGGCTTTTTGTTTTTCCAAAAGTTGGCGACCAAAACTTGAAGGCGCTTTTGGACGCTTGTTTGGACCGTGTACACCTGGCATTTGGTTCAAACGTTTAGCAACTTTGGCAGGGTTGGTTTTAAGACCAAGGTTCACACCAAAGCGGCGGGCAATTTTATTTTTAGGACCTGTATATCTTCCCATAGTAAATAGATTAGACGCGACGGCGCTTAGGTGGACGACATCCATTGTGTGGAACTGGAGTCATATCCTTGATTGAAAGCACATTGATGCCATTGGTGTTGAACGCGCGAATAGCGCCTTCGCGACCACCGCCAATGCCTTTTACAAATACACTAACTTCTTTGAGGCCCACATCCTTGATTGCATCAAGAACTTTTTTCACTACCATGCCAGCGGCATAAGGAGTAGCTTTTTTTGGACCCTTAAAACCGGCACCACCAGCACTTGCCCAACCCAGTACATCACCGTTTTGGTCAGTAACTGTAACAATAGTATTGTTAAAGGTTGCTTGAACATAGGCGCGACCATGAGCCGCGGTTTTAAGCACTTTCTTCTTTTTTGCTTGTTTCTTTTCAGCCATAAAATTACTAAGCGATTAATGCTAGGTCTTTTGCGCCCCCGGCTTCTTGCCGCTGGTCGCTAAGTTGCGCTTGTTACCGCGCATAGTGCGTGAGTTAGTCTTGGTGCGTTGACCACGAGTTGGTAAGTGACGCATGTGACGTACTCCGCGATATGCTTTGATATCTTTTAAGCGCTTAATATTGGCCTGCACTTGACGGCGCAAATCACCTTCAGTGGTGTTTTGCTTTTCCACAATCGTGCGGATCATGTCTTCCTGAGCTTCAGTCAAAGTTTTTACACGGGTGTTACCATCAATTTTGGCAGTGGCCAAAATCTTTTTGGCAGTGGTAGGACCCACTCCGTAAATATAGGTAAGCGCAATGATAATGCGCTTGTCTTTTGGGATTGTTACTCCAGCTACTCGCATAAGAATAAATAAAATTATTAGGCCGCACGACGACGCTGCTTAGTACCCTGACGCTGTTTATGGCGAGGATTTTCGCAGATAATATGAACTACGCCTCTACGACGAATTACTTTACATTGTTTACAACGGACTTTTACCGACGCTGTGACATGCATATTTGCTTTTCTTTAACTTAAGTACGAAAAAATATCAACCACTGCCGCGATATCGACGCCACTTTTTGCCCTGTCCCATCTTAGAGACCGCTGGCTAGTGGCTACACCGCACTGGTTGATACGTAACTAAAATGTTAATTGGCGTTCAGAACCGGAAAGTAATTCTTCCCTTGGTCAGGTCGTATGGACTGAGCTCAACTTTGATCTCATCTCCTACTCCGAGTCTGATGTTGTGAACACGCATTTTACCTGACAGGTGCGCAATAACTTCGAGTTCATTTTCTAAAATGACTCGAAACTTAGCACCGGGAAGAACTTCTTCAATCCGGCCGCGCACTTCTATGGTCTCTTGTTTTCCCATGTCAAGAAAATTACTGCCCAATTATAGGGCATTTTATAAAGGGTGTCAAGGGGTCTTGCCTGCTTCACTGTACACAGGCTTGTTTTTATAGACCCAATACTTATAAAGGAGGAAATTCCAGCCTACGGCCAAGAGAATATTGGCAATTCTAGCCACCAAGGCGTTTAGGCCAAATTCATGGTGCACTACCCACATCCAGCCCAAAGCAAAGGAATAATTGGCCAGGGCTAGGCTAAAAAATTTAATTAATTGCCAGCTTGATTCTTTTTTAGTCCCTTTGGCTCCAAATGACCAGGCTTGATTGGCCCAAAACACTAAAACCAGAATAAAAGGTTGAGTGAGAGCAAGAGACCAGACTGCTTGCCATTGCAAGTGTTCAGTTAAGATATAAAGTGAGCCTGTGTCTAATATAAAGGCAGAAGCACCTACTACAAAATACCTCAGAAATTCATGGCGATAAGGCCAAGCTTTTTCATTAAGTATTTTGAGCTTTTCACGCATACCTTGCTTTATTCAGCAATGGCTTTTATTCGGCGAACTCCAGCACTAACCGCTTCTTCTTTGAGAATTTTAAACTTACCTACCAAATTGGTGTGTTCAACATGAGGGCCACCACAAAATTCGCGACTAAAACATGGAGCCTTTGGATCTGCCACGGCCACTTCATTCGGGTCGCCAATCGTGTACACCTTAACCATTTCTTCATATTTGTCACCAAATAAACCAATGGCTTTTTTGGCACGTGCTTCGGCGAGTGGGATGATTTGAAATGAAACTGGGTAATCACGTTCAATCGCAGCATTCACCAAATCTTCAACTTTTTTTAATTCTTCATCAGTTAATTTATCATTGTGCGCAAAATCAAAACGTAAGCGTTCTGGGGTAATGTTACTCCCCTTTTGTACAGCATGTGGCCCAAGAATTTCTAGTACTGCAGAATGAAGTAAATGTGTGGCCGTGTGATATCGGACACTCATATCTGAGTGGTCCACTAATCCACCTTTGAATTTTTGTTCAGAACCAGCGCGTGATTGTTCTTGATGTTTTTTTACTTCTGCACGGAAACTGGTTTCGTCTACGGTAAAACCGCGTTCAATGGCTAATTCTTGTGTAATTTCAAAAGGAAAACCATATGATTGATACAAATCAAAAACCTGTTCAGTTGGAATCGCGTTACCACTACTCAGATTTTTGGTAAATTCAGAGAACTTTTTCATGCCATCGGTAATGGTCCGTTTGAATTTGGTTTCTTCTTTGTCTAGTTCTGCAACAATTGCAATTTCTTTTTCTTTTAAATATGGGTAAGCTTCTGCATAAGCAGCTACCACTGCTCCGGCAATTTTACCGGCAAAGTTTTCTTTGACACCAAGTAAATGCGCATATCGCACGGCGCGACGAATTAAGCGACGAGTAAAATAGCCCTGGTCTTTGTTGCTTGGAAAGGCACCATCGGCAATTACAAATGTGGCAGCGCGTAAATGATCTAAAATAACACGAAAGGCTTTGGTAACTTCAGAATCATAATCTGAATATTTTTTACCAGAGACTTCTTCTAAGACTTTCTTAAGTCCATCAAAAATATCAATGGTAAAAACATCGGCATCATTGCGCACAGCCGCGGCCATGCGTTCCAAACCTGCGCCAAAGTCTACATTTTTTTGTGGTAATTCTTCAAAGCCTGTTTCAGTTTTGCGGTATTGCATGAACACATTGTTGCCAATTTCCATGAACCGTCCACAATCACAATTTACATGACAGAATTCACCCCAGGCCGCTTTGTCTGCGTCACCATTTAAATGATTGTCTCCGCATTGTGGCGCAAAATCCCAGAACATTTCTGTGTCTGGTCCGCCTGGTTCACCCACTGGCATTTTGCTTGGTATACCAGCACGACTCCACCAGTTTTTCTTTTCATTATAATAGAAAATTTTACCGCCCTGCATGCCTTTTTCTTCCGGAAAATCTACAATTGCGGCCTCAATATTTTTGGTAGCAAATAATTTTTGCCATAATTCAGCAGATTCTGTGTCACGTGGAATACCAATTTCTTCATTACCGCGAAAACAAGTGAAGTAAAGATTTTTTGGGTCAAGACCAAGTCCTTTTTCTGTACTGGTTAAAAATTCCCACATCCAAGGGATTTGTTCTTGCTTAAAATAATCACCCAGTGACCAATTGCCAAGCATTTCAAAGAACGTGGTGTGGCGATTATCCCCTACTTCTTCAATATCTTGAGAACGGAAACATTTTTGAGAATCAGTTAATCGATTTCCTTGTGGATGTGATTGACCCAACAAATATGCAATCATTGGTTGCATGCCAGACCCTGTGAATAAAGTGGTCGGGTCATTTTCTGGTAAGATTGATGAAGAAGGCACAACCACGTGCTTTTGGCTGGCAAAAAAATCTAAATAACGTTGACGAATTTCATTGGCTGTTAGGCTCATACACTATAATTTTGTTTTGGCTCAAGCTTATATTGGCCATTTTCAAATAAAAACTTATATTGATAAATTTCACGTTTAGCAAAATTAATTTCAATTACTGAACCATCTTTTTGAATTCGGAAATCACTCAGGGCATCGTAGTTTACAACATCTTTTGAACTTTTATATAGTTGTTGTTCAAATTTTACCTCGGTTTTTTGGAGTTTTTTATTAAATTCCACAATTCGGTAATAGATGTCTACATTTTGCCCAATAACGGTGGTTGCATATTGAACTTTTACTTCACGCGCCATATTTTCAAGGTCTGTTTCTCCACTTTCGTATTTTTGGAAGATCTGCGCTTGAATAATGGTGGTGGCTGTTTCTCCAATACCTGCACAAGTGATCATTGAATCATAGTAAACTTGAGGTTGGCTGTCATTAGTTTTATCGGCTACTTCTAGACAAGTAACATAACTTGGAGTATTTGCCCCTACCGCATTACTAGTTTCTTGGTATTTCTTATCTTTTTCTTTGGCTGCATCAAAAGCAGTTTTTACATGTTCAGGTAAATTGCTCAATACTTTTTCACTTTGAATTTTAGACCAGTCTGTGGCAAACAAAGTAGTACTGGCATTTTCACGATTATATCGTTCTACTAATCCTTGTAATGTAAATGTTTGGCTAATATTTAATTTTCCCAATGTTTCAGGATCAAATAATTCTACTACTTGTGGAGCGGCGTCTCGTGATAATAAGCTTAAATAGTACATGTCTAAATCCTTGCCTGACTTAAATCGACTAATGTTTTCACGGGCAATTACAACGTCAACGTTAATTAAACTTACCACTGATGCAACCACTAGTACTGCCGCAAGCATAACTTGGAAAAAGCGACGGAATTGCATTTTGGCAACAAGCGCGATGCCAGAGAAAACAAGCGCGCCCATGACTGCGTAAATAAACCACTGTACGTATAAGCGGAGCGAAGTGTAGCCATAGGTATCCTGGTAAATACCCATGCGATACAACGCGCTTGCTGCCACTACGCCAATTTGGGCAATAAATAAAGCTTGCAAAGTATTAATTATCCAATGTGAGCCGTGGTGCGCAAATGAACGATGTGTGCCAATAATTAAGACAGCTGCTAAAATGAGCACACGAACAAGTTCAAAGAATCCGCTTCGTGCGTATTCAGCAATCGTAATGCCGTTGCCTAGAACAAAAGTGGTACCACCAAATAAATAACGGATTTGAATATACACAAACAAACCGAAAAGCGCATTAACCAAAGCTAATACTACACCCACGGTAACAGCATCCAATTTGAATACTTTGGCAACTTTTTCGCGTAAATGGTTTTTATCACTGGCTAGTAAATAAAAGAACGCGCCAATAAATAACGTCATCATGAGAGTGCGGAATAAGCGCCAGATTGATTCCCAGATATTTAAATTTTTCAGCCAGTCTGCAAAAATTGGATCTGCAGATGCCAGTAAACCAGCAAAAACGAGTAAGATTGGAAAAGCAATCACTAACCCCCAAACAATTTTTTTAGCCTTACCTTCTTCATGACTAAATAAATCATGATAAATATTTTTCCAATTAGTAATGAGTTGGTCTAAATGTGACCATAATGGTAATTGAATGAGATAAAATGGTAAGCCCATGTTTTGGATTGTCAGTGACATGGCAAAAACTAGCCAGGTTAATCCTGCTAAAATTGGGGCCGCGTATAAAGCAAATTCATTATTATATAAGGCTGGCGCAGTTGCCAAAGCCAAAGTTGGGGCTACGAGCCACCAAGCAAAACGGTTTTGAATCAATTTATTTTGTACGGCCAAGGCTACAAAACCTAAAGCAGCCAAAACCATGAATACTAAAAAATTTACACCTAAGCCTTTTTCGTAAAATCCAATATCATATGCCAAGGCCAAAACCAAGGCAAAACCTGTAAACCAAATGCCAGCAAGACGTGTAGTCATATTAAGCAATTATGCCTCCTCCAAGGCAGTGAGTATTTTGGTAAAAAACCGCAAATTGACCTGGTGCCACTGCCCACTCAGGTTTGGTGACAGTCAGGTACACCTGCTTATTTTTTTGAATAAGAGTGGCTGGACGCAGTTCTTGTCCGTGGCGTAATCTCACTCTACACTTTACTGGAAATTGTGGGGACTGTCCACTGATCCAGTGGACTTTGGTAAGTTTAATTTCTGATTGAAAAAGTCCTGGACTATTTTTTGGGCCAACAAAAATAGTGTTAGTTTTTGCCTCTTTTTTAACCACGTGCAGTGGTTCGGCTCGATTTTTGGAATTTAAGTTATGGCGCTGGCCAATGGTATAAAAAGCCAGGCCATCATGATTGCCCAAAATTTCTTTGGTTTCAATATCTTTAATCAAGCCTGGGGTATGTTTGATTTTCTTTTCCAAAAAATCTTTCATGGGCACTTCACCCACAAAACAGATTCCCATGCTCTCCGCGCGAGTGGCAGTTGGTAATTTAAATTTTTTAGCCAAGACGCGAACTTGTGGTTTGGTATATGGACCAAGTGGAAATAATGTATGGCTTAATTGTTCTTTACTTAATTGATGTAAAAAATACGTTTGATCTTTATGTGTATCTTTGGCAGTCAAAAGCTCGCCATTTTTGGTAGTGGCATAATGACCTGTGGCCAAGAAATCAAAACCTTCGACCTTGGCTTTTTTGAGCCAGGCGCCAAATTTTACAAATTGATTGCACAGTACATCTGGATTTGGCGTGCGCCCAGCTTTGTACTCACGGTACATATAATCTAGAACATCGCGTTTATATTCTTTGGTAAAATTCCAGCGGACAATGGGAATGTTTAAATGGGCGGCTACGCGCGCGGCGTCACGATAGTCATTAATCCAGCAATTTTTCTTTGCCTGATCTTTCTCATCATAATTAATCATGAACGCAGCTGTAACATTATAACCAGCGCGCACCAAAAGCGCGGCCGTGACTGAAGAATCTACACCGCCAGATAAGCACACCAATACTTTGGTTTTCTTTTTATTCATAATCATGCACATCTTTTATCTGAGCTCGTAAAAAGTTTGCATAGTAATTAGTCAATGCCTCTACCATACCTGGTTCGCTGACAATTTCACGAGCAGTTTTAGTTCTGAGCCAAAAATAATTATCAAAACTGTAGCGTATACTGCGTGAAATTCTTGTTTCGTCTGGAGCGTTATGCTCAAGCTGACGGGCCAAACCTCTTTCACCAAATAAATCTAATTTATCCGCATCACGCAAAATCCAGGCAGTATCATACCGATCAGCAAAATTATTCCAGTGATTTCTAATGCTATACAATAATTCATTTTTTTGAGCTGACGTTAAATCGTTTCGTAAAATTTCATCTTCTTGCAGCCAGTCTTTAAAAAGCAAATATGATAATTCGTGGTGACCTTTTTCATTTTGATCAATAGAATTATTGGTATAGCCAAGATCATAACTCTCAGGTACCCGGCCAATATCATGCAAATATCCAGCCATTTCACAAACAAAAACACTGCTGGCATTTTCATGCGTGGCAATTTTTTTGGCATAATTCCCTACTGCTTCAGCATGTGGAAAACTATGTGCAGGTACTGGATACTTGGTAAATAGTTCTTTTACTTTGGCAATGGTGTATTCAAGAATTTTTTGTTCAGTTTGAGTATACATATTATTTCAAAGTAGTGATTGGTCGGCTTTGGGTAATGTAAAATTTATTTTCTGCAAAAGCCCATTCAATATCACACGGAAAATCATAATTATTTTCAATTTTTTTACACAGTTCGGCCAGTTCAATAATTTGTTTACCCGATAGTTTTTGGGTTGCGCCTGCTGGGCCCAAATCTCGCCACCCATTTTTTTCCATTAATCGAGTTTGTTCACTCACAGAAATATCCAAAATAGTCATTTTACTTTTACTAATCACATATGAGTCAGGCGTAACTAAACCGCCCACAATCGCTTCGCCAAGCCCAAGCGCCGCTTCAATAATCATTTGATCATAATCTTCGGTGACTGGATGAACCGTAAACGCAATTCCAGAAATTTCCGATTGCACCATGGTTTGAATTACGACTGCGACAGACACAGGAGAGTTAATCAAACCTTTTTCATGGCGGTAAAATAAGGCGCGAGGAGTAAATAATGATGACCAACATTCACGCACTTTTTCCAAAACTTGTTCGCGAGTAGTGTTTAAATAGGTTTCCAATTCCCCTGCCCAGCTGGCACTACTAGAATCCTCGGCAGTAGCACTGGAACGGACGGCAACAAATTCTGCACTCAAAGTATCAAAGGCTTGTAAAATTTCTTCACTCAAATCTGTTGGCATTGGTGCGTTCGTAATTACGTTGCGCAAAGTTTCACTAACTTTTTCAATACTATTCATATCGGCTGGGTTTACTTCGGCTAACCGCGCAGTAATTTCTTGTTGTAGATGATTGGTTTCAATAAAGCGGTCAAAAGTTTGGGCAAGCACGACAAAACCAGGTGGCACTGGGATTCCAGCGTTGGTCATTTCTCCCAAAGAGGCACCTTTGCCACCTGCTTCGCCAACCGAGTTTTTATTTAGATCAGCAAAAAATTTAAGATTTTCCATACCCAACCCACCCATTTACCTCAATAATAGGCTTAATGTAGCAGAAAATCTTG
>CAYYQC010000010.1:0-25368 GCA_964473715.1 uncultured Gammaproteobacteria bacterium
AGTAGCCACCTATGAAGATTGAAAAATTGGTCTTTGGCGGCCAAGGCATAGCCCATGAAACTCAAACCAAAGGTAACGGGGAACCAATTGACCGGACGATTTTTGTTTGGAATGCTTTGCCTGGCGAAGAAGTTGAGGTGGATTATATCGAAAAGAAAAAAGATCTGGCCGAAGCAGTGGCCACTAAAATTACTAATCCTTCTCCCGATCGCGTGGAGCCGCTTGACCCGCATTTTTTGTCTGTGAGCGCTTGGCAAATGATGAATCCAGCTTCAGAAGATACATATAAACAAGACATTGCAGTCGAAACCTATGGCCGTAATGGAGGCATGATTTTACAAAACGATCCGCCAAAAATTATTTCTGATCAGGCTAATTATTTTGGATATAGAAATAAAATTGAATTTAGTTTTTTTGATGATAACGGACAAATCAAACTAGCTTTTTTTGGCCGAGGCTCACACCATAAATTTCCAGTACAAGATTCTCGTTTAGCTGAACCAGCCATAAACCAAACCGCACAAAATATTCTCACTTGGATTAATGAAGTAAAAATTCCGATTCGAAGTTTAAAGGCCATGATTATTCGGGGAAATGGCACTGGCGACACGATTGCTGCACTTTTTATTAAAGATAAATTAGAATTCAACCACTTCCCCGCCTTACATGAAACATTTAAAGGCTTTTATTTGTATTACTCTACACATAAGAGTCCAGCTTCTGTGCCCACAGAATTATTATATTCTGAAGGCCAAGATTATTTGATTGCCACTATTCTCGGCACTCAATTAAAATTTGGACTCCTTAGTTTTTTCCAAATTAACATTCCAATTTTTACCGAAGCCGTCAAAGATATTGCGGCTTTTATTGGTCCAAAAGATTCTGTGCTAGATTTTTATTCTGGTGTAGGTGCAATTTCTTTACCACTCGCCAAAAATCGTCCGCGCACCATTCTCGTAGAAAGTAATCCAGAAGCCGTGGAATATGCTAAGCAAAATATTGCTTTGAATAATTTGACCAATGCTGAAGCACATTGCATGCCTGCGGAAAAAATCACTGAACTAATTGATTCGGATTCCACGATTATCGTGGATCCGCCGCGCGCTGGTCTTCATGATAAAGTTACACTGGCACTTTTAAATAAGCGACCACCACGAATTGTGTATCTTTCCTGCGACCTGGCTACTCAGGCCCGCGATGTACAGCGATTATCAGAAAGCTATAAACCAATTTTTATTAAACTCTATAATTTTTTTCCTCGCACCCCACACATAGAAGGACTTGTGGTACTGGAGAGAATATAGGTATAATTAAGTAAATTTAAATACTATTTGTATGGACACAAAACGAATTTTAACTTGGGGTGGTTTTATTCTTGGTATGGCTGTTCTCTTAATTGGTTTAGCTAAACTTGGGGCGAGCCCAAGTGTTGGTGGCGCCAAAGTTGGCAGCAATTTATCTGTAGCTGCCAGTGACAGTGACTGGTCAAAAGGCTCCAAAACAGCAGCTCACACTATTGTGGAATATAGTGATTTTCAATGCCCAGCCTGCAACTCATACTTCCCCCTTCTTAAGCGGTTGGCAGAGGAACATGGCAATGAAGTACGCGTAATTTATCGTCACTTCCCTCTTGATCAAATTCATCCAAATGCTCGTGCTGCTGCTTGGGCTGCTGAAGCTGCTGGTATACAAGGTAAATTCTTTGAAATGCATGACGCACTCTTTAATACTCAAGGCAACTGGGGTGGTGACGCTAATCCAAAAATCTATTTTGAAGATTTAGCTCATTCCCTTGGTCTTGATGATGCAAAATTCAAAGCTGATATGGAAAGCCAAGCCGTAAAAGATAAAGTTAACACTTTGGCTGCTAGCGGTGCTAGTTCTGGTGTAAACTCTACCCCAACTTTGTTCTTTGACGGTAAATTAATTACTAATCCTAGCTCCTATGAAGAATTGGTTAGCTTGGTTACAACAACTTCTACACAAAAATAATCTTCCCCGTTGGTTAGTGCTCAGCGGCTTAGCTCTTTCTCTTTTAGGTTTTGCTGACGCTAGTTACTTGTCAATTGAACGTCTTAGTGGTCGGATTCCTCCTTGTATTATTACTGGCGGGTGCGACACAGTCACCAAAAGTTCCTATTCATCTTTTGGCCCAATTCCGGTTTCAGTCGTTGGTTCAGTATTTTATCTAACTGTTTTAGTATTATTCTTTGGTAGTCTCGTTAACAAAGATAATCGCTTGGCAGTGTTAGCTCTCAGACTATCTCCATTTGGCTTTTTGTTTAGCCTATATTTCTTGTTTATTCAAGCCTTTGTTTTACACGCTTACTGTATATACTGTTTAGGATCATTTGCCACATCTACCCTAATTTTCGCTCTCGCAGTGTACGCAAAAATTAAAAAACAAATCTAATTATGTCCATCCTCGTTTCAGGCTCTTTGGCTTACGATTACATCATGAGTTTTCCGGATACTTTTAAAAACCATATTTTGCCCGATCAAATTCATATTTTGAACGTGGCCTTCATGGTTGATAAACTGCAAAAAAACCTCGGTGGTACAGCGGGAAACATTGCATACACTATGAAGTTGTTGGGGCAGGACGATGCGTTTATTTTTGCACCCATTGGCACAGATAGTGCAGAATATTTGGCTCATTGCCAAAAATATGGTTTGTCCACCAAATACATACCACAATCCGCCACTAAATTAACTTCAAGTGCGTATGTAACCAGTGATAAAGATGGCAATCAAATTGTGGCCTTTTATAGTGGGGCTGGTGATGAAGCTATCAATCAAACATTGAGCGAAGTTGCTGAGCCGATCTCTCTCATGCTCATTACTCCTACCAAAAAAGACGCGATGATTGCGCAAGCCAAAGAATGTTACGAAAAAAAGATTCCATTTGTGTTTGATCCTAGTCATCAATTACCAGCTTTTGATGCCCGTGAATTAGCCATGGTAATTGGTCAAGCAGATTTTTACATTGCCAATGACTATGAGATGAAGTTGACTGAAGAAAAAACTGGTTGGGATATTGTGGAAATGCTCAATCATGTTAAAACTATTATCCTCACGCGCGGCGCTGAAGGTTCAACCATTATTACCAAAGATGAACGCTGGGAAATTCCGGTATGTCCAGTATTATCAGTAGAAGATCCTACTGGCGCGGGAGATGCCTATCGGTCCGGCTTTTTTACTGGCTATGCGCGTGGTTTAAGTTTTGATGTTTGTGGACGCATGGGCGCAGTCGCTTCGGCTTATGCCATTGAACATTACGGTACCCAAAATCATTTCTTTACGATTGATGAATTTAAGGCGCGATACGAGCAGGAGTTTGGGGAGAAGTTGGCAATTTAAACTTACAAAACAAAAAAGAACCGTTACTGGTTCTTTTTTAATTCTCAATTTTAACGTGGGTTCGGCGCGGGGCTCTATTCGAGCGCCCGCGCCTTTCCCCTCACTTCTTCTTAGTCTCGGCCTTCTTCTGGGTGTTCGTCGCGAAGACGATCTCCACTCCGAGCTTCTGACCAAGCCGCACCAGGAGCTCGTCCTGAGCTTCTGGTGCAAAGGTCCTAACTACGTTTTCGATGACACTGACCGCCTGATTGACCAGGCTATCGAACTCTCCGAAGCTCTTCGCAGCCTTCACACGCTCCGCCCAGTCGTCCCGAGTCAGTTCCCGAACAGCTTGCGCCACCCGCAACGCATCGCGGACCATACGCTGCGTCTCGACCGGAGACTGGGGCCACTCATATAGAATGCCTCCATCTTCGTCTTTGGACCGCTTCAGATAGCCCGCGCGAACTGCCCTGGCCATCAGGCTGTAGAAGCGCCCACCCGTCCCGATTCCATAGTTCCACCAGTTAAAACCACGGTGGCGGAACTTGTGTGGGTGATCTTGGTGAATGCCTGCCAGAGTGTTGTTCGTCATCTCTGACATCTCGCACGTGTTAATCATGTTCACTTTCACTGCCAGCCGGGGCAGCACCGATAAGGGGAAACGCCCAAAGCAACCAGAAGTCGCTAAGGGACCGGCGATTATAAATAAAATCTGAGATTCTGTCAACCCTACCACCTCTCTTGTTTTCCCCAAAAAAAAATGATAAGCTGGCCCTATACTTTTATTGAAAATTATGAAATTCACCGATTATAAAGTAGCTGACATTAAACTGGCCGAATGGGGTCGCAAAGAAATTGACATTGCCGAACAAGAAATGCCTGGGTTAATGGCCATTCGCGAAAAATACGCGGCCAAAAAACCACTCAAAGGGGTAGACATTACTGGCTCACTGCACATGACCATTCAAACCGCAGTCTTAATTGAAACTCTCAAAGCCCTGGGTGCCAATGTTCGCTGGGCTTCTTGTAATATTTTCTCCACCCAAGACCACGCGGCGGCGGCCATTGCTGCGGCTGGAATTCCAGTGTTTGCGTGGAAAGGTGAATCTCTTGCCGAATACTGGTGGTGTACTGAAAAAGCCTTAAACTTTGGCAAAAATAAAGGTCCCGATTTAATTGTGGACGATGGTTCTGACGCGACTTTGTTAATTCACAAAGGGGTAGAAGTAGAAATGAATCCAAAACTGTTGAAACAAGATTTCAAAAAAGAAGGTCAGGATTTCCAAGAATTAATGAAATTACTTACTGCTGAATATAGAAAAGACCCAACTCGTTGGCAAAAAGTGGCCAACGGCGTCCGCGGCGTATCTGAAGAAACTACTACTGGCGTGCACCGCTTACAACAAATGGTTAAGGAACATAAACTTTTGTTCCCAGCGATTAATGTAAATGATTCTGTAACCAAAAGTAAATTTGATAATGTCTACGGTTGCCGCCACTCCATTATTGATGGTCTCAATCGCGCCATGGATGTAATGTTGGCTGGTAAAATTGCGGTGGTATGTGGATATGGCGATGTGGGTAAAGGTTGCGCCCAAGCTTTGACTGGTCAGGGCGCACGCGTGATTGTCACCGAAATTGACCCAATTTGCGCACTGCAAGCCGCCATGGAAGGTTATGAAGTAACCACGATTGAAAATACTTTGGGCCGTGGCGATATTTATGTTACTACTACTGGCAATGTGGATGTGATCACTTTTGACCACATGAAAAAAATGAAAGATCAAGCGATTGTTTGTAACATTGGTCACTTTGATAATGAAATTCAAGTAGAAAAATTAAATAAAACCGCTGGTGTTAAACGTTTGAATATTAAACCACAAGTTGATAAATATACTTTTGGTGGAAAAAATTCTATTTTCTTGTTGGCCGAAGGTCGCCTAATGAATTTGGGTTGCGCCACTGGTCACCCAAGTTTTGTGATGAGTAATTCTTTTAGTAATCAAGTGCTCGCCCAATTGGATTTGTGGAAAAATCGCGATGAATACGAAGCTAAAGTATATTTATTACCAAAAGAATTAGACGAAGAGGTGGCTCGTTTACACCTAGAAAAAATTGGCGTAAAACTTACCAAACTTACTAAAGAGCAAGCAAAGTATTTAGGAGTAAAAGAAAATGGTCCATTTAAAGGTGAAAATTACAGATACTAAACACAACAATTAAAAAAGCCTCCGATAATATGGAGGCTTTTTTAATTCCTTTATTTAGCAGCAATCATCAAATTATCAGATTTATTTGCAATCAAAAGAGTGTTCAAAGCCTGAGCATTATTTTTAAACTCTTTATCACCCTTTTTAACAAAATCATTCCATATTTTAGGATCACTTCCAAGAACCATACCATCAGCTGCGGCTTGTCTGGAGACTTCCAAAGCAATGGTACGTTTTTCAGACCAACCTTGTAAAGATACTGCGAGCTCTGCAAGATTTTTTTCAACAATAACAGTTTTATCAACATTAGAAAGAACCTGGTACCACTCAGTTATTGCTTTTTCACGATCTTCTAAGTATGGAGCCTGTTGTGCAAAAATTGATGGGCGACTATCATTGTATGCACCTTCAAATCCTTCTAATTCAAAATTCAATTTTTTTGCAATCGCATTTTTTATTCTCTCATCATATGCACGAACAGCCAACTCAGCTCGTAAAAAATCTTCCAGGGCTAAAGTCAATTTAGATTGTAGTTCTTTTGGAGCATTTTGAATTTCAATTATTTTTTGTTTTGCCAATTGCACTGCCGCCGTAAATTGTGCAGCATAAAAATCTTCATGATCTTTGAATTTAAAAATATTTTCACTAGTGTAAAATACACTACTTGTACCTCCTCCACCCATTGTTGGAGGCTGTATGTATATTGATTTGTGAAATATTTCCTGCATTGTCTGCAATTCTTCTTCAGAAACACCTAAACGTTTAGCCAGTTCTGGCAAAAATTTTTCAGAAAACTTTACACTACGATCAATTTGACGGCCAAATTTTAAATATACACCAAGCAAACCAGGCCCAGACTCTTCAACTGATAAATCCAGACCTTTTTCTTCATGGTCTTTTACATAACGCTCAAATTGTCGAAACAAATCTTTAGTTTGTGCAATTTCTGCATCTTCTGGCATTATCAAAACTGAATCTGGCAACTCGGGTACGACAAATTCGTTTTCAGCAGCCAACAACTGAACTGTTTCATTTTTAATCTCATCAAATTCTTGGTATTTTTTACTGGCCATTCCTCCAACAAGCCCACTTACCGCTAAAATTGGCGCCAACCATTTTTTTTTAAATTTATCAAAGATACCAACTTGGCTTTTTTCAATTTTTTTTAAATCAAAATTCAAATTTTTCAATTGTTCTTGTTCTTCCAAAGTAGCCGCATTTTTATTTTCTTCAACAACAGAATCAACCACTGAGTTTACAGCCGGTAATTCATCATAATCAAATGGTTTCTCTGCTTCTACATCAGCAGCCGGATTTTGCATATCCATTTCAAATGAAGATTCAAGACGAGACATATATACACATGATAAACCTTAATCGTAATAGAGTAAAGCCAAACCAATAATTTCAATATTTTAAAGTCATTGGTTTGGCGCAGCTGTCTGGATCAGCTGCGACGTTGATTGTAAGGCCCGATTCCAGAGGGCCAACTGTCAACCGTCGTCGTCGACGTAGATGTCGACGACGAAGACCGAGGCACCCGGCCCGCCGAAGGCACTCTGCAGGAAGTTCATCATCTCCCTACCCTCGATGAGCTCGGCCCAAGTATCGTCCGGGATGTTCTCGATCCAGCTGCTGATCTCGATCAGCAGCCGTCCGGCGTCGCTGTACGAGATCTTGCGCTCCTTCGTCAACTGGACGAGGGTAGCCACGGCCTCGGTGGCACAGAAGTTCGTGCTCTCGTCGCCGCCTTCGAACTTGAAGGTGGCATGACAGTTGCATTTCGAACAAACATTCAGAGTCGTCTTCACGTGTGTCTCCTTCTTACTCGGACACCCTCTATCTAGCCAGCCGCCGAATGGTAGCTGGTCACGAGAGGAAGAAAATAGACCTAAATCTGCTTTTTTCCGTTCATGATAACTAAGGATTATAGGGGAAAGTTCTTATTTTGTCAATACACCCATCTAATTGCCAAATCCCTAAAAAAGGCGTAGGATTGGGGACATAATTACATTTTTATGGTCTCTCGTCAGTACAAACACCTCGATACCATTACTGCCCTTTTTGTCGCTATTCTCATGATTTCCAATGTTGCAGCCAGCAAAATCACGTCTTTTGGCCCATTTTCCTTTGATGCTGCCACTATCCTCTTCCCTCTTACCTATATTTTTGGCGATATTCTCACCGAAGTTTATGGGTATGCCCGTTCTAGAAAAGTTATTTGGTTAGGTATTGCGGCCAATATTTTACTTGCCATCACTCTCATGGTCGTGACTAAACTTCCCCCAGCCGCAGATTGGCCACTCCAAGAATCTTTCCAAGCAATTTTAGGTCAAACTCCACGGATTGTTCTCGCCAGTATCCTGGCTTTCTTTGCTGGTGAATTTGCTAATTCATTTGTCCTCGCCAAACTTAAAGTTAAAACTGCCGGCAAATACCTTTGGCTCCGTACTATTGTTTCTACTTTGATTGGTGAAGGTATTGATACAGTTGTGTTTGTACTAGCTGCATTTTGGGGTGTGTTCCCAAATTCATTGGTCTGCACCATGATTGCTTCTAATTATATTTTCAAAGTAGGACTTGAAACTCTCTTTACTCCAGTGACTTACGGCATTGTAGGCTGGTTAAAACGCGTAGAATCAGAAGATTATTATGACCGCGACACCAACTTCAATCCATTCAGCACCAAAAACTCGGGCTAAATATTGGACTGCCTACAAAGCTAGCCTGTCCACTTTTTTACAGTACCGACTCAATTTGGCTTTATATTCCATTGGACATGTTATTAGTATAACTGCCCTTTATTTTTTGTGGGCAGCGATTTATGAGTCTGGTCACAACTTAGGAAATTACACTTTTCAAGAAATCCTCGCGTACTATATTTTAATTGCTTTACTCCGCCTCACTATTAATGAAGGCACAGGCATGGCTTTTCAAACCACCAATGAAATTAAAGAAGGTACCATCACTCCGTATTTAACCAGACCATTTTCCTATCCTCTCAGACAATTCGTGGATGTACTGGCCAAAACTACTTTGAACATTGCGATTGTCGTGCCAATAGTAGTGATGGCTAGTATGTTTTTGGGATTAGGTGAATATTTGCCGCACGGTATTGCTATTGTATATGGCGTGGCTTGGAGTTTACTGGCCCTACTGTTATATATTGTTATTTATTTTTTAGTAGCAGTTTTAAGTTTTTGGTTGGATCGCGTAGAAAGTTATATTTACGCAGTCATTGTATTATCCAATTTTTTCAATGGCTCGCTCATTCCATTAGATGTTTTTCCCCCTTGGTTTGTCACTATTAGTAACTGGCTACCATTTAAGTATTTAATGTTTGTGCCTATTCAGGCATTTTTAGGCAGACAAACTTTTTCTGGCATTGATATGGTGATTGGTCTCAGCTGGTTAATTGTTTTAAGCGGACTAATTGCCATATTGTGGCAAAAAGGTTTAAAACAATACGAAAGCCAGGGAATTTAATATGCGATATTTACGACTTTATCTTTCTTTTTTAAAAATTAATATTCAGAAAGCTTTGGCTTATCGGAATAATTTTTTATTTGGATTAGGCATTACGGCTTTAGAATCAACGGCGGTTTTTATGACGGTAAGTGTCTTATTTAATCATGTACCCGATATTAAAGGCTGGTCATATCCAGACATGCTCGTGCTCACTGGAATTTTCATGCTTACCAATAGCATAAGTTGGTTATTATTTCGCGCTTCAGTAGAACAAATTGATCAATTAATTAGCCGTGGTGATTTTGATTATTATTTAGTTAAACCCATTAGCAGTCAGTTTTTGGTCAGTGTTACGCGGATTGAGGTGGAAGATAGTGCACGCGGATTAGTGGGCTTTGGACTAATTGGATTAGGTTTAGTAAAAGCGCAGCACATGCCGAGTTTGCTTGGGATATTGGGATTTGTCATTGCGTTCTTTTGCGCAGAAGCAATTTTATATTCTTTGCAATTGATTATTAAAACCGTGAGTTTTAGATCTATTCAGGGTTGGGGTTCTAATAATATTTTTTACCGACTTCAAGACACCAGTCAATTTCCACTCACTATTTACCGTGGTTTTGCGCGCTTGGTATACACCGCCATTGTCCCAATGTTATTTGTGACCACAGTTCCAGCCCAATTATTGCTAGGCAAAGTGAGCGCAATTTGGATATTGTGGGCAATGATAGCGGCCAGTGGTATATTGTTAGTAGCCCGAACCATTTGGCGTGCAACTATAAAAACATATTCCAGTGCTTCCAGCTAATATGAAAAAATACTGGCAATTACTTAGCATGTTCACCACCCGGTACCTAACCTACCGCGCCCGGGTGTTTATTTGGATTTTTACTGATTCAGCTCAGTATTTGTTATTTCCCTTTTTGTGGGTAGCGATTTTTGCGACCAGTGCACCACCAGCCGGATATTCAGTGCAAAGTTTAGTAACCTACTATATTATGATGGCCGTAGTTTCCACTGGCTATTTATCTCACTGTGCCAGGCACGTACGCACTGAAATTCATAATGGTATTGTGAGTCGTCGCCTGAGTGTTCCCTTCCCCTATTTTCAAACTATTTTAATGGCCGAGATTTCTTATAAAGTTTTATCTTCAGTTATTGCCATAAGTGAAATTCTACTTCTTTTTATATTTGGTCGAGGTTATCTTTATTTCCCTGATTCAGCCTGGCAAGTAATCGCTTTTATCATTAGCATACTATTTACCTTTATCATTTCGCATATTATTCAATTCATAATTGGTTTATCCAGTATCTGGTTTGGGGATATTAAATCAATTCAAACTTTGGAAGAAATTGTTAATTCAATCTTTTCTGGACGCTTGGCTCCACTGGCTTTTTTACCCTTTGGTTTTCAGGCCGTCGCCAATTATTTACCCTTTAAATATTTAGCCTTTATTCCGGCCCAGATTTTTGTAGGGCAAATTCCTCTCAGTGAAGTTCCAAAAATTTTCCTCATTGGCTTACTGTGGATTGTTGTTTTAGCAGTACTTACCCAATTTATGTGGTCCCGTGGTTTAAAACGCTACGAAGGTGGTGAACTGTAATATGAAAAAATATTTAAAAATCTACGCCATTTTAATAAAAAACGCGGTTTCGCGCGAAGCTCAATTTCGGGCTGACTCGATCATGAATTGGATTACCCACCTCTTATTCTTAGGTTTTTTATTCGTTCTATTTGATATTTTATTTAAATTTACCAAAGTAATTGATGGTTGGAGTAAACCAGAAGTTTTTTTACTGGTCGTTATTTTTACACTCTCAGCACACATATTTCAATTTTTTTTTCGTGACAACATGTCAGAAATTCCTGATATTATTACTGATGGTAAATTAGACATCTATTTGATTTCCCCAATCAATACTGTTTTTCTAATCATTTCCCGCCAAGTCGCCACCAAATCAGTCATGCGCATTATTACTCAAAGCATTTTACTAGCCTGGCTATTATCTACCTACGACTTTGGTTTTACTTTAACTTCCAGTCTTGGTCTCATTGTACTCATGATTGCTGGCCTCGCGATTCAAACCGCTTTTTACCTAATTATTAACACGCTTAGTTTTTGGTTTTTACGCATCGATAATATTAATGAGGCTTGGTTCAATCTTTCTCAGCTGGGCCGTTACCCACTGTCGGTTTTGCCTCAGGCTTTTACCATTTTAACCCTAAGTTTATTTCCCATTGCTTACCAAAGTTATGTGCCCTTGGGTTTTGGCTTAGGTAAATTAGATTGGCGTTTTTTTGTGGGCACCCTTTGTTTAGCAATCATTATCTGGATCATTGCCCTAAAATTCTGGAAGCTTGGTTTAAAAAAATACGAAAGCGCATCAAGCTAAATTGAATAATTTTAAACCACTTGTTACTATAAAATTATATGAATATTATTTCAGTCAAAAATCTCAACAAACGTTACGAATATTACCGCAAATCTTCTGGTTTATGGAACTCAGTCAAAAGTCTATTTCACCGCGAAAAACTATTTGTCGAAGCAGTCAAAGACATTTCTTTTAAGATTGACGAAGGTGAATTTGTGGGTTTTTTGGGTCCAAATGGCGCCGGCAAAACCACCACCCTTAAAATGCTGTCTGGTATTTTATACCCTACCAGCGGTGAGGCGACTGTATTAGGGTATGTGCCGAGTAAACGCCAGAGCGTTTTTCAAAAACAATTTGCTTTAGTAATGGGACAAAAAAACCAATTGTGGTGGGATTTACCTGCCATGGAAAGTTTTTTACTCAATCAAGCAATTTACGAAATTCCTGAAGACCAATTCCGCGCCACCCTTAATGAACTCACCGAATTATTAGAAATTAAAGATATTTTGGATATTCCGGTTCGGAAATTATCACTTGGCCAACGCATGAAATGTGAATTAGCTGCTGCCCTACTTCACGGACCAAAAGTCTTATTTCTTGATGAGCCAACGATTGGCCTTGATGTGGTTTCACAAAATAATATTCGTGAATTCCTTAAAAAATATAATCGTGAAAAAAAGATTACTATCATTCTCACTTCACATTACATGGAAGATGTGGCCGCGCTCTGTGAACGGGTGATTATTATTAATCATGGCCAAATGATGTACGATGGTTCACTCCGCGCTTTGATTGACGAACACATTGATTATAAAGTTTTGGAAGTAACTTTTACAGAACCAGTTTCCGCAGCTACCCTTGGCGAATATGGCATAGTCAAAGAACACCAATCACAACGCGTGATTTTGGAAGTGCCAAAAGCCAAAGCCAAACAAATGGCCGCCGATATTCTGACAAAACTACCAGTTGATGATATACTTATCAATGAAGTGGGAATTGACGATGTGATTAGACGGATCTTTTTGCTTCAGAAAAAATAATCTCAGCCTCTAATTAATTATATTGTATGGCTAAAACCGAAATTGTAAGTTTTAACAAAATGCGCTCCGCCTTTTTCTTTGGCATGATCGCGATTTTGTCCATTGCCATGCTGTATTTGTTCGGGCCATTTTTCTACCCTATTTTCTGGGCTGCGGTGATTGCGGTCATGTTTTACCCCCATTATCAATGGTTAAATGGGTATTTAAAAATGCCAAATCTCAACGCAGCCATCATGGTAGGCTTAGTGATTTTAACTATTTTCATTCCATTAGTGTTAATCTTCGCGCTTTTAGTAAGCCAAATTAGCAGTGTATATAGCAATTTAGATTTAAATGCTTTTGATAAACCATTGGCCTCGGCTAGTGAATGGCTTCAACACACTCCAGTTGCTGCCATGCTTCCTGCTTCTCCACAGGAATGGAGTGCTCAAGCCATAGAATTTGGTAATAAAATTGGTGGTTCTGCTTTGCAATATCTAAGTAGCTTTACCCAAAACTCATTTACCTTCTTATTCAATCTCTTCCTCATGTTTTACACTCTGTTCTTTTTCTTTCGTGATGGTGAAAAATTACTCAAACGTCTCATGCATTTGTCTCCGCTTGGTGAAAAATATGAAGTCATGTTATACAATCATTTTACTTCCACTACTCGGGCCACCCTTAAAAGCACTTTAATTGTTGGTACTGTTCAGGGTGCGCTTGGTGGAATTATGTTCTGGATTACTGGTGTACCAGGCGCTTTGGTTTGGGCAGTAATTATGATTATGTTCTCAATTGTTCCAGCCTTTGGTTCATTTGTCATTTGGCTACCTGCTGGTTTAATCATGTTAGCCTTAGGACATATCTGGCAAGGCGCAACAATTTTAGCAGTCGGCACCTTTGTCATTAGCACCATCGATAATCTTCTTCGTCCACCACTCATTGGTAAAGATATTGAAATGCACCCTCTCTTGGTTTTATTCTCTACCCTTGGTGGTATTTTCCTCTTTGGAATTTCTGGATTTGTGATTGGACCAGTTCTCGCTTCCCTCTACCTCGCGACTATGAGTATTTACGACCATTATTACAAAACTGAATTAGACTTGGAACATAAATAATTATTTAAGAATTAAAAAAGCCCACCTGCAAAACAGTTGGGCTTTTTTGATAAAAATGGTTGGGCGGCGAGCGAGCGCGTCGTCGTCCAACGCGCACACTCACCGCTTAAGTCCCTTTCCAGGTTCTGGCGTTGCGGGCATGATGACCTCATGACCACAACGCTTGTGGCAGTAGACATTTCCCTGAGCCTCCTCACGGACGAGGACGTATGTCACGGTAAGCCCACACCGAGGACAGTATCGATTCATTTTCCCCTCCCGAGGAATCTTACTCGCCGACCAGCCGGCAAAGTTATTATTTCTTACCATATATTTTTATATTAATCAAGACTACTAGCCAATTAAAAATAAAATCGCTACAATACTTTCAATATGTTAGAGAAATTTACACCACCCGAAGCTAGAGAGAATTCACACGAACTTGAGGATACCTTTGAAGGACCCAGCCTAGCCCCAATTTGGAATACCAAAAGAATTACCGAGGGACGTTGGGAATTTACTAATGAAGTATCTAATGATGAACAAAAAGTTCTCAAAATTACTTTGTCTCCGGGCGACCTACCGAGTATTGGTGACAAAAACAACCCTCGCGAACGCGCGGAAATTTCTGAAACCAAAGAAATATCTGTACCACCAGAAACCAAAGCCACTTATTCTTTTCGCTTTTATATTCCTGATGATTTTCCCATTGAAGGTGAAAATGTAGTGATTGCGCAAATTAAACAACCAGTGAACAATAAAGAGCACCCGATTATTTCTTTACGCTGTTATGGAAATACTTTAAAACTAGTGGTTGTTGAAGGGGATCAAAATGAAACCAATAAACACAAGCTTTCCATGCCATACACTACTAATGAATGGCACTCAGTGAGTATTAGTTATGAGTTTAAAAAAGATCGAACTGGAGCATGCACAGTAACGCTTGATGACCAAGAACCACAGACCTATAGCGGTCATATGGGGTATGATCACCTATCTCGAGAAGGAATGTATTTTAAAATGGGAATTTATCGTCCAGCCGTACCAAAAGAACAAAGTATTTATTTCTCCAATTTTAAACGAGAAATAGAAAAGCCAGGCAATTAACCTGACTCATCAATTTGTGCCGCGGGCGGGACTCGAACCCGCATGCCCTTACGGACGGGGGATTTTAAGTCCCCAGCGTATACCATTTCGCCACCACGGCAGCAGGGATATACTATCAAAGGTTGGGAAGGATTTCAAGCCTTATTCTTGATGCCTAATTTTAACCTACGACTAATTATATTTTTGAGCAATCAATAGTGCGGTATTCCACTGACTAAACTCATAAACCACTTTAAAACCAGCCTCCTTGAGCCACGCGCGATAATTTTCAATGGTTTTAAGATCATTCAAAAATTGGTGATGATAAGCCCAATCCATTAAGACTTTATCGTTTACCGCATTTTCAGCCAGGTAATGATAATGTTTGCAATTATTAAAAGCCGCCAGATGTTTATCGGTATATGTTACCAAGTCACCAAGAACAAAAAATCCATTTGGTTTAATCTGCCTATGCATTCTTTTTAGCAGACGACGTGTACCCACACTTGTTTGGTGGTGCAAACCAATTACTGTCATTACTATGTCATACTGTTGGTTAAATTTTACCAGAGAAAAATCACCCAAAATATAGTGTACATTTTTTCCACCCATGCGTTTGCGAGCCCCGGCTAACATTTGTTTTGAAAAATCAACCAAATCAAAATGAGTATTTGGAAAAACATCTCGCACTAGCGCGCTGGTAATTGCCGTGCCTGTGCCCAAATCTAAAATCTGTATAGTCTGAGTTGGTAAATATTTTTTTAACAAAAACTTACATAGCCGCTCGTGCAATTCCTGATGTGCCGGAATTGCCCGCACAATATCACGATCATATTGATTACGAGTATACCGATCATAATTCAAGTCACTTGGTTTAACATTCGTAGTCTTGGAAATATTCATATTATTTGGTAATTTCAGTTAACGCACTAATTAAACGGTCAACATCAGCTTCTGAGTTGCAAAGACTAAATGAAACGCGAATCATTTTAGGGATCAAACCTGTATCACCTGTCCGCATGGCGGCGGTAATTTCTTCATCATCAGTTATACAGAGCAAACTACGAACTGCGTGGTATACACAAAAACTACCAGCCCGCACACCAATTCCATAATCAGTATTTAAACGTTCTGCCACTTCGTCTGCCGACATATCAACTAATGAGAAAGGAATAATTGTATTTAAGTGATTTTGAGACACATGCAGAGTAATTTTAGAATTTGACCGCATATAATCATAAGCTCGTTGCGTTAATTTTTTTTCATACTCAGCCACTTTGTCTAAACCTAATTCACCTAGTACTGTTAATGCCTTAGCCATCGCCACAGCTCCCACCGCATTTGCTGTTCCCGGATCATGCGCCAATTGATTTGCGTAGCGTAAAAATTCACCACTCTCAGTAATATAAGGCAAATTACCGCCACCAATCTGATACGGCAAAAATTTATCAAAAAAATTCTTTGGTCCAATTAGAAAACCACCGCCATAGGGTGCGTAAAATTTATGACCTGAGGCCAGCAAAAAATCAACGTCCAAGGCTTGCATATCCAGCTTATGATGTTGGATATATTGGCAGCCATCCACAACAAAATATGCCCCATACTTATGAGCTAAGTCACTAATTTTTTTAAGATCAGGACAATAACCAGTAATGTTGGATGAGGCCGTTACCACCAAAGCCTTAATATAATTTTTTTGTAATAACGCTTCCATTTTTTTATAATCAAATTCAAAATTTTCATTAATACCGTATTGTAAAACCTGAATATGACCGGCTTTTTGAATTTTTACATTCACTATTTCCAAATCTTTCAGTCCGCCCTGTCTGCGGCCCAAGGCCTTTACCCCTTCTGCCTTAACCCACGGCAACCACGATGCACTATGTTCAATCGTCGAAACAGCTACTTTCCCCTTCAAAAACGCAAAGAAATACGCCAAGGTGTTCATGGCTCCAGTAGTATTACCCGTGAATAATACATAAGCGTCACTGGGTGCATTTACAAATTGTTTAATTACCGCACGGCTTTTTTCATATTCGTCTGTTGAAACCAGAGACTTAGTTCCTGCTCCCCGATGAACAGAGCCATATCCTTTTAAGTACGCAGTGACCGAGTTCTCGACTGAGAGTAAGGGTGGTGTCGTAGCGGCGTTATCTAAATTAACATAATTAGTCTGACCCAACCTGGTGGTCATGACTAAATAATTCAAAATATCGCCTGCAAACAGTTGTTTTGGATCCATAGAATTAAAATAATCAGTTAATCTTAATGATCCAGCATACTGTTTCTTTAATTTTTGTTCAATCATTTATGACATAGTTTGTTTACTTTTTATCTAAAATAAGCCATAATATGAGTGGATAAATAAAATGTCTACTTATTTTGACAACATCTATGCCTACCACTGACATCCTTAAAGACTTAGGCCTTACCCCTCCGGAAATCGAAGTATATACTGCTCTTCTCCAGTTAGGTGGGGCTAGAGCCAGCACAGTTGCTCGTGAAACTGGCCTTAAGCGCACCACCATTTACGCAATTTTAAAATCTTTGGCTCGCAAAGGTTTTGTAGCCATGTATTTGCGCCACAATGCTCAACTCTACTACGCTGAACGCCCAGAACGAGTTAAACATTACTTTGAAAAAAAATTATCGGCCTTTGCCGAGCTTATTCCTAGTCTGGAAACTCTAGCCAAAAAAAACTTAAAAATCGAGGGTATTCGCCCAATTGAAACAATTAGTGAATTGAAATTGTTTTACCAAAATATATTACTTGAGTATAAGCAAAAATCGTATTCAATTATTGGCAATACTGGTTCTTGGACTGGTTATGATCCTGATTTTTTTGCACACTACCGACACGATCGAGCAACGGCCAAGATTAAGACTCGTTTACTTCTGACCAGTGATTCAGAGCCCAAGAATGATTTTGATAATCAAAAATTATTGCGAGTCATTAAGTACTTACCGCCCAAATATAAATTCAATAGTACTATCGATATTTTCGATGATAAAATTCTAATTATCAGTCCTGAATTATCTGCTCTAGCAGTGGTGATCGCAATTTCGCCAATGGTTGATGTGTTTAAAATGGTTTTTGAAATGTTGTGGGATTGGGCGCCTCAACTTACTTCTCCCAAAAAACCTCTTTCTCCCCAGCCTTAATATTTAAAAATCTGGCTAAGACAAAAAGCGCGTCACTAAGCCGGTTTAAGTATTGTTGAGCAACGACGAGGTCTTTATGCTTTTCTGCCAAACCCACTACCTGACGCTCAGCGCGACGACAAATAGCCCGCGCCATAAAACTCTCAGCGGCTGGCACCGTGCCGCCTGGCAGGATAAATTGCGTCAATTCTGGCAAATCTGCTGACATCTGGTCAATCCAATCTTCCAAAGACTTTACTTCACTTTCAGACAATTCTGGCACTTTGACCAAATCCGTTTGCACTGCGGCCAATTGTGAACCAATGACAAATAAATTGTTTTGGACTTTTTTCAAACGCAGGATTGTTTCATTTTCTTCTAATGAGAGACCGCTAAGCAACACCCCCAAGGAACTATTTAACTCATCAACCTCACCAATAGCTTCCATTTCTATACAATTCTTCTTAACCCTTTTCCCACCCAAAAGTGAGGTTTCGCCCAAATCTCCAGTTTTAGTATAAATTTTCATACTTGCTTTTGTAGATAAAAATCGATAAGATTAGAGGCACTATGCCACAAACTGAACATATTCCGCAACACCTCGCCATTATCCTGGATGGTAACCGTCGTTGGGCAGCTGAACGGGGTTTACCCAAGCTAGTTGGACACACCCAGGGTGCCAAAAATTTGCGCACCATTGCCAAAGCTGCCCAAAAAGCTGGTGTTAAATTTATGACCGTCTACGCGTTGTCTACGGAAAATTTAAAAGAACGCAGCCCCGAAGAATTAAAATATTTATTTGAATTATTTGGCCAGTTAGTGGATTACTTGGGAGATTTTGTAGAAAATAATGCCCAACTGCGCTTAATTGGAAACATTGATGGTATTCCCGCCGCTACTGCTACCAAATTACGTAAAGTAGAAGAAGCCACCAAAAACAATACCGCTTTTGTTTTGACTATTTCAGTAAATTACGGTGGACGCGATGAAATTACCCGCGCTGTGAAAAAAATTACCGCCGCTGGCATTCCATCTGAAAAAATTACCGAAGCCTTAATTGGTCAAAATTTAGATACTGCTGGTTTACCAGATGTTGATTTACTTATTCGTACAGGTGGACATCACCGCTTATCTAACTTTTTATCCTGGCAATCTACCTACGCTGAATTGTATTTTGTAGATACGAAATGGCCAGCTTTTGACGAAAAAGAATTGCAAAAATCTCTTGATTGGTTTGCAGAACAGCAACGGAATCGGGGAAAATAACTATTTTAAATTTAAAAAAACTCTCCGTTTTAAGCGGAGAGTTTTTATTTACCTTATATATCTTTAACTACATCCAAGTGAATCACCGCAGTTCAAGCACTTATAGCAGGCGCCATTACGAACCGTAATGTGGCCACAAGTTGGACAAGCTGGAGCATCACCCATCATTTCACCAAGAGCTGCGTCCATGGCATCAACCGCGTGCCCGTCGTTTGATAAAGGCAATTCCATGGTTGATTCTTCTGCAGTTTCTTCAACCATTGGTTGGGCAACAGCTTGCGCAGTTGGTTTAACTACCATGTCAGTAAGTCTAGTTTGAGTAGAATTATTTTCAAAATTCTGACTGTTAGCAATTTGTTCAAACCGATTTTTGTGAATTCCTTTTGGTGGTACTTGTACAAAATCAGTGCGGCCAAGATATTCCATTCCCAAAACACGGAAAACAAAATCAATTACAGAAGTACAAATTTTTACATTTGGGTGATCAGTCATGCCTGCCGGTTCAAACCGAGTGAACACGAAGTTCTCCACAAATTTTTCGAGTGGAACACCATATTGCAAGCCCATAGAAACCGAGATTGCAAACATGTTCAGCATACTACGGAAACCTGCCCCTTCTTTGTACATGTCAATAAAAATTTCGGCCAAACGACCATCTGGGTATTCACCAGTACGGAGCCATAATTGCTGGTTACCAATTTTTGTAGAAACCGTAATACCACTGCGTTTGGCTGGTAAGCGACGTTTTTCACCATGCACATACACATGGTGATCAGTCACAGTGCCATCTTTACTGTACATTTCCATGGCATGTGAATCTGGTGTATGAGTATTCAAAATTTCACTCACTTTTTGTAAAGCATTGGTTAAATCATTAGCACTAGCGGCCACCGAAACGCGGGCTGGCTCAGTAGTCAATTTAGCTGCTTCAGTTGCAACTAAAGCTTTGGCATCGGCTTCTTCTTTATCAGCTTTTTTTTCTTCGGATTTTTTTGAAGAAGTAGATAGTGGTTGAGAAAGTTTTGAACCGTCGCGATACAAAGCCACTGCCTTGAGACAAACTTCCCATGATTCTTGGTAAGCATCTTTAACATCTTCCAAAGTAGCTTCGTTTGGCATGTTAATGGTTTTGGAAATCGCACCAGACAAGAAAGGTTGAGCAGAGGCCATCATTTTCACATGACCACGCCAATGGATATACCGTTGACCTTTTTTACCACATTTATTTGCACAGTCAAAAATTGGATAATGTTCAGTCTGCAAATGCGGCGCACCTTCAATAGTCATGGCACCACACACGTATTCATTAGCGGCTTCAATTTGCTCTGGTGTAAAGCCAAGACCAAGGAGCATGTTGAAATTTGGGTCATTGTATTCAGCCGTGGTAAAACCTACACGCTTGAGGCAATCTTCACCCAAGGTCCACATGTTAAAGGCAAATTTGATTTCAAAAGCAGAACCAAGCGCTTTATTCAAAGCCACAATATCATCGTCAGTAAACCCTTTGGCCTTGAGTGATTCGCTATTAACATGAGGGGCATTAGTAATATCACCAGTACCCTTCATGTAATCAATAATTTCACTCATTTGTGATGGATTGTAACCAAGATTTTTCAGAGCAGCGGGAACAGCTTCATTTACAATCTTGAAATATCCTCCACCAGCTAATTTCTTGAATTTCACAAGTGCAAAATCTGGCTCAACTCCAGTTGTAGCACAATCCATCAAAAGACCAATCGTACCAGTAGGCGCAAGCAATGTTGTTTGCGCATTACGGTAACCATATTGTTCACCCCATTCAAGTGCTTCATTCCAAGATTCACGAGCTGCTGCGAGCAAATATGCAGGTGCAAATTCAGGATTAATCCCAATTGGTTTTACTGTTAATTTTTCATAATCACTATCTGGCGCATTGAAAGCGGCGCGACGATGATTACGAATAACACGAAGCATGTCTTTTTTATTGAGTTCGTATTTTGGGAAAGTACCAAGGAAGCGAGCCATTTCTGCGCTAGTACGATAACTTTCACCAGTCATGAGCGCAGTTACAGCGCCAGTAAACGCATAGGCTTCATCTGATTCATATGGAATACCACTCATCATGAGTACAGAACCAATGTTTGCATAACCAAGACCGAGTGTACGGAATTCATAACTCATTTGCGCAATTTCCTTACTTGGGAATTGGGCCATGAGTACAGAAACTTCCAAAACTACCGTCCACAAACGAGTGGCATGTTTGAAACCATCAACATCAAAAGTAAGGGTAGCTGGGTCAAAGAAATGTACAAGGTTGAGTGAAGCCAAGTTACAAGCAGTGTTGTCGAGGAATAAATATTCACTGCATGGGTTAGATCCATTAATCCGGCCAGATTGTGGGCAAGTGTGCCAGTCATTAATATTGTCATCAAATTGTAAACCAGGATCAGCACAAGCCCAAGCCGCAAAAGCAATTTGATCCCAAAGTTCTTGAGCTTTCAAAGTTTTGCAAGCAGAACCATCAGTACGCCAAGTAAGATTCCAAGTCCCATTATTTTTCAAAGCTTCCATGTACTTGTTTGGCACGCGTACGGAATTGTTGGAATTTTGACCAGAAACGGTTTGATAAGCTTCACCTTCATAATCTGAAGGATAACCACCAGCAATTAAAGCAGCCACTTTCTTTTCTTCTTCTACCTTCCAATTAATGAAGGTTTGAATGTCAGGGTGATCAAGATTCAAAATAACCATTTTAGCAGCGCGGCGAGTAGTACCGCCAGATTTAATAGCTCCAGCTGCGCGGTCACCGATTTTAAGCCAACTCATGAGACCACTAGACTTGCCACCACCAGAAAGAGGTTCACCGCGTCCGCGTAAACCAGAAAAGTTTGTACCAGTACCAGAACCGTATTTAAACAAACGAGCTTCACGAACCCACAAATCCATAATACCACCTTCATTGACCAAATCATCGTCTACGGATTGGATAAAACAAGCATGTGGTTGAGGGTGAGAATATGCATCTTTAGCCCGAGTAAGCACGCCAGTGTCTGGATCAACATAATAATGGCCCTGAGCTTGGCTATTAATGCCATAAGCCCAGTGGAGTCCTGTGTTAAACCATTGTGGTGAGTTTGGCGCAGCCATTTGGCGGAGCAACATCACGACCATTTCATCATAAAAAATCTCTGCGTCTTTTGGAGAAGCAAAATAACCATACTTTTCTCCCCAGTATCTCCAAGTCCCGGCCAGCCGGTGCATTGTTTGCTTCACACTAGTTTCAGGTCCAAGCATAGGAGACCCGTCTGTGTTCTGCTTTGGTGACCCATCAGCATTAAACTGAGGTACACCGGCCTTCCGGAAATACTTTTGAGCAATAATGTCTGTAGCGACTTGGGACCACATTTTAGGAATCTCAATATCCTTCATTTCAAAAACAACTGTTCCATCTGGTTCACGGATAACTGAGCTTCGTTTTTCATACTCCACTAAATCAAAGGGGCTAACTCCTTCTTTACTATAAAGACGGGTCAAACGTAGACCATTTTCATTATAAGTAAAGGTGGTATTTTCTTGTTGTCCGAGTTTTAATCCGGCAATAAACTTGGAATCAGTTGGCCCCATATGGCGATTTTTAGTGGGAATGAGTTAAAAAAGCACCGAACGCCAGTCAACACAGGAATTATCGGTGCATTTCCTTGAGAGAGCTACATATTGTGGTGTAATACTTTTTTGACCACAACATATTGGTTTTTGACAGGCAGAAAGTAGTATAACACAGTCTGCCGAGTGGTACTAGAATGAAGTACTTTGGTCTTTTTTACAGTCAACTAAAGCATTTTTTTTACGTCGTATAACAAATAAAAAAACTTATCCACATGGCATAAATATGATACACTGGTGACAACTATGTCAGAAGAAATTTGGGACGACAATTCAGAGGAAAATGACTTTGACCGGCTTGTAACTAGCCGTGCAGTTGATGAGTATGAAGAAAAAGCGGAACTTACCTTGCGCCCACAACGTTTGGCTGAATTTATTGGCCAAGAACATATTAAAACCGGGCTTAAGATTGGTATTGCCGCAGCCCAAAAACGCAACGAACCACTTGAACACATCTTATTATACGGAAATCCTGGACTTGGCAAAACCACTTTAGCCCATATTATTGCCCGTGAAATGAGTGGGCATATCAAAGTAACCTCAGGGCCAGCTTTGGAGCGCGTTGGCGACCTTGCGGCCATACTTTCTAATCTAAAGGCCGGTGATATTTTATTTATTGATGAAATTCACCGTTTAAATAAAACGGTTGAAGAAGTTCTATACTCTGCCATGGAAGATTTTGTGCTTGATGTAGTAATTGGCAAAGGCCCGGCCGCGCGCACCTTGCGCTTGCCTTTGGAACGATTCACTTTAATTGGCGCCACCACTAAATTAAATTTAATAGCCGCTCCGCTTCGTGATCGTTTTGGTCATGTCTTTCATTTAAATTTTTATGAGCACAGTGAAATTGGCACCATTGTCAAAAGAAGCGCGGAATTATTGGGTCTAAATATAAACGATGAATCTGCGCAATTACTTGCTGAACGTTCTCGTCGTACACCGCGCGTAGCCAATCGCCTACTAAAACGCGCTCGCGATTACGCGGAAATTGAAGCAAATGGTATACTAACTCCACAAACTACTACAGCCGCGCTTGTTCTTTTAAATATTGACCAACACGGTTTAGACGAAGTTGATCGTAAGATTCTCCATAGCATTATTACGACATTTGGTGGCGGACCAGTTGGTCTGAATACTTTGGCCGCAGCAGTAGCAGAAGACATGGAAACTATTGAGGATATTTACGAACCCTATTTATTACAAATTGGTTTTATAGAACGTACACCGCGCGGACGCAAAGCCACTCGTTCGGCATATGACCATTTAAAATTATGATTCTCCAGGCTCCACTCTACGTTTTTCTTTTTACTTTCTTTGGTTTCTTAGTTATTTTTGGTTTTTTCATTGCTGTAAATTTTTACCATATTTTTAGCAGCGGTACTATCACACTCTGGAGTTTTATTATTACAGTTTCAATTTTAGCAGCTACAATCTTTATTTTATTTGGTACTTTTCAAGCGCTTAGTGAAATTGATTGGCAGCAACCAGTGACACTTTTGAATATTGGTGGTGGTGCAAATGATTTCTTTCCTGAATCTTCTCTATAATATGCATCTCTCACATTTTGTTACTCAAAAATCATACGAGCGCGTTGAACATACTCTGCGCAGACACTGGCTCACTTTCATGCCCGTAGTGTTTAGTTTCATAGGAATGCTTTTAGTGCCATCGGTTGTATACTTTGGTATTAAATATTTATTTCCAGATTTATTATTAGGCCCAATCGCCTATCCACTCACTATTTTAGCAGGTAGTGCGTTTGCTTTATACGCGCTCATGTTTTTTTACATTCAATTTATTGATTATTATCTAGACCTTTGGATTGTAACCAATGATCGCATTGTAGACACGGAGCAAAAAGGTTTATTTGCGCGCACCGTCACCGAACTTGAATTATTTCAAATTCAAGATGTGACCACACATGTAAAAGGAATTTTTGGAACGATTTTTAAATATGGTGATTTAGTAATTGCCACAGCTTCCAATACTTCTACTATTATTTTCCATGACATTCCTAATCCTGATTTTGTACGTCAGGAAATTGTACGTTTAGCAGAAGTAGATCGTAGTTATCACGCTAATCACACTAAATAATGTGGAAACAGAATTATCTTTTTTAAATATCATCACTGCTTATTTTGTAACAACCAATTTAGTTGCGTTTATTTTATTTGGTGTAGATAAATCTCGTTCACAGCAAGTTGGCATGCGCCGAATTCGTGAACGCACTTTATGGCTTTCCATGTTAATTGGTGGGTCACTGGGCGCACTACTCGCCATGCATCTTTTTCGTCATAAAACTAAAAAAATTTCTTTTCAAGCCGTGGCTACAATTATTCTCGCGCTCCAAATTTGGCTTATTTATTATTTTTATCAACTCTATTCTCTTGCGTAATTATAAATAATTGATTAGGATTATCCACAACGTTCTGTCTACTTCGGGCAGAACTCGACGTAAGGAGCTTCCATGAAGAATGCGTACCAGCTTGCTGCCCGCGAGCGTCGTCGTGCCGCGAACAAGGCCGCACGGAAGGATACCAAGAAGCCCGGTGTCCGGCTCCGTGATGGTCAGGCCAAGAAGAAATAACGAACCCGTACCTCGGGGTCGTTAACTTGTCTCCACTCGGAGACAGAAGTCCTCCCGTACGGAAGGCAACGACCAGTGGGGTCGTGTGCGTCTGAACAGACGCCGAACACTCGATCCGCCCGCCACTCTCGGTCGGATCA
>CAYYQC010000011.1:0-25322 GCA_964473715.1 uncultured Gammaproteobacteria bacterium
AGGCTCGCAAGCGTGGTGTTCTTTCCAAGAATACTGCTGCTCGTAAGCTTTCTCGCCTGGCTAAACGGGTACAGAAGGCTTAAACCACATAACGTTCGAAAAATCATCCGTAAGGATGGTTTTTTATTACCCTTCCCAAGTTATCCCCCTCACAAAAATGGCTCTGTTGAGCCATTTTTTAGTACTTCATGGCCGTTTTACCATTGACAAAAAGGTCAAAAAGTGCTATACTCTCCAGTTAACTTAAACAATCTTCTCGGTCCTAACCAGCGTTTTGCAGAGGTATGCTTGCCTCAGTAAATCCATGGGTAGGACAAACGACCATTCGGTTGTCGTCTTGACTCAGCAGGGTTCTAGATGTGGCGCACGAACAAACGCCACCAGGAGAAAGTCATGCAGACCATTCGCGCCGCGCTCGTCGTTCTCACCATCTCCTCCCTCGTCGCCGGTTGCGGTGACAGCGGGGATTATTACCCGCACGGGTACGAGGTGCAGGGGGCCACGCCCCCGAACGAGCGGCCTGACTTCGGTCAGGACGAGGACAAAAGCGGGATCACAGATCTCGAAGCCGGAGAGATCCCGAACTTGCTCGGTCAGAATTACTCGGTCTACATGGCCGGAGAGTACACGATCAAGCAGTTCGAAATCCTGAGCCAGAACATCCCCGAAGACGTGAGCTACATCACGCTCGGTGGCACCTGCGACCTCACGAACGGAGAAGAACTCCCGTTCAGCGTTGAAGCCAAGCTCAACCGGACGGGAACCACGACGGTCCCTTTCGAGATTGCGTTGGACGCGACTATGCTCGCAACTTGCAGCATCCACGCGGTCGCGGTTTCGGAAATGAATCTCCTGCAGGTTTTTGACCTTCTGGGAGGCAACCTTCGGACCGAGTTCATCTTCATCAAGAACGAGGTCGAGATAGCCCTTCCGCAGTCTAACTCAGTCTGCAAGAAGGACGGTCGTCACTTTACATGGTCTCCTTGGTGGGACATGGACGGTTGCGCCAAGTAAGCCGAAGGGAGGGTGTGGGAGCGTTTTACGCTCCGACTCATGTCAATCGCGCAAGCGAAAGATGTGGTCGGGGGTATCTAACGACGCTCCCACTCACTCATTTCATAATCAAAATTGGTTATTAAATGAGTGAAAAGAAAAAAATCACTTCGTATTGAAGTGATTTTTTAGTTGTCATTGCGATCCCGGCTTTGCGGGAGAAGCAATCTCGTGGTGAATTTATCTCGGGATTGCTTCGTCGAAGACTCCTCGCAATGACATGTAGACCGTTCAGACTCCTCGCAATGACATTAACGGATTGCGAGTTTGGCAACTAAGGTATCGAGCATCACCCCAAGATCTCCATGCCCTGTTTTCATTCTTTGGTCAAAGTCAGATAAAGCTAAAAAGAAATCTTCCAATTGTTTACGGGTAAATTGCCGTACCAATGGTACGGTTTTTTTTATGGCAAAAGGATGGAGGCCTAATTTTTTGGCCATGATATCTGGGCTTTCATTACGAGTAAGTCCATCAGCCACCAATAGCATCATCCGTGCCTGCCGAATAAGCATAAGTAAAATAAAATTTTCATCTTCACCATTTTTATATTGAGCACGCATCATACTGAGCGCAGCCTTGGCATTACCACGCACAAAATGTTCCACGAGTGCAAAAATATTGTCATCAGCTGGTGCCTCTACAAATTGAGCCACATCCGCAGTAGTAATGGTTCCGCCCGGCTTATACGCTTTTAATTGGAGTAGTAATTGTTCAATAACAAATGAATCTGTCCCCGCACCAGCCACTAAAGATTCTACAGCACCAGGCCCAGCACTTAACCCAAAAGCAGTTAGCTGTTGTTTAGCCCAACCAACAGCTTCATTTACTCCTAGAGTAGGAAAATGTTCCTTAAATTTTTCTGCCTGCAAAAGTTTAACAATTCCCTGTGCAGTTTTATTCTTAAATTCTTCTGTTCTCTCCCAAATCACTAAAACAGTAGATTCAGGTACTTTCTTTTCAGAAATTAAAGTTTCTAGTTCATCCAAAGCTTTATTAACTTTCCCAGACAAAGTATTTTTTACCACCACCATGCGTTTCTCAGACAAAAAAGGCGCGGAACAAACCTCTTGGGTAATTTGACCCACAGGAGCGTTTTCACCATCAATATTCACAATATTATAACCACCAGGATCTTTTTCAGTCTGGAATTTAGTAACAATTTTATCGCGATATTGCCGGCTACGGTACGTATCTGAGCCGTAGATAAAAATGATCATAGTGGGCTCACTATATCAAACTTAAACTGGTTGGTAAATAAGCCTAATTATGATATTATAAACAGACAAATCGTATGAAAAAACAACACACAAATATCCTCGTACTAGGCGGTGGCATTGGCGGCTATGAAGCCTACCGCACTTTAGCCAAAGGTCTAAAACGACACGGTCTTAAACAAACAATTACCGTAATTGATCAAAATAATTACTTTACTTTCACTCCAATGCTTCATGAAGTAGCGACCGGTGTGGTAGAGGCTAGTCATTGTGCCATTCCGCTTCGGGCTTTAGTAGAAGCGCCACATCAATTTGTACGCGCCAAGGTGATTAATCTTAACCCCGAGAAACAAGAAGTTACCAGTTCAGCAGGCACTTTTACCTATGATTATGTTGTAGCCGCTTTAGGCAGTGCGGTAAATTATTTTAAGACTCCCGGCGCAGCCGAAAATACTTACAATGTTCGCACCATGTCCGCAGCCATGAAATTACAAGAAAGAATTATTGATCTTCTAGAAAATTGTGAGAATAAACTTAGTTTTACCGTTGTTGGCGGTTCATACACTGGTGTGGAAATAGCAGGACAGCTTACGCATTTTTTAGAAAGTGATATTCACGAATTATATCCAGAGAAAAAAATTAGTATTAATCTGGTACAGGCCGCGGACTCATTAGTTCCCATTCTTCCAGAAAAAACTCGACAATTTATTCAAAAAAGTTTAGAAAAGAAAAAAGTAATTATCTACTTAAACAGTCGTGCCACTGAAGTTACAAAAAAATCTCTTATTCTGGCTGATAAAACAACCATTGATTCAGATTTAGTAATTTGGGCCGCAGGTTTTGAAAATATTGGTGCCTGTTATATTTCCCAAGAATTTTGTGAACAAGGTAGAGTACCAGTTAATAATTTTCTTCAACATGAAAAATTTTCCAGCCTCTACGCGGTGGGAGATATTATGCTTGCCAAAGATGAGGCAGGTTTCCCATATCCACAATTAGGAGAGGCTGCACACAAAGAGGGGCGGTATGTGGCCAAACACCTACTCTCAATCTTGCGAAAGAAAAAAATTCCTAAACCATTTTATTTTAAATCTACAGGTACAATTTTACCATTAGGCAATTGGCAGGCAGTGGCTCAGTTTGGCCCAATTTTTATTTCTGGTCCATTTGCTTGGTGGCTTCGTCGCACAGCCTATGTATTGTTCTTACCAGGCCTAGCTCATAAATTTAAAATCATTTTAGATTGGACATTGCATCGCTGGGGACATAGGTATATAATTGACCTCGGTGAGGAGGCTAAGCCAAAAGCTTAGAAATTATTTTTAACCAGATAACTATGTGTCTCTGCGCTAATAAGTGTGGGGGAAAGTGCAAAGCAGCCGGTCTTTTTTTACTTAGACTTGCGCTCGCAACTATCTTTTTATACACCGGTTACAATAAGCTTGGTCCTGGACACGATGGTGCGGTTGCCATGTTTAATAGTTTAGGTTTTGGAGCTCCAGAATTCTGGGCTTATTTTGTAGGTCTGGCTGAAGTAGTTGGTGGTCTCATGCTACTCTTGGGAGTATACGTGTGCTACGCAGCTGCTTGGTTGGCTGTAATTATGGTAGTTGCCTTGCTTACAGTACACCGCGCTGGTCCATTCATGGGTATGTTTGCTCCAATCGCCATGATCGGCGGACTCTTTGCCCTCATGGGTACAGGTGCTGGTAAATGGGCATTGCTTAAAGAAAAATGTTGTGGTGGTTCATGCGCCACTGGCAAAGGCGGCGAATGCACTTGTGGCAATTGCCCTTCTTGCAAAGCTAAAATGGAAGTGAAGAAATAGTTTCCTCGAATTTAAAAAATCCTCCAAGTCGGAGGATTTTTTATTTACCAAATTATTTAGCCTCACCCCAATTATCTCCAGTTCCAACATTTACTTCAATTGGCACTTTTAATTTTGTAACATCAGACATTAAAGATTTAATTTTTGGCACAATTTTTTCAACAAGTTTAGTATCCACCTCAAATACCAATTCATCGTGAACTTGAAGTAGCATTTTTACTTGGTCAATGGAATAATTTTTGGCACAATATTCGGCCACATCAATCATGGCTTTTTTAATCAAGTCTGCTTGCGTACCTTGCACCGGCATATTTACAGCCATGCGTTCGCCAGCACTGCGTAGTTGATAATTGCTTGATAAAATTTCTGGAATATATCGGCGGCGACCAAATAAAGTTTCTACATATCCATTAGCTTTAGCAAATTCAATCGTATCGTCCACGTATTTTTTTACCCCTGCGAATTGCTGAAAATATTTTTCAATAAAATCTTTGGCTTCAAATTGCGTAATGCCAGTTCGTGACGAGAGCCCATAAGCACCCATGCCATACAAAACACCAAAGTTAATTTCTTTAGCTGAAAAACGAAGTTCTTTGGTAACTTCTTCAAGCGGAATATTATGAATCACAGCTGCCGTAGCTTTATGAACATCTTCGCCTTTATTAAAAATCTCAATTAATTTTTCATCTTCTGCCATGGAAGCTACAATCCGAAGTTCAAACTGCGAATAATCTGCTACTACCAAAGTCTTACCTTTTGGCGCAATAAAAGCTTCGCGAATCTTTTTGCCAAATTCTGTGCGCGCCGGAATATTTTGCAAATTCGGATCAGTACTTGAAAGCCGGCCCGTAGCTGCAACCGCTTGGTTAAAACTTCCATGCAATCGTCCAGTTTTTTTATTTACCATTGCAGGCAGAACTTCCAAATAAGTATTTTGCAATTTAGTCAGCTCGCGATAATCTTCAATGAGTTCAATAATGGGATGAGAACCACGCATTTTTTCTAATTCAGCTGCGGCAGTAGAATATCCAGTTTTACCCTTTTTAATTCCTGATACCTTCAAACCCATTTTTTCATATAAAATATCACGAAGCTGCACAGAAGAAGATACATTAAATTCTTCACCAGCCTCTTTCCAAATCTTTTTCGTAATTGTTTCTACTTGCTCACCAGCAATTTTGGACAAATCATTTAAAAACTCAGAATCAATTTCTATCCCATTCATTTCCATTTGTGCTAGCACTGGAATCAAGCGCATCTCCAAAGTATAAAATAATTCTTCATCATTATTTTTTTTCAGTGCCGCACAATAATCTAAATAAGTTCGTTCTACCACTGATAAACAATAAGCTCGAGATGATAATTCAGGCCCAAATAAAGTTTCTTGACCGGCGATTGGTGCTTCCTCAGCCAGTTCACGCAGGGCAATACTAGGCACGTCATGTGCACGAGTACTAGAATTAGTAATATATGAAGCAATCATGAGGTCAAAAAGTCGATTCTTTATTTCAATCCCTTCTGACAATAGACATTTAACCAATTGCTTTAGATCATGACCACGGAGTTCCACTTTTTCATCAGCAAATAAACTTTCCCAAATCTTTTTGTCTTCTTTGGATAAAATTTTCCATTCCACAAAAACCGGTTTATCATCACCAACCACAAATCCTAAAAATTCACCATTTGGTACCACTGCACCAGTAACTACTTCTTTGGCAATAAAATGACCCTGCTTGGTAAATTTTTGCACCAAGTTCGCGCTTTCACCTGCATCTATCACCTTCACTACTTCAGTACCAGCTTTTTTGCTCTTTTTTTCCTTCACCACTTCATCAGCCGTAGCCCCAAGTCGTTTTGCCAAAGAAACAAATTCAAATTTTTGTAAAAGTGGTAATATTTTTTCTTTATCCAAAGGTTTAACCGTTAGTTTTTCTAGCTCAAAATTTAAATCTTTCATTTCACAGTGAATTGTAGCCACCTCATAACTCATTCGAGCTGAATCTTCACCTGCCACTAATTTAGTATAAACACTAGAGCTAAGACCAGGATTACCTTTTTTAATTTCTTTATATATGTTATCCAAAGAGCCAAATTGTTTAATCAAACTTGTGGCAGTTACCTCACCAATACCAGGCACACCAGGAATATTATCTGAAGTATCGCCGCGTAAACCTTTATAATCCACCACCTGTTTTGGACCAAAACCGTATTTTTCTTGCACAGCCGCCGGATCCATTAAAGTAAACTCAGACAAACCTTTTTTAAAAGTACAAACCTTCACGTTATCTTCTACCAATTGCAAAAGATCCATGTCTCCAGACAAAATAATAGTTTCCAAATTTTTGTCACCCTTCACCAAACAAGTGATCGAACCAATCACATCATCAGCTTCAAATCCCACTTGTTCAAAAATTTCAATTCCAAACGCTGCCACTAAATCATGAATCAAGGGAATCTGATCATACAATTCTTGGTCAGCCTTTACACGCTTAGCCTTATATTCCTTGTACAAGGCATCACGAAAAGTACCGCCAGCCATGTCAAAAGTCACGGCCATATACTCTGGCTTAAATTCAGACAGTACTTTCAAAAGTGTGGTTGCAAACCCATAAACAGCATTAACAACCAACCCTTCCTTGGTTGTTAGTGGCGGGATCGCATGATACGCACGATGAATAACTGCGTTTCCATCAACAATAATTAAGCGTTTTTGATCTTTTTCCATACCCAAACATTGTAACATGCTCACCTAAAATAAAAAACCCGCCCCATTTTATTGGGCGGGTTTATATAAACTATTACATGTTAGCAATTTGCGCCTCAACCGCATCAATACCTTGATCTGCGGATTTTTCTGCTAAATCAGCAATCGCTTCTGTAATCTCTCTAATCTTTCTTGCTAAATCAGTTTTATCTGGTGTATTGTCACCAGGCATTTTTTCGTATATCTGGTACAAAACTGGCAGTTGAGTATCAGCAAACGAAATTGCTTCTTGAGGATCACCATTTCCTGCCTTGGCTTTTTCCAAACCTTCCATAGTTTCCAAGGCCATGTCCAAAGCAAAGTTAGTGTCGGAATCTTCTGCATTTGGATCAGAAATTGTTTGGTTCTCAGGCTCTTTAACTATAATCTCAGAACTTTCTAATTTTTGCTTAAATTTAAGAGCTTCGGCTTCATTTGAGTTTCCTACTGTTTCAACAGACATATTTTTATTTGTTTAATATAATCTATACAAATTATAGCATAAAAAACACCTTTTGTCAATCCATATAAATATTGACTTTTCCGCTCATTTAAGCCATAATGCTTTCACTTTTAACTATTCCTATGCCACATAAACGAAAAGATTTGCCAAAATCCCAGGTTGAGCTAGAAATTACCGTACAGCCAGACGAATATCAAAAATTCATGATTAAAGCCGCTGAACGGATCAGTCACCGCGTTAAAATTGAAGGCTTCCGCCCAGGCAAAGCCACTTATGATATTGTAAAACGCCAGGTAGGTGAAATGAATATCATGCAAGAAGCTTTGGAAGATATTGTACAAAACAGCTTTTACCAAGCAGTTGATGCAGAAAAACTGGAAACCGTGGGTATGCCTAAGGTTGATTTGGATAAAATGGCCCCAGGTAATGAACTTACTTACAAAGCCACTGTTTCACTTTTACCAACTCTTGAGCTTCCTGATCTTAAAAAGATTACTGTTAAGCGCGAAGTCAAAGAAGTAACTGATGCCCAAGTAGATGAAGTTTTAGAAAACCTCCGCAAACTCCAATCAAAAGAAGTGCTTAAAAACGGTATCGCTGAAGAAGCCGACCTCATGACAGTAGACATGGACATGAAATTAGATGGTGTCCCAGTAGATGGTGGACAAGCCAATGGGTACCGTGTGTACTTGTCTGAAGATCATTATATTCCGGGCTTTAATAAAGAATTAGTTGGTTTAAAGAAAGATGATCAAAAAACATTCCCAATTTCTTTCCCAAAAACTCATTACCAAAAGAACATTGCTGGTAAAACTGTGAATGTAAGCGTAACCGTAAAAGAAGTTTACACTCGGGAACTTCCAGAATTAAACCAAGAATTTTCTAAAGCTCTTGGACAAGAAAGTGTCGAAGCCCTCCGCACTTTGCTCCGCACAAATATTGGTAAAGAAGCAGAACAAAAAGCTGATGAAAAAGTAGAAATTGAAATCTTTGATAGTTTAATTGCTAAAACTAAATTTAGTGAACTCCCAGAGATTTTAGTAGATGCTGAGAAAAAGAAAATGTACTACGAACTTACCCGCGACTTAGAGCGGAGTGGAGTATCAATTGAAGATTATCTTAAAGATATTAAGAAAACTGAAGAAGAAATCAATAAAGACTTTACTGAACAAGCCACTAAACGGGCAGAGGCCGCACTTATTTCTCGTCACTTGGCTAAGACAAACAATATTACTGTTAGTGAGAGTGAAATTGAAGCGGAAATTCACATGATGACTGAAGCCTACCGCGATAACCCAGACTACTTGGCTAATCTTCAAACACCAGAAGTACGTCGCACTTTGGAAACCATTATTACTAACAAAAAAGTAATTAAATGGCTTAAAGAGCAAGTGCTTGGCTAAGGTTGGTCCACACCGCCCTTACCCCAAGGATTACACCTAAGAATTCTCCACACTAAAAGAGGTGCTCCAATCAGGATACCTCTTTTTTGTATCACCTGAAAACCGTATTCACTGCAGGTTGGATAAAACCGACAAAATCCATACGGATACCGGGCTTTAAAAATTCCATGGTCAGGAGAAATTGTTTTTTGATACAAGAGAATAAGAAGCAAAACTAAATTGCGCGGAAAATGGGAAATTGTTTTCCATTTAATCATAGAGCACGCGCATTCGTTTTAAAATAAACAAAATATCAGTTTCTAGATCTTGGTATTCAGCAGTCTTAGCTTCAGGCTTAGCCATAAACGCAATCATTGACCCGGGTTTCAATTTATTATCTTTCAAAAGCAACCGCACCACTTCACGCATTTGACGTTTAAGACGATTACGCACAACCGCCCGTTTATCTACTTTTTTACTTACCAAAAATCCAATTTTCAAATCAGTTTTTAAATAATTTCGGCGAGGATATTTTTCTGGCTCAATCACCCACATCTTAGCCGTAACAAAATTACTGCCAGCAAATTTGCCTTCAGTAAAAAGGATTTCGTAGTCACGGTCTTTAGTAAGACGATTTTCTGCTGGAAGCATATAATAGAAAAGGCCCTTTCGGGCCCTTTAACTAGCGAGTTTTGCGTGTGCGCTTGCCTTTCAGTTCATCACTGACAGTAAGCTTTTTGCGACCCTTGGCGCGGCGGCGGGCCAATACGGTTCTACCGTTCTTGGTATCCATCCGTTTAAGAAAGCCATGCGCTTTTACGCGCTTGCGTTTCTTTGGCTGATACGTACGTTTTGTTGCCATATCTAAGATAAAAGAATAAACAGAGTATATAAGAATTTTTCTAAATTGTCAAACCTCATTATTTTTTTGGCTATATTAACAAGTTATCCACACTATCCACAGGATATACACAGGTTACCCACTTTTTGTCTAAATTAAGCGATTTTTACTGTGGAAAAACTATGCTACAATGCTACCATTATCCTATTTATCCACTGGTTCACCCCTTTAATGTAAGCCCTAGTTATGACTAATCTGGAAATCTGGCAAGCTGTGTTAGCGGAATTAGAGCTTAAAATTACTACCCCTAACTTCAATACTTGGCTCAAAAATACAGGACTTGTTAAGTATGAAAACAGCGAGGCCAAGGTTTGTTTGCCAAGTGCTTTCCACAAGGGTTACATTGAAAAAAAATACCATACTGACATTGTTAAGGCTGTGGAGCGCATCACAGGAAAACCAATCAAAAAGATTGAATATGTGGTAGAAAATGTAAAAAATGTAACTGAACAAGAATGTGTAATCCCTTCTACTCCACCAATCACCACCATTGCACATAACTTTGGCAATCAACCTAGTGCTCAGTACACTCGCCAAGCTGCTGCCCAACAATTTGGTCTTAACCCAAAATACACGTTTGCAACTTTTGTGGTTGGTAAAGGTAATGAATTGGCTCATGCAGCTGCCCAAGCTGTAGCAGAAAAACCTGGTGAATCATACAACCCTCTCTTTATTTATGGGGGTGTAGGATTAGGCAAAACCCACTTACTTCAAGCCATTGGTCATGCCATGTTAGAAAATAACCCTGCGGTTAAAGTTTTATACGGAAGCTCAGAAAAATTTACCAATGAGTACGTAACTTCAGTAAAAGAAGGTCGAGCCAAAGAATTTAAAGATCGTTATCGCAATGTTGACCTCCTTTTAGTAGATGATATTCAATTTATTGGCGGAAAAGAAGGAACACAAGAAGAATTTTTTCATACTTTTAATGAACTCCACCAACAAGGCAAACAAGTGGTTCTTTCTAGTGACCGCCCACCAAAAGCTATTCCTGCACTTGAAGATCGCTTACGCAGTCGCTTTGAGTGGGGCATGATTGCTGATATTTCTACCCCAGATTTAGAAACTCGCGTAGCAATTTTGCAAACCAAAGCTCAAGAAAAAAATTACCCAATTTCTCAAGCTCTTTTACAAGTAATTGCTACTTCTGTACCAAACAACATCCGTGAACTTGAGGGCGCACTCAATAAAGTCATTGCCATTCACCAGCTCAAAAACATGGAAGTAACTGAGGCCTCAATCAAATCCACGCTTGAAGCCTATGCTGAGCAAAACATGCGTCGCTCCCTTACTCCCAAAGAATTAGTGGTGGAAGTTTGCTCTTTCTTTGACCTCAAGATGGAAGACATTGTGGGTAAGAGCCGAGAAAAGCGCGTAGCTTTCCCTCGCCAAGTAATTATGTATCTCCTCCGTGAGGAGCTTAAACTCTCTTACCCTGCCATTGGTGAAGAGCTCGGTGGACGTGATCACACCACCGCCATGCATGCCCATACCAAGGTAGCAGCCGAAGTAGAGGAAAACCTTAAGCTTAAACAGGAATTAGATCAAATTAAACAAAGATTGTACGCCAACCGAATGTAAGGAACGGAAATTGGCTATTTTTAGCCAAAATGTGGATAACTCTGTGCAAAAGTGCCAATTTTCTGTGGATAACCCTATGTATAAACAGTGAATGAAACTGTTTATAACCCAAAAAGTATCCACAGCTTTTTTCCAAAATCAAAACTATACACATTTCATACACTTTTACAGTCACAGCCAGTCCCCAGGTCGATTATGAAAATTTTGCTTTTACCTAGCCCCAAAAAGCACTTGTCCACTCTGTCCCCAGCCCTTATTATTACTATTAATTAAATATATATAAATAGAATACTAATACTATGAAATTCCTGTGTACAAGAGAAAACCTAAAACAAGCACTTGATACTGTAAGTCCATTAGCAGGTAAACATTCACACTTACCAATCTTAGCTAATATCTTAATTCAAGCAACTGAGGCTAATGTAGAGATTATTGCCACAAACCTAGAAGTGGCTATTAAAACTTTGGTTAGAGCTAAAGTAGAAACACCGGGCTCATTTACGGTACCAGCCAAAATGCTTGCAGACTTTGTTCACCTCCTAGAGCAAGAAACCGTAGAAATTTCTATTGATGGTAATGAACTTATTCTTCAGGCTGGGAATAATCATACTAAAATTAAAGGCATGCCTGCTGATGAATATCCAGTTCTTCCTGAGATTGATGAAAAATATGGTTTTGTAATTGATTCTCAAGTATTTAAAACTGGATTGCAGCGTACGGTAATTGCGGTTGCTAAGAATGAAATTAGACCAGAATTGTCTGGAGTCTATTTCCGTATTGGAACTGAACGGTATGATGGTTTGCTTTTAGCAGCTACTGATTCCTATCGTTTGGCCGAAAGCCGTGTACCTCTTTTGCAAGCAGGAGAAAAAGATGTATCATGTATTGTTCCTGCTCGAGTTGTTTATGAAGCGGTGCGCTTGCTTGGTATGTCTGTGGAGGGTGAAAGACAGGTGCGATTATTTATTAGTGAAAATCAAATTGCTTTCCGGTATGGTATGTTTGAAATGAGTGCTCGGCTCATTCAGGGTAGATACCCAGATTATGCACAGATCATTCCAGCAACCTTTAAAACTACCGCTATTTGTCAGGTAGATAATCTGGTTAAAAAAATTAAAGCCGCCAGCTTATTTTCAGCTACAGGTATTAATTCAGTTTCTTTTGACCTCAATACCTCACAAAAAACTCTGGGTGTTTCCTCAGCTAGTACTCAAGCTGGTGAGCACTCCGCCGAAATGGAAGTAGATATTACGGGTGATGAAAACTCCATCCTCCTCAATTACCGGTATGTCCTAGACGGGCTACAACAGCTTGAGAGTGACGCAACTGAGTTTTGTGTAAATAGTGGTGATGCGGCTTGTATGTTTAAGCCACAGAGCAAACAAGACTATCTGTACATTGTAATGCCTATTCGTCAATAAGCCTGGTAAAATAAAAAAGACCCCCGATTTTATTCGAGGGTCTTTTTGTTTTTTTTATTTTACTTCTTCCAAAACTTCCATGGTGAATTTTTGTACACCAAACTTTACAGCTGCTGGCTTGGAACTTTTCCAAAAGTCGATGCGGGGTTTGCCTGTATATTTAGAATTCATACGGTCACGTACCACAAAGATTTGACCTGGGAGTTCTTTAAACTGGACTACTGTACCAAGCTTCAAGGAATTATCAGCAATAGTATCTTCGATACCAGTTTTAGCAAAGTTCTCACAAAGGTTAAATTTCCACATGGCAGGAATACAAGGTGTGGCATCAGTCTGAGCTGCTTCACTAGAGTAAGCAGTAGCAACAACAACCTTGGTATATTTTACCTTATATTTTTTCTCAACTACTGCCTTGGTTGTGGTAGTAGTTTCTACTACTGGAGCAGAAATGGCCGGAGTTGAGTTAACTGTTTCAAGGTTAGATTCTACCGCGGCTTGAGCCAGAGATGGGTTGGTAAGGGAATTTACCAAGGAAAGACTTACCATGGCTACAGCCACTAAATCAAGAATCTTGTTCATGGCGTTTTGTTTTAATTTCAACGTCATAAGAAAGATTAAGAATTAAAAAAGATACCTACACGGTACCTGTCTTTCTAGACGTCCCACTATACCACTTTTTGACACTTTTGTCAATATAGGCAGGATATGGTACAATTAGAAAAATACGTAAAAAAGGTTGTTTTTTGGCTAACTTTAGCGAAAATATCTTATGCCCAAATTGCGCTTTAGCAAGGGAAAAGTCCATAAATCCAAGCATTTGGCACTAGAATACGAGGAAAATCCTATTATTGAAGATGTTGCCAAAAAAAGTCGTTTTCACTGGGCAAATTGGCCTAAATTTCGACGGTTTTTAAAGTACGCGTTTATTGCTGGAACCATTATTACTCTGATTTTTGTAATTTGGATTGGTAAAGATCTTCCTGATCCAGATCGACTCGAAGAACGAGTCTTTGAGCAGAGTACTAAGATCTATGATCGAACCGAAGAGCATTTATTGTATGAGATTTACGTGGATAAAAAACGGACCATTGTTGAGTTAGACAAACTTCCTAAATATTTAATTGACGGTGTTATTGCTACAGAAGATACTAAGTTCTACGAACATCATGGTGTTCGTCCGCTTAGTATTGCTCGGTCTTTTGTATACGGGTTTATGGGCAAGGGTCGGATTGGTGGCGGTGCTTCAACCTTAACCCAACAATTAATAAAGAACGCGGTTTTAATTGATGAGGGTCGTGGTCCAATTCGTAAAGCTAAGGAAATTATCTTGGCTCTGTGGCTTGAACAAAAGTATGATAAAAATGCTATTTTAAAAATTTACTTTAATGAAATTCCTTACGGTGGTACTAACTATGGTGTGGAATCAGCTTCACAGAGTTATTTTGGTAAACATGTTCAAGACCTAACATTAGCCGAAGCTGCCACTTTGGCAGGTTTACCGCAACTACCGTCATATTATTTAAGTGATCTAGATGCTTTGAAAAAACGTCGCAATTTTGTGTTGCAGCGCATGGTAGACGAAGGTTTCTTATCATCTGAAGAGGCAAATAAAGCTAAAGAAGAACCACTTGAAATTAAAAAAATTGTTACTCGAATGGATGCCCCTCATTTTGTAAAATATGTACAACAACAGCTCATTGATGAATATGGTGAAAATACTGTAGGTCGGGGTGGCCTAAAAGTTGTTACCACGTTAGATTGGAAAAAACAAGAAATTGCGGAAAAGGCTATTCAAGATAAGGCCGAGGCTTTATTAAAAGAAGGTGATGCTAATAATGCTGGTTTGTTAGCCCTTGATCCAAAGACTGCACAGGTTTTAGCCATGGTTGGGTCAAAAGATTATTATGATGATAGTATTAATGGTCAGTTCAATGTCACTACCCAAGCTCGAAGACAGCCTGGTTCTTCCATGAAGCCAATTATTTTTACGGCTGCATTTGCCAAAGGGTATACACCAAGTACTGTATTATATGATGTGGCCACTCAGTTTGGTGGTATTAATGGTACACCTTCTTATATACCAAAAAATTACGATCTAAATGAACGTGGATTAGTAACCATGCGACAGGCGTTACAAGGATCTTTAAATATTCCATCTGTTAAAACTCTATATTTAGTTGGTTTAGACCAGGCCAAAACATTTACAGAGAAATTAGGATATACAACCTTTGGTAAAGAAGGGCTTGGATTATCATTGGTGCTTGGTGGTGGTGAAGTAAAAATGCTAGAACATGTAAATGCGTATGGTATTTTTGCTAATAATGGTAAGAAACAAAATGTTACGAGCATTTTAAAAGTAGAGGATAATAGAGGAAAAGTTTTGTATGAATGGAAGTCAGAAGATGGCGAGCAAGTTCTTGAACCAGGTGTTGCCGCAACCATTACCAATGTTTTAAGTGATGATAGTGCTCGCGCGTATATTTTTGGCGCAGGCAGTGCTTTAACTCTACCTGGTAGACCGGTGGCTGCAAAAACAGGTACCACAAATAATTATGTAGATGGTTGGATTGTGGGCTATACACCAAGCCTAGTAGCAGGTGTGTGGGTGGGTAATAGTAATAATAAACCAATGAAATATGGTTATGGTGGAAGTCGGATGGCTGGAGAAGTTTGGAATTATTTCATGCGTGAATCTTTAAAAGGTACACCGGTAGAAAGATTCCCTGCCCCTCCAGCAAATAAAAGCACTAAACCAGTTTTAAATGGTGCTGCCAGCGGTGTCACTGCCATGATTGATATGTACACCAATAAATTGGCTACATCCTCTACTCCAGAAGGATTTATTGTGACACGTACTTATCTAATTCCACATGATATTTTACATTATGTAGATAAAGATAATCCTCAAGGACCAGTGCCAAATGATCCAGCCAAAGACCCAATGTATAAAAGCTGGGAGCAGGGTTTGCAAAATTGGATTGCGGCTCGAAAAGCCAAAGATCCAAACTGGGATGTGAGTTTTTCAGAGCCACCAACTGAATATGATGATGAAAATTCTTTAGAATCAATTCCTACGGTTGATATTATTAGCCCACAACCTGGAGCAAAGATTAATAATCGAAGCATGGAATTTTCAGCCAATGCTCAATCAACACGCGGTGTTAAAAAAGTTAGTTATTATATTGACGGTAATTTTGTGGGTAATAGTACTGAATATCCGTTCAAAGTGGCCTATGAAGCTAACAGTTTATCACAAGGCGAACATGTGCTCATGGCCGTGGCTGAAGATGACGCTGGTGCGCGCGGAGAAAGATCAATTCCGTTTAAGTTCGAGCCACTCAGAGAGCAGCCGGGAGTATATTTTAGTAATCTTCCTAGTGTAATTCACCGTAAAGATTTTCCTTTTACGGTGTATTTGCGTCCACAGCAAACTGATAGAATTCGCCGAGTAATTGTGCGTCACTCTTCTGGGGCAGGTGCGGCTATTTATGAAACCACCAATGTTTCCAATTTGTTTGATAACTCATTGGTTTTTGTGTGGAATAATCCACCAGGAGATGGGATCTTGACTGTGACTGCTCAGGTGGAAATGGAAGATGGTAGCACCAGGGTGAGTGATACTGCTATAGTGGAAATTAGAAACTAAAAACCCCTGTGTGGGGTTCTCTATGAGGTACGGGTGGGAATCGAACCCACGCATGGAGGTTTTGCAGACCTCCGCCTTTCCACTTGGCAACCGTACCATAAGCCACAGAATAACATAGTCAGCTAGGAATTTCAAGTTTTAGCAATGATTTAACTATGAAGCTTAGGCCAGTAATCTTGCGAGTCTTGTGGTACTGTGCCCGTGTTTTGGTTTATGCCAAACGCGGCTTCTTTTCGTTGTTTTCTTTTTCTGTTCGTGGGTTTGAGTTCATAAATAATTGGTACAAAAAAACTATCGGCTTTGCTATTTTTAAAGCCAGTTTTTATATTCGTAAGCGTCTTTTTCCAGAAACAAATCGCCCCACTACCACGCAGTGGTATTGGCTTGGCGAACGTTGGGTATTGCAATTAATTATTATTACAGCCGGACTGTTTTTAGCTCTGCCACACACCACTTTGCATGAACCAGAGTTTGGTGAAGTGCCAGGCAGAAAAACACTACTTTACTCATTAGTGGGTCCAGGTGAACAAGATTTTTCAAGTGTAGATGATGTGATCTCAGATAATAGTGCGGCAGGTGAGGTACTCACTGATATTTGGAAAGAGGGTAGTGTTACCAATGAATTGACTAATGAGATTATTAACTCTGAAGATAGTACACCAACTACAAATAACGGTGCATTAATAAAACCATATTTTGTGGCTATTGGTGGTCTAATTGATAGCAGAGGTTCAAGTAATGGACCAATTCGTAATCAAACTATTAATCATGTTGTGCAAACTGGTGAAGTGTTGGGTGGAATAGCAAAAAAATATAGTTTGAATATAGAAACCGTATTAAGTACAAATAATCTAACGACTAAATCAGTGTTGCGTCCTGGCGCTAATTTAATAATCCCACCTGCTGATGGTATTTTGTATAAGGTTAAGCGCGGAGATACTGTTAGTAGTATTGCTAAAACCTACGGAGTGTCTGCTGCTGAAATTACTAAGTTCAATGGATTAAAAGAAAAAGCTTTAACTGTGGGTGCACAAATTTTGGTTCCAGGTGCTAGACGAATCACACCGATTGTGGCTGTAAAACCAGTAAAAAAACCAACTAATACTGGTAATAATTCTCAAAGTACTGGTCCGATTAACATTCCTCCACCGTCTGCTGCTCTTGGTACATATATTTGGCCAACTGGTGCAAAGATTGTTACACAGTATTACGGTTTGCAACATACAGGTATGGATATTGCTGGTCCAACTGGTTTGCCAAACTATGCAACACGTGATGGTGTGGTAACTAAATCACAATGTGGTTACAATGGCGGGTATGGTTGTATGATTATTGTAGACCATGGTGGAGGAATTACCTCCTGGTACGGACATAATAATAAACTTTTAGTTTCAGTTGGTGAACATGTATCTCAAGGTCAAGTAATTGGTATTTTGGGGAACACAGGTCGCTCAACTGGTCCGCATCTACATTTTGAAATACGTGTAAATGGTAAACATGTTAACCCACTTCAGTATATTAGACGTTAATTTTTTCCAGTTCTAAATTGCAAAGCTTCGGCAACGTGTGCCGGTGAGATATCATTGTCTGCATTTAGATCAGCAATCGTCCGGGCTAATCGTATTACGCGGTAAAAAGCGCGAGCAGATAATTGTAATTTAGAAACAGCACCACGAAGTAAAGTCTCTGCTTCTAAGGGTAGGCGGCAAAATAATTTTAATTCTCGACTTTGCATTTCACTATTGGTGTGTACGGCTGGAAAATCAATGAATCTTTTTTTCTGAATTTCACGTGCTTTCATGACACGTTCGCGTATGTTGGCAGATGATTCGGCCGTGCTCAACAAAGATAATTTATTTGGATCAACGCGCGGAACAGAAATATGCATATCAATCCGGTCAGAGACTGGTCCACTGATTTTCTTTTGATATCGTTCAATACTTAGTGGATGACAACTACATACTCGCTCTGTGTCACCAGCAAAACCACAAGGACAGGGATTTTGACTGGCCACAAACATAAAACGTGCTGGGAATTGGATGGTACCTTGAACTCGTGACACTGTAATTACACCATCTTCAAGTGGCTGGCGTAAATGCTCTAAAACAAAACGCGGAAATTCTGGTAATTCATCAAGAAATAAAACACCGCGGTGTGCCAAAGAAATTTCACCAGGTTTTGGATGTGTGCCACCACCTACCAAAGCCGCTGCAGACGCACTGTGATGCGGTGAGCGGAACGGACGACTAATAACTGCACTTTGATTAAGGTTGAGTAAGCCTGCGCTAGAATAAATTTTTGTAACCTCTAAAATTTCTGAGGGAATAAGTGGTGGTAAAATTGTAGGTAGAGCGCGAGCAAGCATGGTTTTACCAGCACCAGGTGTTCCGGTTAAAAGAATATTATGTCCACCAGCGGCTGCGATTTCCAAAGCACGTTTGGCAAATTCCTGTCCTTTGATATGTGAAAAATCAATACTGGTGTCAAGTTCAGGTCTATATACTGTTTCTAATAATCGGTGCGCGCAGGGTTGTATTAATTTTTCTTTTCGTAAATGGCTTACTAAATCAGTAAAATTATTTACCGGATATACAAGTAGTGTTTGTGTCAAACTCGCCTCATCGGCATTGGTTGCAGGTAAAAATATTTTTTTATATCCCTGTGCTTCAGCATTCAAAGCAATGGAAAGTGCGCCGCGTACAGGTCTTACAGCGCCATCAAGAGCTAGTTCACCTACTAAGATTGCATCATCAAGTTCTTTTGTGTAAATCTCGTTGTGAGCCAGATACATCCCAATGGCCATGGGTAAATCATAATATGTCCCTTCTTTTTTTATATCTGCGGGTGCGAGATTAATGGTAATTCCTTTACCAAATGGCCAATCAGATAAAGTATTTTTCCAAGCAATGCGAATTCTTTCCTTTGCTTCTTGAATAGCTGCATCTCCTAGGCCCACCACCTGAAATCCAGGCCAGCTTTTACTTATATCAATTTCAATTACTACCGGTGCTGCTTCAACCCCCACTAAAACTGCTGAATGAATTTTAATAAACATAAAAACACCGTCTGGTAGACGCTTCAATAAATTAGAAGCTATTGGTGGTGCTCTGTATTTATTATCACCAGCTCAACTGGTTTTGTCAATGAGTCTGTTTCCTTTTAATAAGCAAAATAATCCACAGATAATCATGACATCAGCAATATTAATTACTGAATATAAAATACGAATATAATCGGCTGTATAATTTAAAAGTAATCGATCAATAAAGTTGGAAGTGGCACCTAAAATAATTAAGGAGAGACCCCAAATTTCATGGGAAGAAGTTTTTGGCTCTGAATATTTTTTATTAAGTAATATTGCAAGTCCAAAAACAATTGGAGGGGTGATAATAGTCATTATCCAGCCAGAAATAGGAATACCAAAAGCAACACCAGGATTTTTGAAAAATTCCCAACCAAGCCAAGGTGAAATAATATATACAGAAAAATTAGGCATATTGATTGCCCAATTTTTACATATTTGATCTAAGACCACTAAGAGCGTTCCAGTAAAAAGCGCGCTTTGGAGCTGGCTTTTTCTGTTTATCATAGTTTAGACCTCATCAAGAAGGGTTTTTTTGCAAGAAACACAGGAGCTTGAAGTGGGGCGAGCCATAAGCCGGTTTTCATCAATTGGCTTGTCACAATATTTGCAGATGCCATATTTGCCCTCTTCAAGACGTTTTAGAGCGGAGTCAATATCACGTAAAGTGCGCTCTAGAGCCATTTCTACTGGCTTCTTTGATAAGAAATCAGTTACTTCTTGAGCATTGTCTTCGAGGTTATCACCATATTCTGGGAATTGGCCGTCGGTGTCAGGATTATTGGTTAGTTCACCAGAAATTTTAATTTTTTCAGACAAAAGAATAGCTTTAATTTTTTCAAGAAAATCTTTGGAAAATGAAGATTTTTTCATACAATGTGACTTACAAGAGAATCTTTTAGTAAACAGTAGAACTTAGTATAGGGTAATACCTAGTTCCTGGCAAGTTTAGTATTATCATAGACTAAAAAAGCCGACTTATAACCCATAGAAATATATGGCCGAAGTCGGCTTATAGATCCGTGGGCGATGATTGTCAATTTCTTAACAAACACCAGCGTCCGTGAGGACCTATTCTTTTAATGCTCCTCTCATACCAGTCTAAGAGGCAGTGACCTCGGCAGCCTCCAGGAAAACTGGATGAAATGCCATGATGAGGTGTACCAAAGCTCAAGCCGCCACTATTTTTATTTTCTGTTTTTGTTTTATCAAAACACAGGTGGCTTGAACGAGGAAGACAGTATGGGGAGAGCGCATCTGCTTTCAATCAATCCGACTTGGCCGGAGATTTAAGGCGATTGCGCGGTGTAATGAGCTTGTAACACAAAGAAGTATACCATAGTCTATACAATTTGTCAAGGGTGGGGGTGGAAAAAGGAAAATTTTGGCTAAAATAAGCTAAAATTTTTGTCAAAAAAGGTTTTTTGATTTATTTTTTTTGAAAATTGAGTTTAATTTTATAAACAACTTATCCCCATATCTATCCACTTTTGCACAGAGTTATCCACAGTGTAAAGGATAATGTATACAAAAACTGTGTATGAATTAGGGCTTTCCTGTTGATAGTCTGTGAATTCCCAAAAATTAATTATTAGTTTACAGTAATTAGTGCGCTAGAAATTTATAGAAAGGAGGACTTTATGAAAGTCCATCAGAGAATCTTTTTAGATCTCTGCCTGTTTTTGGTATATTTTGTGGCTGCGGCTGCACTAATGTACAAAGGAGTGTATACAGAGAATGGAACTAATCCTTCCGGTGGGTTGGTTCTGATAAGCGAAGTGAGACCTACAGGAGGAGTAGGTAAGGCTAATGACGAGTTTGTGGAGTTATATAACCCACAATCCCAACCCGTAATTATTGGAGGGTGGTTGATAAGTAAAATGACTAAAAGTGCCAGTAGTACTGACATGCAACAATTGTTTTCTTTTCCTAGTGGTGCAGTGCTGCCTAGTCATGGGCATTTGCTTGTGGCACATTTGGACAGCATGGTTTCTAGTACGGCTGACTATCTTTATGTTGGCCAAGCTTTGTCGGATGACAATACTGTGGTTTTGTTAGATAACATGGGATTGGTAATGGACCTGGTGGGATATGGTTTGGCAAAAAATAGTGAGACTGAACCGGCAGACCCGCCCAATGCACAATTACCTAGTATTGAACGTAAGCCTGGGGCAGAATTTGGAAATAATTATGATAGTAACAATAATAAACTAGATTTTTTTCGGACCCAATCATCTCCCCAAAATATAAATAGTCCATTGACTCCATTGGTGCAAAGTCTAGCCCAAATAACCACCACCTCAACTGATTTTGTCACTAGTACGGAGATATATGTTGCTACCACCTCTACAGTCGAGATTGTTTCTTCAACGCCGATTATCGTCAACACTACTTTTGTGACTCCAACCAGTACTGTGTCAACACAAAGCGTTTCTAGCACAACCTCGACCATAAACACTGTAGGTCAGAATTCGGTGACCACTACAACACCGCAGAATGTTGTAGGTAGTGTTTTAATCACTGAATTGTATCCAATGCCTGCTAATGGAGAAGACGAATTTGTAGAGTTATTTAATCGCACTTCACAGGTCATTGATCTGACTGATTGGTATCTTACTGATGGTAGTGGTTCTAAAACAATTCTTTCTGGACCTTTGGCTCCAATGACTTTTAAGGTGATTGAAAAACCAAAAGGAAGTTTGAATAATGCAGGCGACTTGGTTAATTTATTTGCCATAAATGATGTGCTCATTGATAAGGTAGCTTATGGTGACTGGAATGACGGAGAGATGGGTAATAATGCAGCGCAGCCTCAAACTAAGATGAGTATTATTAGAATTCATAGTACTGAAGATAGTAATTTAGATTATTTTGATTTTGGCTTAACAAGTACTAGTACAAAAGGCCTGCCGAATATTTATCTTCCAATTAATATAGAAATTGAAGATGACGAAAAAGCTGAGACTTTGAGTGTTGGCACAACATCAAGTGTTAGAACTGCGGTTAAGAAGTCAGAGCCACTATATGTGCGGATTACCTACCCTGCTTCTGCTCTGGTGGGCGATGAGATTGTCTTGGATGCTAGTCTGAGTTCTGGTGGCGAAGGGCCGCGTCAATTTATTTGGGAAATGGACGATGGTATTATTTTAAGAGGGGAAACCATTAAACATATATACAAAGAACCAGACACTTATTCTGTGATTTTAACTCTCTTTGATGATACGGGTACGGAAAAACATAAAACAATTAAGATTAAAATAGTTTCTAATCCTGCCGTAGATGTGGTTAAGAAAACTGAAGAAACTAAACAGGCAGCAGTGGCTGTGTCCAGGATAGGTACTAAGAATTTAGAGTCGGCAGTGGTTTTTACTCAGATTGGTGAATTATCAAAAGTAAAAACTAATTCTTTGGTGCGGGTGAGGGGAGTATTGGCCGCTGTCTTTGTTGCCAAGACCGCGCCAGAGTATTATCTTGTTGGTGAAAGCGCGGCGGGAGGAATGGCGGCTGGGACACTGGTGAAAACTAAGAGTAATAGCATTGATGCTAGGGTTGGGGATATTATAGAAATTACCGGAAAATATATTGTTAATACAACAAGTGGAAATTATATTCAATATGGTGCTGACGACCAGCTTAGCGTCATTGGTAGCGGGGAATTATTAGTGCCTTTGAGTAATACTATTAAAAATATTGCTCAACTTTCGGGTGGCCATGTGCAATTTGTAGGTGAGGTGGTGGAAAAGAAAACAAATACAAGTATTGTTTCTGATTCTACGGGAGAAATAAAAGTAATTGGTGATTTTGGTGAAAGTATAAAGATAAAAGATCAAGTAATTGTAATTGGGTATATTGTGAGAACTAAAGAAGGGGTTGTAATACGAATTGTGGGGCAAAATGATGTAACGATTAAAGAAGTAGTGGCTACTTCTACGGTGATGGAAAGTAGTGAAACAATCCGTAAACCAGCAAAACCATTTACAACTTTTACGCTAATTGGATTAATTGGAACAACTTTGTTGGGTTTGGTAATTAAGAAATTTTGGTTTCGTAAAAATGAACTAATAGAAGCGACAGAGATTTAGAATTTTGCTATACTGTGTGTAAGTATGACAGAAAATTTGTTTCTCAACATAAGTGTTTTGTTTGGAATTACGGTAAGTATTGCTTTTGTCATGCGATTGTTAAAGCAACCTTTGGTTGTAGCATACATAACTGCAGGATTGATTGCTGGACCGCTATTTTTACATCGATTGCCTGGATTGGAAAATTCTTTTGAATCATTTTCACAATTCGGGATTGTTTTGCTTTTGTTTTTAGTTGGTCTCAGTTTAAATTTTGAGTATATAAGGCGTGTTGGAAAAGAAGTATTGATTGGAGGAACAGTACAATTTTTGGCTACAGCTGCGGCGGGATATGGAATGCTTCACTGGTTTAATTTTAGCCCATTAGGCGCCTTGTTTGTGGCTGTGGCCATTACTTTTTCAAGTACCATTATTGTCATTAAACTTTTGGTGGAGAAAAAAGATTTAGAAACTTCGTACGGGCAATTTGTAGTTGGCTTGCTTTTGGTGCAGGATATTATTGCCGTTCTGCTTCTGATTGTTCTTAACATGACTCATGACTTGAGTAATTGGCAACAAACTCTAGCTTTGCTAATAGGAAAAGCAGCCTTACTTGGCTTATGTGTGTATATATTGTCCAAGAAGTTTTTACCGTGGCTCATGTATCGAGTAGCCGCATCAAGTGAAATGTTATTTGTATTTACCATTGCCTGGTGTTTTGGTGTGGCCAGTTTGGTGTATGCACTAGGCTTTGGTGTAGAAATTGGAGCAGTGATTGCGGGTCTTTCATTAGGGTCTTCGCCGTATCAACCAGAAATAAGTAGCCGACTACGACCACTGCGGGATTTTTTTATTGTTTTGTTTTTCATTGTACTTGGTAGTGGATTGCATTTAGGTGATATTGTGCATGTAATTGGTCCGGGATTGTTATTGTCTGGGTTTGTCTTATTGGTTCAGCCATTTATTCTCTACATGGTCATGCGCAGACTTGGATACAGACGGAGAAGTTCATTTTTAGCTTCTGTGACTGCAGCGCAAGTAAGTGAGTTTGGTTTTATTTTAATTTTTAAAGGCCAAGAATTGGGAATTTTGCAGGGGCAAGAATTAGCATTACTTACTTTAATTGCGCTAGTAACAATTTTTATATCCTCGTACTTAATTACTTACAATAATCAAATCTACTATTGGCTGAGACCGGTCCTTAATTGGTTTGGTAAAGAAGATGACGAAGATAATGAGGTAAAAAAACCACCAGTGTCAGTTTGGGTATTTGGGTATCATCGTGTGGGTTGGAAATTATGTGAGGCATTAATAGCGCGTAAAATTGCCTTTGCGGTTGTGGATTCTAATCCACATATATTAAAAACCTTACATGAACGCGGCATTACTGCGTATTTTGGTGATATTTCTGACGTAGAATTTTTAGAAACATTGCCGTTGTCTGAAGCGGAAATGATTATTTCCACAGTTCCTGATCCAGAAGACCAAAAAACATTTATCCGTCATGTACGGAGACAATCTAAAAAAGTATATATTATTGCCAGTCTCCACCATGCGCGGTATATGAAAGAATTGTATGAAGCAGGGGCTGATTATATTTTACTAGCGCATTTGTTAGTGGGTTTGTGGTTAACAGATTTATTGGATGGGGATAAGTTGACCAAAAAAATGTTTACTAAATTGCGCAGTGAGCAAGGAAAAGACATGAAAATGAAATATAATTAGTATCTTTAAAAAAGACTTGACGTAATTTATAGGGTACGATATTGTGTATGTGTATGAAGTATCTTTATAACAATAATAATTTTAATACCCAATAAAAGGGCGCGTTTGTTGTATTAAAACAAAACTCGCCTATTGGTGGGTTTTTTATTCTCTGCCCTAGGCAGATTTATTCCTTGGTAGTTCAATTGGTAGAACGCTCGGCTGTTAACCGAAAAGTTCCTG
>CAYYQC010000012.1:0-24220 GCA_964473715.1 uncultured Gammaproteobacteria bacterium
CGCTTTAGTATATAGAAACCAAGGGTGGTTGTCAAGGTTAACGTATAGGTGTTATTCTTATACCGTAAAATAATTCCTATATTAATATATGAGTACATCCGAGCAGATAAGGTCCGGAGCGGTCGAAGATAACCAGATTGTCCCTAAAAACACGGGTAATAAAAAGGAATTGCGAGATTTTTCTGCTGAGAGAGGCCCAAATGAGGCTAAATTTTTTGGTGAACAGTCAGATGTAAAAGCTGAGGCTAGTGCCGTACTGGTGCAGATTTTAGGATTAGCACAAAAGATAATAGATTTGGAATCTTTGAGAGAAGAACAGGAACGCATAGCTGGTCAGGGAGTTCACGGTGTATCGACTTCTGACTACGAGGAAGATAGTAAAATTAAAGGCGAAGTATTAGATCATGTTGCTAAACAATTTGATAGACTGAATGAAATGCGTGCACAGGATCCTGAATCATTTCTTACAAATATATTACCAATTTTTTCTCAAAAAAATTTTGAGTTTATTAAGAGGTACATAAGTAATAGTGGTTTGAGACAAATGTCCCGGGATGACTCTGGAGTGGCCTCTATTTCTGAAATGTTTAATGAATTTTTGGAACCAAGAAACGGAGAGACTGTACAGTTCTTAGAGAATGAAAAAACTGGCTCTAATTTTGAAGTCCGTCCGCATGAGCGCGGTATGGCGGTAAAAAAAGGCGGTCAGTTTTTTCTTAATGACCTTTTGGTTGCAGAAATTAAAGATGTTAAATCTCAAGATTGTTATATACACCCACGCGGAGTGGTTGTCCGTAATGCAGATGGATACACTTTATATGCCCTTGGCTCTTCACCAGAAAAATTACTTGATGCAGCGCAAGAAGGCCAGGTTGATTCTTGTTTTGGTACTGATTCGGGTTTGTATGTTCGCCGTAGTGATAGTGAAGGAGATGTCTTTTATAGAGATGGTAAAGAATATGCACGTAGGACATTTGACCCAACTTCTACTCTTAAAAAAGGTTTTACCTGGGCAAACGAAAAAGGTATTTTTGAACTTTTAGTAGTAAACTCTGCTGGCGTGAAAAGAAACACCTTAGAAGATATCGGTATAAAATCTTCTTTTGATGGTGATACATCTGAAAAAAATTATATCTCTAAGTTTATATATTTAAATGGTGAAAGAGTTTTGCAAATTCCTGAGGGAAGAGTAAAAAATATTATAGCTGGCAACAATGGTTACTATCTAGAGATTACAGGGAAGGTCTCTCAACATGTGGACGGTGACCAGACATATATCTCTTATAGAGCAGAGAGTAAACGTGGTACTGGTACTTATAACAATATTCAAGATCAATTCAGGTGGGATCAGGAAAACACAGACTATTTAAAAGGTGTGGGATTTACGAGACAGTTTAGATGCCATTTACTGGAATATAATAATCAAGGTAAACCTATTGCTGCCCGTCAGGGTGATGGGTATGAACCACATCCACACGGCATTCTGTTGGCCAAAGGCAATCAAATTTATCTTGATAATACTTTGTTGTATAAGGGTAAATGGGATGAATATAAAGCCCATGACCGAGGTGTCTTAGTGAGAACTGGTGAAAAATGGCATTTTTACGGTAAAAACCAAGGCCAGAAATAGGATAAAAGACCGCTTGACAGGCGGTCTTTTCTTTGGTATTATCTCACTATCAAACCGCAGACAGTAGCTTTTCCCGCAAGGGGACTTAAATACGCTACCGAGGTCAAAGATCCAATTTTAGGGTCTCTCTTCAAAGGTCGCTGCGGTAATATACCGCTTTTTTTATTTAAAAAAGCGAAAAATTACCAAATATGGCTAAATCTAGACAAGTAAAAACCGACTCACTCAAAGATTTGAGTAGTCACCTCAGTACTGCCAAATCTGTGGTGTTTGCCAATTTCCAAGGCCTCAAAGTTAAGGAAACTGAAGAACTCCGCAATAAATGTCGGGCTGAAAACATTTATTTTGTTGCAACCAAGAAAACCCTTTTAGCTAAAGCCCTCAAAGACGCTGACATTGAAGCTGACGTAAAAAACTTTGAAGGTGGTGTAGCTGCAGTCTTTGGTTTAACTGACGAAGTTGCTCCTGCCCAGCTTACTGCTGAATTTGCCAAAACTCACGACGTGGTCAAATTGTTCGGTGGTATTTTAGAAGGTCATTTTATTGACAGTGCCAAAGTAAACGCTCTCGCTAAACTCCCAAACAAGCAACAATTGCTTGGTCAATTGGTGGGCACATTGAACGCTCCAGTATCTGGATTTGTCAATGTATTGGCTGGAAACTTACGTGGCTTGGTTGGTGTTCTTAACAACATCAAAGAAGCTAAAGCTTAATTATAATTAAACTATTATGTCAGAAGAAAAAATGGTTGTGCCAGAGAAGTTTGCTTCTCTCGTAGAACAAGTAGAAAAGATGTCAGTACTCGACCTTTCAGAACTTGTTAAAGTTTTGGAAGAAAAATTCGGCGTATCAGCTGCTGCTCCAGCTATGATGATGGCTGCTGGTCCTGCTGCTGCCGCTGGTCCTGCCGCTGAAGAAAAAACTGAATTTGGTGTTGAACTCACTGATAGTGGTGCCAACAAAATCGCTGTGATCAAAGTGGTAAAAGAAATCACTGGTCTTGGTTTAGCTGATGCCAAAGGTTTGGTTGACGGTGCTCCAAAAATGGTAAAAGAAGGCGTGAAGAAAGAAGAAGCTGAAGAAATGAAAAAGAAAATTGAAGAAGCTGGTGGAAAAGTTACTTTGAAATAACTTTCTCTCAGTTTAAAAAATCCCTCGTGTAAAAGCGAGGGATTTTTTTATTGCTTAAATTATTTACTCAATACTATCGCACCACTTCGTACAATAATTTACCATCGAGTACATATACTGTTCGGCCATCAAGAGAAGTGGCCATACTGCTTGGTTTTTGCCACATATTAGCCACTAACTGTTCTTTGAACGCACCGGTTTTATCAAAGATTAAAACACGTTTGCCGACTGTGTCGAGGATAAATAATTCATCGCCTTTGGCAGGCACCACCATTTGTACGGCTGTTGTTAGTGCTGGTTCTACTGGGGCCAATGACCAACCTTGTTCTTCACCGCGGTACCATTTTCTCACCTCACCATTATCTTTAAGAATATATAAATCACCATCAATCGCTATGGTCACAGCATTAGTTAAACGCGCATCACCTGATTTATTCCACACAGAACCTTGGTCATATCCGCTTTGTGTGGCTGAGTGCCGATAGATTTTTTTATTGCTAGTATCAACGGTATATACATTTCCATTGTAATAGGCAATTGCAGAAATAGTATTGTCTCTTGTTGGGAAAGAAATATCTTTTTTAACCAAAGTTTGCGTAGCAGAATCAATCATGGCTACTTCATTGTCACTAGAAAGGAAGATGGTTGTACCGGTTTCTTGATCACTGCTTGCTGATTTAAGATTATTCAGTGCATCGTGTCTGCCCGCTTGAATAGCACCGCTAATACTGTCTACCATATACCAATCAGAATCAGTTGCTCCAAAAGCAATTAATTTGGTACCAAGCCACGTGAGTTTTTCTGCAGATGCATTACTGTTTACTGGTCCTAAGTCAGCTAAAAGTTTTGGACTTACTCGGTTTTCATTTCGGAGGCGGTCCTGAACTTCTTGTAGAGCTTCAGCTGCGGCCATGGTTTGCGCATTTTCCGGATCATCTTTTTTTAGTTCATCGAGCAAGGCGAAAGCTTCAGCTAATAAAATTTGTGCTTTTGGTTTATCTTCAAAATTCAAACTAGCTTCAGCCGCTTCTTTTTTATCAGCAATGGCTGTTAAAATATTTTTGCGATTTTCCGCTCTTTCAGCTCGTCCATCGTGAATTTTTAAATAGACTAAACTTCCACAAAATAAGAGTAAGGTAATAATTAAACCGCTACCAATAATTTTACTCATAATTGGCATGCCAGTTAAACGATGTTTGGTTTGAGACCAGGAATTGCGAATTTTGGTTAATTCATCCAAACGCGCGCGCGGTCCTTGAAATAAATGAAATAGACTAACAAAAAATCCACTAATTGTTAGTGCCGCGCCAATGGCAACGCCAAATATTCCGCGAAGCGCAATGCTAATACCATGGCCAATTGCTACTAAAGTAGAATCGGAACTTTGGTAATTTCGAACTGTACTATTTGGTCGTAAGCTAGAAATGGGTGCAGAAGCTAAACGATTTGAAAGTTTGCCAATTTGCTTTGGCAATCTTCCAGAACCTTCTTTTAATTTACTAAATGTTTCTTTAACATCTTTTAAAAATGGGGGAGATAAGGTTTCAGCAGTCCGGTCAGCAGAAGTGACTAAGTGATTTAAAGACGTGGCGGAGCCTGCATGAGGATTTTTTTGCTCCACTGTCACGGGTTTAATTCCTGGCTTAGCAATTAAACCACCAAAAGAATAATCACTACCAATTTCTGCTAGTACACGTTGGATATGTGTTGATACTTCTTTGAGAGGTCGGTCTGATACTAATTTTAGTACTCGATCAACAGGAAAATAATCTGCTACATGTGGAGTGGCAAAATAAGCAAAATCATTGGGGGTAATATTTCCAGTAATGAGCTCTGAGAAAAAGGCTTCACTGGTACTGTTGTCTGGGGTAACAATATGGTAAATACCCATGTGCTCACCCTGTTTAAAGAAAACTGCGGCTGTAGGTGAGCCATGATAACTTACACTCACTTCACCGCCTTTAATTGTAGCTACTAAACAATTAATATTATCTGTATTTGTAGCCAGGGTTTCGGAAAATTCTCGATTTACAGCCTGTAGAATGCGTTCTAATAAGTATTCAGTATTATCTTGGCGGTCATAATACCGTTCTTCTAAATATGAAATCATGGATTGGCAGGTTTCAATCAAGCTGGCTGAGCCCTGAGTAAGTTCCATGAGTACGCACAAATAGCCCCGTTCAATTTCGTGCGGGGCATTGGGTTCGGCAATGTGAATAATCACATGGGCCTTATCCATGGTTTTTCCAGGAGTGAAAAATTCCTTTAGTTCTAGACTAGGTAGTATGGCCATATTTTGACTTCTTGAGTACAATTATTGTACTATAAAGCCAGTTTACTTTCAACAGCCTTTTTTATGCTTGAACAACTTTTTGGCTCAAAGACGCGGGTGAAATTATTGCGTGCTTTATACCGTGATCCTGATAAGGCCTACTATGTTCGGGAATTAACCCGTGTTTTGGATGCCCAAATTAATGCAGTGCGACGGGAAATTGAACAGTTAGCCTCTGTTGGTCTGCTTTTGGAATCTGAGGAAGTGCAGACAGCCGATGAACAAGCTAAGGCTGGTTCTAGTTTGCGTAAATATTATAAACTTAATAAGGATTGTTTAATATATAATGAACTTCAGGCCTTGCTCTTAAAAGAACAATTGGCTGGCGAAGAAGAATTTGTTCGTGACCTCCAGGCTGGCAAAGTAGGTGATATTGAATTTTTGCTTATGACTGGGCGCTTTACTCATGATGAAACTGCGCCATCTGATGTGTTTATTGTGGGTACGGTAAAAGAAAAAGCTTTGGCTAAAATGGTGGCAGAGTATGAACATAGTTTTAATTTCCCAATTCGGTACACGGTCATGGATAAACAAGAGTTTTTTGATCGTCGGTATGTCATGGATAAGTTTGTTTTTTCTATGTTTGAGGCCAAGCATATAAAGGTGATTAATAAGTTTGATTTGTAATGTTTCTCTTAATTAATACTTCAGTTAAAGATGCTATTTCTTTGACTTTGTTCAAAGGTAATTTTGTTGAACAGAAAAATTATCCAGTCGCCAATAGAGACCTTTTGCTGAGTATAGAATCTTTTTTAGAAGCGAGTAATTTGGGTGTTCAAGATGTGGAAGGTATTGCGGTACTGGTTGGGGTAGGTGCTTTTACCAGTACTCGCATTGCGACTACAGTGGCTAATACTTGGGCTTATAGTAAAAATATTTCAGTGATTGCGGTTAGTTTAGAAGAAACTGACGATCTGGCGGTTTTAGAGCAAAAATTATCTCAAACTAGTCCTGGCATTCTCATTTCTGCTACATATAGTGGTGAGCCAAATATTGGGAAAGGAAAATAAAGTAAAAACCCCATAAAAATGACGAAGCCCCGGTACACACAATGAACGTATGTCCGGGGCGTCGCACTTCACTTGGAACTGAGCATCTGACGCGCGAAGCGCCGAGCGATGCTTTAGTCCAGGTTGAATCGGAGCTGTTCCAAGTTCACCAGCTTGAGGTCCTTCAACTCAGTGCTCCCGTCGACCTGTTCGTAGGTGTAGAGCATGATGCTGAGTGGCATGGCCATGTAGACTGTGGTCTGTTGGAGCAACCGTTTCTTTTTTGGTGCACAGTGGATAATTAAAATTTGAGCAAGAAAAAACCGGCAGAAATATGTGCCGGGTAAAAGTGGCTAGAATTAGCCAAGTTCAGAAGTATTTTTTTCCTTCAAAGTGTATTTGAGGTGAAAAAATATCTCTGAAAACAATGGTTTGACTGGTTAAAGTACCGGTTTTTCTTTTTGTGTAGCCCAAATTTTACGTTCTGAAGCACCAATTTGGAAACGGTATCTCTGTTGGACGCAGGCCATGCCCCTTGCGTTGTCCGCGTCTTCGATCACGAGCTGGATCTCGCCTGGGTGTGCGTCCCAAGCGATGAACGGCAGCCTCTGGATGGATGCTCTCGGACCTGTCCGATTGCTGATCTGGACGTGCTTGATGCCGCCGAGCCCCATGACGATGCCGTAGGCCGTGTCCATGGCGACGGGCATGTCCGGGGGAACGTAGATCCGGGGTGAGAAACCCTTGAAGCCGTTTTTGCTCAGTATTTCGCCGATCTTGAAGGCCTTGAGGGCTTGCGTGAAGAGTATGCGGCCGGTGGTGGGGTCAGTGTGTCCGGCTACCACGACCATAACTTTCTTTTCCTTGGGTTCATCTGCCATTGGGTACTCCGTACCTGGTTAGTGTTTAGTGCGGGCTTTTCAGCCACAAGGAACCTAGCATAAAATTGAAATATTTTCAATAGACAGGAGTCGAAAATTCCGCTACAATAAGAGCATTATGCTCTCGGATTATCAGCGTTATCGCTTCTACGAAATTTTACCTGGGCTTTCAGTGTGGCTCACTCTGATTCTGTCTTTGGTATTGGCTTTTGTTAAGCCATTATGGATGATTTATTTTGTCATTGTTTTTGATATTTACTGGATGCTCAAGGTCCTGAATTTTTCTTTTTATCTATTGGTGTCTTGGCGCAGATATTCTAATGCCAAAAAAGTAGATTGGAAAGATCGTTTGTTTACCGATATTCCAGATTGGCAAAGTAAACATCATGTGATTTTTTTGACTTTGTATAATGAACCTTGGGAAGTGGTAAAAACTTCGCTTCATAGTATTCATGCCAGTATGTATGATGCTAAGCAATTTACTATTGTCATTGCTGGCGAAGAGCGGAAACAAGAGCATTATGAAGGCATTTTGGCGCAGGCACGCGCAGAATTAAAAGGGGTAAATGCAGAAATTGTGGGTACTATGCACCCGGCCAATTTAGAAGGCGAAATTCCGGGCAAAGGTTCTAATCTCCATTATTCAGAAGGCCAGATTCAAAAATATTTGGATAAAAAAGGTTTGAATTACGACAATGTAATTGCCACCATGTTTGATATTGATACAGTGGTGCATCCGCAATATTTTAGTTATCTAACCTACGTATATTGTCGGAATCCTCGGCCAACACGTACTTCATACCAACCAATCGCGCTCTACAATAATAATTTGTGGGAATCACCATCGGTATTGCGGTTAATGGCGTTTGGTACAACTTTTTGGACTTTTACCATGTTAGCGCGTCAAGATGCGCTGGTAACTTTTTCTTCGCACTCCATGAGTTTTCGCGCCATTGTAGACGCGGGTTTTCATGAAAAAAGAATTGTTAGTGAAGATTCACGAATTTTTTACCAATGTTTATTATTTTACAAAGGCGATTACCGAGTTACGCCATTATACATTCCAGTATCCATGGACACTGTGCGTGATGATACCTGGTGGAAAAGCATTAAAAATTTATATCGTCAGCAGCGTCGTTGGGCTTGGGGCACAGAACATGTACCATTTTTACTATGGGAATTTAGAAAGCGTGGTAAAGAAATTCCACTTTGGATTAAATTCAAATGGTTGTTTGTGGAATGGGAAGGGAAGTGGTCTTGGTGTTGTGTGGCTATCCTCGTGACCATTCTTGGTCGCTTGCCAATGTATTTAGCACCAGAATCAGTACGCCAAAGTGCTTTGTATTTTAATGCGCCATTTATTTTAGAAAATCTCATGACCATTGCCATGATTGGTATGTTCTTGTCCGCGCTTTTAAGTTTTCCATTATTACCACCATTACCAAAATCCCGACCAAAACATCATTATTTATTAATGTTTGGGCAATGGGCATTACTCCCATTTTCCATGTTGTTTGTCAGTGCAATTCCGGCTATTGATGCTGTAACTCATTTGATGTTTGGAAAATATTTAGGGTTTAATGTTTCACTAAAGAAACGTTTATAGCCTATGAATTTTCATTTAGTTCCACAAAGACGAAGAATATGGCCAATTTTATTGGGTGTATTTTTATTTTTAGCTTCTTTTGCTTCGGTGGCATTGTATTTTTTGGCTAAAGAATTAAATCCTGCGGCGATTGTGGCTTTGCCTGTGGTGCAAAAAGAATTAATCAAAAATGTTGGCGTGGAGCATGAACCTTTTTTGGCTGACGCACCAGAATGGCTTGGGCTTACAGAACCAAAAACCTACCTCATGTTATTTCTGAATAATACAGAACTCAGGCCTGGTGGTGGCTTCATGGGTTCTTATGCTGTAGTAACAATTGATAAAGGTCATCCAAATATTTTAAAGGTGGAAGGAACAGAAGTTTTGGATTTAAAAGCTAATCGCGCCAAACTGGCATTACCTCCGCCAATTTTAACTAAATATTTAGGTGTTGATCGTTGGTATTTTCGTGACAGTAATTGGTCTCCAGATTTTTCACAAAGTGCCAAGCAAGCATTGGTAAATTATCGTGCTGAAGATGGACTACATGCTGATGACATTGATGCTGTGGTTGGCGTGACCACGCATGTGCTAGAAGAATTAATGCGTTTATCAGGACCAATTACCGTAGATGGAATTGAATTTACTGCAGAAAATGTAGTAGAAAAATTAGAATACGAAGTAGAAATTGGTTTTAGTAAGCGGGGAGTAGATCGTATTGAGCGAAAAGATGTGCTGGGTGATTTATTTAAAAAATTATTAGAAAAATTAGGACCAGACATGCTCCGTGAGCCCAATAAATATTTTATTTTAATGGATGAATTGGCTGCACAAAAACATATTTTAGCATATTCAGAAAATCAAAAATCAGAGCAAAAATTCATGAGTTATGGCTGGGCAGGTTTATTTGCGCCCACTACCACAGATTATTTATTGTGGGTAGATGCAAATATGGCTGCGCTTAAAACAGATTATGCAGTAGAACGATCTTTGTCATATGTGTTTAAACCAGACGCTGCAGGCAATTTAATTGCGACTGCAACCATGGAATATAAGCATACGGGGAAATTTGATTGGCGAACAAGCCGATATCGAACATACACACGTATTTATGTGCCACCTGGATCAGTTTTAGAATCAGTAAATACTGTTAGTAATACTGGTAAAAAAGCCGTGATTAAGGAAACCTCGGTAGAAAATAATCTAGCCTCTGAGGTGTTTGGTGCTTTTGTTTCTATAGAGCCAGGGGAGACTAAGTCAATGTCTTTTACCTATCGATTACCACCAAGAGTAGTTGAGTCTGCGATTAAACGTGATTACTCGCTCTTTATACCTAAACAACTGGGAGCAAAAACCTATCAATTGACGCTCGGTCTCAATTTTGGTAAAACTATCACCAGCGCAGTGCCGGCCGAAGAACAGAAAAATTGGGGAAACGCAGTGTATAATTTGAATGGAGATCTAAAAGTAGATAAGTGGTTTAATGTAAAGTTTTAAAAAAATATGTGGATTAAAAAAGTAGCGATTGATTTGGGAACCACAAATGTTTTGGTATATATTCCAAAAAAAGGAATTGTGATTAATGAGCCTTCAGTAGTGGCAATTTCACGAGAAGATAAAAAAGTTTTGGCTGTAGGCGCGGAAGCCAAGGAAATGATTGGACGTACACCTGATAGCATTATTGCGGAGCGTCCATTAAAAGATGGGGTAATTGCAAGTTATAGTACTACTGAAGCCATGTTACGGTATTTTATTAATAAAGCACTTGGTGGTGTTCGTCTTTTTCGTCCAGAAGTAATGATTGCTGTACCCGCCGGAATTACTTCCACTGAACGTCGTGCGGTAATTGATGCAGCCATGGCGGCTGGCGCTCGCGCTGCGTATATTATTAAAGAACCGATTGTATCAGCTATTGGCGCAGATATTCCGATTGGTTCTCCATCTGGTCACATGATTGTAGACATTGGTGGTGGCACGGCGGAAATCGCCGTGATTTCACTTGGTGGAATTGTGTCTTGGGGTTCAGTACGTATTGGTGGTACACGTTTTGACCAATCAATTGGTGAATATGTGCGCCGGAAATATGGACTCGCAATTGGTGAGCGCACAGCTGAAGATTTGAAAATTAAAATTGGCTCGGCCATGTTCATGGATAAACCATTGACCATGGAAGTAAAAGGGCGCGACATGATCATGGGTTTGCCACGCAATATTACACTGAGTTCAGACGATACTACCGAAGCTTTGAAACATGATTTAGAAGGTTTAATTGATGCGGTAAAACAAGTTTTGCATGATACCCCGCCAGAACTTTCCGCAGACGTGATGGATAAAGGAATTATTTTAGCAGGTGGCTCAAGTCAATTGCGTAATTTAGATGCTTTAATTTCTGAAGCCACTGGTGTACCTTGTTCGGTGGCAGATGAACCACTTTTGTGTGTGGCCAAAGGTACTGGTATTGCACTAGAAAATCTTGATATGTATAAACGAAGTATTTTGGCGACCCGTTAATATGAACCGTGAAGCATCTACAATTTTAAGCACTACTTTTGGAGAATTTAATTTAGTGGTGTATAGAGATGATAAAAACCGCGAACATGTGGCGTTGTTTTTGGGTGAGATTGCAAATGGTGAATCAGTGCTTACGCGTTTGCATAGTGAGTGTATTACCGGTGAAGTATTTAATTCGATTCATTGTGAGTGCGAGCAACAATTAGACGCCGCCATGAAATTAATTAGTGAACAAGGCAGGGGATTACTTATTTATTTGCGCCAAGAAGGTCGAGATATTGGGCTAACTAATAAAATCAAAGCCTATGAATTACAACGCCAAGGTTTAAATACTTTGGAAGCTAATGTAAAACTAGGTTTTCCACCTGATGCTCGTCATTATGATGTGGCGGTGGAAATACTCCGTGAATTAGGTGTGAAAAAAATTAAATTACTTACAAACAATCCAGATAAAATCGCTCAGTTGGAAAAATTAGGAATTGAAGTGGCAGAGCGCGTTCCTTTGGAAATTGCGCCTAATGGTTTTGATGATAACTATCTCAAAGTGAAAAAAGATAAAATGGGCCATTTACTCACACAAGTGTAAGAGATATGAGCATGGATTTTTGGGAATTGGCGCTCTCTGAAGCTGAAAAAGCTTTGGGTTTTGTGTCACCAAATCCAGCGGTAGGTGCCATTTTGGTGAAAGCAAATAAAGTCGTAGGAGTGGGGCATACTCAAAAGCCTGGTCATAATCATGCAGAAGTAGAAGCAATTAAAAAAGCTGGGACAAAAGCAAAAGGTGCAACTTTGTATGTGACACTTGAACCATGTTGTCATGTACGCAAATTAACTGGTCCATGTACTGACGTAATTATTAAAGCCGGAATTAAGAAAGTAATGGTAGCGGTAAAAGACCCAAATGAGCTAGTGAATGGCAAAGGAATTACGGTTTTAAAAAAATCTGGGGTAATGGTTGAATTGCTTGCTTCAAAATCAGAGATTGCTAAACGCGCGCGTGCTATCAATCAGCCATTTTTCAAAGCCATGCAAACTGGCTTGCCTTATGTGACTTTAAAAGCTGGGGTAACAATGGATGGAAAAATTGCTACTAAAACTGGCGAGTCTAAATGGATTACTGGCAGTGAGGCGCGGGTAGACGCGCGTTTAGAGCGCAGTCTTTGTGATGCTGTACTTGTGGGTGTTGGCACGGTAAAAGCGGATAATCCAGAATTGGCTCCGCATGGAAAATTTAAAAATAAAAAATTACTTAGAATTATTATTGATCCTGAACTTTCTTTGGATAAAAAATACCAAGTGTTTCGTGATGAAAACGTGCTTGTGGTCTGTGCTGCCAAGGCTCCAGAAGCCCGGAAAAAATATTTTGCTAAAAATAATATTGCTGTCGTTGATTGTGGAGAAGAAAAAATAAGTTGGCGTTCTTTGCTAGAATATTTAGGAGAAGAAAAAATTCGGTCTATATATGTAGAAGGTGGTGCTGGTGTGCATGGTTCATTAGTGGATACGGCGCGTCAAGATTTTCTTTTGCTTGATCGGGTATTATTTTACATTGCGCCTTCAATTATGGGAGGAAAAGATTCCATGGTGGGCGTGGGCGGTGAAGGCCCGGAAAAATTGAGTGAAATATTACATTGCCGTGAAAGTTCATGTCAGAAAATTGGTGAAAATTTTAAAATCATTGGCTTTCTCAATCATTTTTAATATGATTTTGGGTATTGACGCTTCTCGTGCCAATCGTGACCAAAAAACCGGAGTAGAATGGTATGCATTTTTTATTATCCAAGAATTAAAAAAGATTGTGCCATCTGATTGGGAGGTGAGGCTCTATACTGACCGACCGCTTCAAGGTGAGCTTGCTACCTTGCCTGAAAACTGGACACAAAAAGTACTTAACTGGCCACCGAAACGGTTGTGGACACAAGTGCGTCTGAGCTTAGAAATGATTCAACGTACGCCTGATGTATTATTTGTCCCTGCGCATGTGCAGCCTTATATTCATCCCAAAAAGACCGTACTCACGGTGCATGATGTGGCTGCCAAAAGTACACCCGGAGCATATAATCGTTTTGAAAAATGGTATTCTTTGTGGACTGCTGAAGAAGCTTTGCAAAAATTGCCAGCCGTGATTGTGCCTACTTTGGCTGTAAAAAATGATCTACTTCGTTTGTTTCCAAAAGTAAATGGAGAACATATTCACGTGGTGCATCATGGAATAAATCCTATATTCTTAACTGAATCAGGGTTTAATGCGAACACTGAGGTTTTGAATAAAAATTCTATTCAAAAACCATTTATTATTGCTGTGGGTAGAATTGAGCATAAAAAGAATAGTGTGGGTTTGGTGGAGGCTTTTGGTAAGGCTGTAGAAATGGGATATAAAGGTGGTTTAGTTTTGGTGGGGAAACCTGGATTTGGATATCATGAAGTGGAACATGCTGTGAAAAAGAGTTTAGTAAAAAATTATATTCGAATTATTCCTTGGTTAGAGACAGGGGATTTGGTAGGTCTCATGCGTCAAGCCGATGCGTTAGCGTTTCCCAGTTTAGCCGAAGGCTTTGGTTTGCCGATTTTAGAAGCCATGGCTTTGGGTTTGCCAGTGATTGCCTCAGACATTCCTGTACTTCGTGAGGTAGGCGGTAGTGCGGCAAAATATGTTGCTCCATATGATACTGAGCAGTTGGCAAAAGCTATTATTGAAGTTTCTCAGCCAGTTAATCAGGCGCGGTATCGATTGCTTGGTCGTGAACGCGCGCAAAATTTTTCTTGGAAAAACAGTGCAGCCAAAACTTTGGAAATAATTACTGTATGCAATCAAAAATAATAAATCTTTTAGAGACGATGGTTGCAAAAGGTACTCTTAGTCATGCAACTATCTTTGTTGGTGGTGACAGTGAAACGCGAACCCAAGTGGCACTGCACATTGGCAGCACAATTTTAAAAACCACCATGGATGCCGTTGTTCATCACCCTGACGTGCGCGTAATTGCTCGGGAATATGATGAAAAAAATGAACGAATGCGCAGAGATATTCGTGTAGAAGATATTCGGACCATGATTCGCTTTGCGCAAGAAAGTTCTTTTCAAGGTGGAGCAAAAGTAATTATTATTTCTGAAGCTGAGCGGATGAATGAAGAAGCCTATGCTTCGCTTCTCAAAACCTTAGAAGAACCGCCTACACAAACTTTTTTCTTTTTACTGTATCAAACTCCAGACTCCATTCCAGTCACTATTCGGTCACGCAGCCAAGTTTTTACTTTTGTTTCAAACAATTTAGACCATTATAAAACAGAGCAAGATGAAGTTTTTACTGTTTTATGTTCTGACCTGTCCACGCGTTTTCAAATGATTGAACCATGGTTAGCTTCAGCCAAAGATGAGGGTGGTGTGGATGAGTTAGTAAAACATTTGGAATTATGGCAAGGAGCTTTGGTTCCAAGTCTGGCGCAAAATGAATGGGCTAAAACTGGTAGACCGTGGTCTGAACTCGCAGAAATTCATGGTCATATTCGCGCCACAATCAAAGCTTTGCGTCAAAACGCGCACCCAAAATTAACTCTAGAAGCCATGCTTGTAAAGTTTGGAGAATAAGTTGCGCAACCTAGGTTATTTTGTGTATACTAGCTTCAGTTTCCCTTGATTTTTTTATGAATAAAAATTTTCTAGCTAAAATTTTGTTAGTACAGGCCGCATTAGTATTGGTGGGTGCAAGCTGTGTTTCATTTAGTGGTTCGGCTAATAAAAAAACTGCCACAACTGGTGGTGGTTTTTATCTTTCCAAAGATAATGGGGAAACTTGGAAGCCAATTGTGACCATGCCAACGGCTGCTGGTGTGAAAAGTTTGGCTGGTGTATCTGTATATGGTTTGGTAGAAGACCCAAATGATACCAAGGCCATGTATTGGCTTACCCGTGATAATGGTTTGTTGTATAGCTATGACGATGGAACTACGTGGACACAAAGTGTGGCTCCACTAAATACTGGTTTTGTTTATAGTATTGCAATTAACCCACGCGATAATTGTACAATTTTTGCTACTAATGGTCGCCAAATTTTGCGCACAACTGATTGTAATCGTACTTGGAAAGAAGTATATCGCGAAAGTGTTACCTCTCGATTTTTTAAATCATTGGCCATTAATCCTTTGCCACCATACGAATTATTTGCACTTTCCAATAGTGGGACAATGTTAAAAAGTTTAGATAATGGTGAAAGTTGGCAAATTGCTCATACCTTTAGTGAAGGTACTGAAAAAATTGTTTTTGACCGCAATAAAAAGGGTTTGGCCTATGTGGCCACCAAAAGTAGTGGTCTTTTACGCTCAGAAGACTCAGGAAAAACCTGGGTAAGTCTTAGTCCTAAATTAAAACCATTTACCGGTTCTTCACAATACCGCAGGCTCTATGTTCATCCTCAAAAAGGTGGGCAGTTGTATTGGATCTCAAAATTTGGTATCCTGGTGTCGAAAAACGGGGGAGAGGATTGGGATGCCATTAATCTCATTACTCCTCCTGGGGGAAGCCCAATTTATGCTTTTGGGGTAAATCCAAAAAATGATAATGAGATTTACTACACGAGCACTGCTAGTACTCGTTCCACTTTTTACAAAACCACAGACGGAGGAAAAACCTGGGTAACTCGTAAAATGCCAAGCGCTCAAGTGCCGGCTACAATGCGGGTCCATCCAGAAAATAACTCCTGGATATATCTCGGTTTTACAATTCCGCCAGCTAAATAAAAAACATAAGCTAATAAACACATATGAATATTGTCCAAACCAATAAAGCCCAATTTGACGCTGCGATTGAATTTTTACGCCATGATATTTCTGGTCTTCGCACTGGCCGCGCTACTTCTGCTTTGGTAGAAGATATTGCGATTGAGGCCTACGGCACTCGTCAACCACTCAAATCGGTAGCTTCTATTTCTGTGGCTGATGCTAAAACCTTAAATATTGAACCTTGGGATAAATCATTACTTTTGGCTGTAGAAACAGGTATTCGCGCTTCATCACTAGGAATTAACCCTGTTAATGATGGTAAATTAATCCGTTTGCCTTTGCCTGACCTGACTTCTGAACGTCGCGCAGAGCTGATTAAGGTTTTACACCAAAAATTAGAAGCTGCCAAAATTTCTCTCCGTAAAGTGCGTGAAGATGTCCGTGATCAAATTGAATCTGCGGAAAAAAATAAACAGATTTCTGAAGATGAAAAATTTAAGCTTCAAGATGATTTGGAAAAAATGGTCAAAGACTATAATGAAAAAGTAAAAGGCGTGGGTGAAGAGAAGGAAACTGAAATCACTACCATCTAATAAAGTCCCCTTCGGGGGATTTTTAATTTGACATTTTTGGCTAATCTTACTATAGTAATGAAGCTGGCAATGAACAGGGCGGCACCCTGGGAGCTGGCAGACAATTACACAAAGTGTCTCCAAACTAGCGGTTTGTCCGTCTAGGGCGGAGGAACTTGGGTGGAACCTCCGTCAGTTGACGGACCCAAGACCTACCATAGGTCTTTTTTTATTGAATTTTACCTTGTATACTTATCAATATGGCTAAATCCATGGACGACATTTTATCACTCTGTAAGCGTCGCGGGTTTGTATTCCCAGGTTCAGAAATTTACGGAGGATTGGCCAATTCTTGGGACTACGGTCCACTTGGTCATTTGCTCAAACAAAACATCAAAGCAGAGTGGTGGAAATTTTTTGTCCAAGAACGTGCAGACATGGTGCCAATGGATACGGCCATTATTATGAACCCAAAAGTTTGGGAAGCCTCTGGTCATTTACAAAATTTTAGTGACCCGCTCGCAGAATGTAAAAAGTGTCATCACCGTTTTCGTACTGATCATCTTTTGGAAGCGCGTTCGGCTGAGCCTGGATATGATAAAGAAAAGGCACCGCTAACCATTGAAGAAATTCCTTGTCCAAATTGTGGCGGACAATTTGCGCCTTCACAGAATTTCAATTTAATGTTCAAAACATTTATTGGTCCTACTGAAGACAATGCTTCCGTGGCATATTTGCGTCCTGAAACTGCCGGTGGAATGTTTGTGAACTTTAAAAATGTGGCACAAACTACTCGCCGTCGGTTGCCATTTGGAATTGCCCAGATTGGTAAAAATTTCCGCAATGAAATCACGCCAGGAAATTTTATTTTCCGTACTCGTGAATTTGAAATTGGTGAATTAGAATATTTTATTAACCCTAAAGATTGGGAACCAATTTTTGAGAATTGGTTGAGTGAAATTAAACGTTGGTGGCAGGATGTGATGCAAATTAACATGGATAATTTGGTGTGGCATGAAATTGAAGATGGTGAGCGTGCACACTATAGTAAACGAACCATGGATATCGAATATAAATTTCCGTTTGGGGTCAAAGAATTGCATGGAATTGCGTATCGCACAGATTTTGATTTGTCTCGCCACCAAACTGTGAGTGGTGAAGATTTGCAATACACAGATCCGGTGACTAATGAAAAGTTTTTGCCTCATGTCATTGAACCAACGTTTGGTATTGATCGCATGTTGTTGGTGACCCTTTTGGAAGCGTACACGGTAGAAGAAGCGCCGACGAGTGAAGAAGGGGAAAGCGAACTTCGAATTGTGATGAAATTTCCTAAACACTTGGCACCAATTAAAGTGGCCGTTTTACCACTTTCTAAAAAACCAGAATTAAGTGGTCCTGCCCAAGAATTGGCTAATACTTTGCGCAAGCACTGGAATATTGAATACGATGAAACACAAAGTATTGGTAAGCGCTATCGCCGCCAAGATGAAATTGGTACGCCATATTGCGTGACCATGGATTTTGATTCATTAGAAGATAAAAAAGTGACTGTGCGTGATCGTGATACCATGGTGCAAGAACGCGTGGCCATTGCTGAACTAGTTGAGTATTTAAAAAATAAACTGAGTTAATATGTTTGAGCATTATACTCTCAAAAATAAAGCGCAAGTTTATTTAATTCCGCTCACTGATACCAAATCAGTCACGGGCCAAATTATGTTTCCGGTCGGTTCTCGCTATGAACCAGCCCACCTAAATGGCGTTTCGCATTATATTGAACATCTCATGTTCAAGGGTACAACAAAGCGCAAAAATACGTTAACTTTGACTCGTGAAATTGATCGTTTGGGTGCAGAATATAATGCGTTTACTGACAAAGAATGTACTGGATATTATATTAAAGCTGATGCTACCAATTCTAAAATTATTGTCGACATTTTAGCAGACATGTTATACAACTCACTTTTTGACCCAAAAGAAATGGAACGGGAAAAAGGCGTGGTGTGCGAAGAACTCAAAATGTATCGCGATAATCCAATGATGAATATTGATTCTATTTTTGAACAGCTTATGTTCAAAGGTTCTCCACTTGGCTGGGATATTGGTGGTACGGGTGAATTGGTACAATCATACAAACGCAAAGAAGTTTTGGAATTCCGCGACCGTTATTATGACCCAAGTGCCATGATTGTAGTTTTTGCTGGTGCCATTACTCCTGAATTAAAAAAATACATTGAAGAATATTTTGGCGTACATGCCTCTAAAGTAAAAGTACCTGCACATTATAAACCAGCCATTTTTGGTAGTACAAAAAAATCTGACCGCATTGTGGTAGAGCATAAAAAAACTGACCAAGTGCAAATGATGCTTGGTTGGCCTGGATTCAAACATGGAGCTAAAGAAAATACCGTCCTCCGCGTACTTAATACGATTTTAGGAGGCTCAATGAGTTCTCGGTTATTCATTCAAGTTCGTGAACGCAAAGGCTTGGCATATGTGGTGCGCAGTGGGGCTTCAGCTTACCGAGATATTGGATATGCCTATGTGCAAGCAGGACTTGAACCAAAAAATATCAATAAAGCGATTGTTTGTATTCAAGATGAAATTAAAAAATTAGTGCAAAAAGGCGTGACTGCGCGTGAACTGGCCGATGCCAAAACACATTATCGCGGCCGAATTACCTTATCTTTGGAAGATTCCAGCAATCAGGCTGAATGGTATGCAAAAAATGCATTATTTCAAGAAAAAATTCTCTCGCCAGAAGAACGTTTAAAAGAAATTGAATCAGTCACAGCCAAACAGGTTCAAGACTTGGCCAAGAAAATATTTAAATCAGAGCAGATGCGCGTCGCTATTATTGGTGATGTGACTGCTGACTCCATTAAATTTTAATTATTATATGCGGTACTTTGTTGCAAACTGGAAAATGTACAGTGGACCAAAGCATAGTGCCGAATTGGCCACTGCCTATTGTGATTTAGTGATTCCTGTTGGTCTCAAGGCAATTGTCGCGCCAACCGCGCTTTCTTTTTCAGATGTACAAAAAATTCTCGATAGTACTGATTGGAAAATGTCTGCGCAAAATATTTCCTGGGTGTCAGAAGGCGCGTACACGGGCGCGATTTCTGCGGAAATGTATAAAGAAGCTGGTGCAGATTTTACTTTAATTGGTCATTCTGAGCGTCGTCATATTTTTGGTGAAAGTGATCATGATATTGAAAAGAAAATCGCCGCCGCAGTGCACGCTGGTCTTATTCCAATTTTGTGCGTGGGTGAAACAGCTGAAGACTTGGCTGAGGGTAAGCGTCAGTATCGTCTTAAAAAACAATTGCAGGTCTTAGCCTCACTTGATACCACTGCGCCCATTATGGTTGCATACGAGCCAGTGTGGGCTATTACGGGTAGTGGTAATGGTCAGCCCTGTTTGCCAGCCGATGTTCAAGATGTGCATGGTTTTATTCAAACTGAATTAGCCACTTTTGGTTTTGTGGATACTCCAATTTTATATGGTGGTTCAGTGAAGCCTGAAACAATTGCTGAGTATATGGATATACCAGAAATTGATGGCATCTTATCTGGTAGTTCTTCAATTCATACTGAAGTTATGCAAAATCTTTTAAACGCAGTAGCTGCTTAATATGATGTGGTATTTTATTGGCATTGGTATTATCGCGCTTTTGTCTGGCATAATCATGACCTGGTTTATTGTACGTGCTTGGCCAAAAATGACCTTACTTGATGTTCATAAATTACCAGATGTTAAAGAATCTTCTAAAAAAGATGAAATCTTACGTCGTCGGGTGGCAGAAATGGAAGCTCGGAAAACCAAGGGTATGGGGGTAACTAAAATGTGGTTTATTGCTTTGTGGAATTCAATTCAAGAAAAATTTCGCGGTTCAGTAGATCATTTAGAAAGAACTTTGCTTGATGAACAACGGTTGCCAATTGAACAGGTAAAAATGGAGCCAGGGGAACGTGCTTCGCAAATCCGCGCGCTTTTACGCGATGCGGATACAGCCTTTACTGGCGGTGGTTATGAAGCCGCTGAATCTGCATACATTGCGGTGATTAATTTGGATGGTAAAAATGTGGCCGCGTACATGGGTCTTGGAAATGTGTATTTAGCGGAGAAACATCTAACTGAAGCACGTGAGACTTTTAAATTTGCACTTCATTTGGATAAGGGCAATGAAATGGCCTATGTGCGTTTAGCAGAAATTGCCGAAGGTGAAGGTAATTTAGAAGCAGCCGTGGAATATTATGAACAGGCTGTGCTCATTAATGATGGCATGCCTACTCGGTACTTTAAACTCTATGAACTTCTGGCCAGCCTGAAGCAACCAGAGACTGCTTTGACCGCGATTCGTGAGGCTTTGGCTCTGGATCCACAAAACCCAAAATACCTTGACAATTTCATTACAGCGAGTATAATTGTGGGGGATAAAAAACTGGCCGAAGAGGGGTATCAACGTTTACGCTTGGTAAACCCTGAAAATCATAAGTTATCCACTTTCCGTGAAAGAATCAAGGAAATGGAATAATCCCGAGTCTTGAAAACACATGCCGCCTTAGCTCAGCTGGTAGAGCAACAGTTTTGTAAACTGTGGGTCGTCGGTTCAAATCCGACAGGCGGCTCCAACTTTCCTCTGTGGATAGTTACGGTGATGGGTCGGTTCCAGAGCGGTCAAATGGAGCAGACTGTAAATCTGTTGGCCTTGCGCCTTCGCAGGTTCGAATCCTGCCCGGCCCACGAAAAAAGTAGCTATAAGGCTACTTTTTTGTTATTCTATTTGTATATTAATTATTTTATTATGAGAGGTAATCCAGAGGGAATGATATATGGAGAATTTCAGGCTCAAAAAGAAGGTGTGGAATATGGTTTAGGTCTTATGAAAGTGGTGGCTGCTTTGGAAGGCCGAATTTTGACCAAGCAAGATACTATGGCCGCTGGAGCAATTGGTGCAGGCATGAAAGCTTTTGATGCTGCTTATGATAAGTATGATATTCGAGTAGCTGGTACAAAGGCTGATGAAATTGATAATGCTTTAACTGGTGGAAATAATACCGGAGACGTTATTGTCGATAAAGCCTTAATTATTGCAAAAGAGAATTTAAATGAAACAGCGCAGTCTGCTTTAATAGATGTGGCAAACGCACAAAGATTATCTATAGAACAGAGGCAGAGTGAAATTGACCCTGAGCGTTTGGCCTTTATTACTAAAGAGAAGGGTGGTAATTCAGCTTTGTTGTTTGCTTTGCAAATTAATCCTAATTTAAGTGATGCTAAAAAACAATGTTACAAGGAACTAGGTTTTTTAATGCAATTGGCTGATGATTTTGTTGATGAGACTAAGGATCGAGAAGATGGAATTAGTACCTTAGTAACACTTAGTGGTATTACAAAGCCTGAGGTTATTAAAAAGATTAAAGACCAGGGTGCCAAAGTTAATGCTGCTTTTGAGGCAGAATATGAAATGTACAGAACCACTGAGCTTAAATCTTTTGTATCGAAAACGCTCGCAAGCGCGGGAATTTTAATCTAATATAATACTATGAAAGCCCCAGAATTTAATTTGCTAGATCAAAATGGTGACGCGCATACTTTATCGCAGTATTTGGGCCAATTTGTTTTATTGTATTTTTACCCAAAAGACGACACACCTGGCTGTACAATTGAAGCCTGTTCGTTTCGCGATAATTTAAGTGAACTGAAAAAACTTAACGTGGTAGTGCTTGGAGCAAGTGGAGATGATGTAGATTCACACGGAAAATTTGTGAAGAAATTTGATTTGAATTTTCCACTACTGGCTGATACTGATCATAAAGTAGGAGAGGCCTATAGTGTGTATGGAGAAAAATCGATGTTTGGAAAATTATTCATGGGTTACAAACGTCATTCTTTTTTGATCAATAGAGAAGGGGATATTGTTAAGCACTATGAAAACGTAAAACCAGAAGAACATGTAGCGGAAATTATCGCCGATGTGAAACAATATGCCTGAACTGCCAGAAGTAGAAACCGTACGCCGTGATTTGTCTCAAGTCATGGTGGGTTTACCAATTAAAAAATTAGAGGTTTTTAATTTAAAAACAATTAAACCGCTCAGTGCAAAAGAATTGGAAAAACGTTTACACGGTAAGTCGATTAAAGCCATTAAGCGAATTGGTAAATTGTTGATTTTTGAAATTAACACTTCTTCTGAGGTGTTACTTGTACATTTAAAGATGACTGGACAAATGATTTGGCAAGGTCCAGATAAAAAAGTTTTGGCTGGTGGGCATTCTCTTTCTAAACCTATGGAGAATTTACCAAATAAACACACTCGCTTGGCGGTAACTTTTGAAAATGGCGCACAATTATTTTTTAATGATTTAAGGTTATTTGGGTATTGGAAATTTGCTTTACCATCGGAATTAGAAACAATTAAAAGTAAATATGGTATTGAGCCTCTAACTGCTAATTTTACTTGGCCAAATTTTAAAACTGCATTAGGAAAAAGAACAGCCAATATTAAAGCGGTTTTACTCAATCAAAATATTATTTCTGGAATGGGTAATATTTATGTAGATGAAGCGTTATGGCAGGCCAAAATTCATCCTGCTCGCAAGGTTAAAGATCTGGCTGAATCTGAACTCAAGGCATTATTTAAAGCGTGCCATGAAGTGATTGAAAAAGGTGTAAAATATCGCGGTACTACTTTTAATCATTTTGTAGATGGTCATGGAAAAAAGGGTGGATTTTTAAAATTTCTTAAAGTGTATCATCAGACTGGCAAACCATGTGAGCGTTGTCAGGCTCCGATTAAGAGAATTAGTTTGGCTGGACGTGGTACACATTTTTGCCTGCATTGCCAAGTACAATAATTTTTCTTATACTAAAATTACTAAAATAAATAAAATATGAATCCAGAATTTCCAATTTCAGGTTACGGTGATATTGAAGTAAAAGGTGTTCCACCGCTACATACTGAATTGTTGACCTTGGCTGGTACGCGCGGACAAATTGTGGTTGATTATTCTGGAAGCGGTGATTATGGTTTAGCCAATGTAGAATATTTCAATGATGAAACTGAAGAAATTTCCGTTTCTTTTGTAAATCATGATAATGAAATTGAACATCGCATAATTACGGTAGATGAATATATTTCTTTAAAAAAATTTAAAAAAAATCTCAAAGAGCGCAAATTTCAACCTAAATTTTCCACTGAACAAGCATCTGAGGTGCATGAACAGGTAGAAAAAATAATTGCGCATAATTTAGAATTACTTACTAATAATTCCACGCGTGGGTATAAAGCGCATGTTAGTGAATATAAGTTTTTTATTATTCCGGGTAAAACTGGGAATATGAATTTGCTTAGAGCTAGTTTTCAGTTTGATCGTTTGACGGGTGAGATTTTGTCTTTTGGTAAAGATCGGACCGACGTGCCAGTGGATCGACATGGAGATGTGCAGATTGGATTTTTTGATATTGTATTAGATATGGCTGGGCGTTTGCTTCTTACCAAACAAAGCCTAGAATCTGGTCGACACAATGCTTCAATCGTGAAGTTTCAAGACATTGGCAAGCCAATACACCGCGAAGCGGCCAAAGTTTTGGCCCAAACTATGGCTCAGTTCAATCACTACTACGGGACTGATTTTTCTGAGGAAATGGGCGGCTAATAGGCCTCACCGCTCTTGGAACAAGCCCTGTTGACTTATTCTCAGGAATTTCCTATAATACTTCCACTTTGCTTTTAAAGCGCGCCTAGCTCAGTTGGTTAGAGCATCTCGTTTACACCGAGAGGGTCGGGGGTTCGAATCCCTCGGCGCGCACAATTTTATGCTGCTGTAGCTCAGTTGGTAGAGCGCGTCCATGGTAAGGA
>CAYYQC010000013.1:0-24000 GCA_964473715.1 uncultured Gammaproteobacteria bacterium
AATCCTTGGAAAATTGCCGCTGAAAGCAATGAAAATGTTTCAGGGGTTACTAGTTTTTATAGTGATAATATTTGGTTTGATCCCACTGAATTTGCGCCAATTGGCAAAGAAGTTATGGTGATGGTTAATATGGCAAAACCAAAAGAATATTGGATGGACACAACTTTTTTGCCAACTGTAAAATAATATGAAATTTCAAACTGCAATTACACATGTAAATAATGGTCAAGAATTAATTTGCGGATATAAGTTAATTGATTTGGCGCAGAAAACCAGTTTTAGTGATACGATTTGGCTTCTTTTGCGCGGAGAATTGCCAACATCTATAGAATCTAAAATGTTTGCTGCTATTCTTACTATTGCGATTGATCATGGACCAGGTACTATTTCTGGCCAAGCTGTGCGCATTGCGGCGTCTGGGAAAGTTTCCATGGCTGCAGCCGTAATTGCGGGTTTGGCAACGATCGGTGAGCGTCACGGTGCTCCAGCCACCACAGCTGCGCAATTTTTTATGGATAATGTAGGCACATTAGAATTGCCAACTCTTTTAGCACACTTAAAATCTAAAAAAATTCGTTTACCCGGTTTTGGTCATGCGGTTTTAACCAAAGACCATCGGAGCGAAACCTTGTTTGCAATGGCCAAAGAGACTGGATTTTATGGACAATATTCTAAGTTTGCCGAAGAAGTGGAAATTGAATTAAATAAAACCGCAAGCAAACCTTTACCAATTAATGTTGACGGTTCAATGGCTGCCATTCTTCTTGATATGGGTTTTAAGCCACATGTTTTAGCGGGAATTTTCATTATTGCTCGCACTCCAGGCTTAGTTGCGCAAGCTGCCGAAGAAATGCAGGCTGATGCTGGCATGCGTCGTTTATCTGAAGATGAAATTGAATATACTGGCCCCGGGCTTCGTGAAATTGGTGTATAATACCTATCTATGAATTTTCGATTTGCCAGAATAAGCAGTCTGGTCTTGGCTTTTGCGCTTAGTATCATTTTGATTACTGAGGCTAAAGCCGCGTCACCAATGTCTATTTCGTATGAGTATAGCCAAGGAATATATCCTGCTGGCTCTAGTTTTTATTTGCAAACAGGTACGGCCACATACCAAGAGTGGAGTGATAGTATGCGCGTCCGTGTGAATTTTAATGTTACTAAAAAAGAAATGGACAGTCTGTATTCAAATTTGAAGTGGTATGCGTTTACTGGAATTGAAGTTGCAAAAATTAAAGCATATAACCGCGGTGGTGACCAAGTTACTCTAGAAATAAACGGTAAGAGTACTACTAAGAGTAATGCTGGACAATCTGCCGTTAAAGGTTCTTTTTCTAAATGGCGATATGAAAAAGTTACCAGTAATTTAAAGAGTTTTGTGCAAAAAAAAGTTGCATTACATAATGTTACTTATAAATTGGACCTAGAAAATGCTAGTAATTATGGTGTGCGTGTAGCTGTAAATGATGCTGAAGTGCAAATGCATGCAGGAAAAGGCTCAGTTTCTCTGCTTCCAGGAAAGCATACGATTTTGGTGGGTTTATATGATGGTAAAGACGCTATTGTATCGGCTGAAGCAGTAGAGGTAAATGTTCCAGCCTCCAAAGAGGCGCGCATTCGCGTGGGTGATAAAAATATTTTTATCATTCCTGAATAATATGGAAGCTATTCTTGATTTACATATTCATTCACGATATTCACGTGCATGTTCTAAAAATTTAGTTCCAGAAGTTTTGGGAGCTACTGCTGTGACGCGCGGCATTGATATTTTGGCAACTGGAGATTTTACCCACCCAAAGTGGCTAGAAATGCTTAAGAATGAATTAGAAGAATCAAGTGAAGGAATTTTTACTTTAAAAAATAAAACTGCGCCAACGCGGTTTTTGCTTGGTACAGAAATTGCGTCAATTAAAAAACATAAAGATAAAATAAGGCGCGTGCACCATTTAGTTTTTGCACCAAATTTTGCGGCTGTTGATCGATTTAATGAAAAATTACGCGCCCACGGCTGTAATTTAAATGCTGATGGTCGGCCCATTGTTGGCTTAAGATCAAAAGAATTATTAGAAATTGCTTTGGAGTCTGATCCAGAAATGATGCTAATTCCAGCGCACGCTTGGACACCTTGGTTTGGAATTTTTGGTTCCAAAGGTGGATATAATACGTTACAAGAAGCGTTTGAAGAATTGACCCCACATATTAAAGCTGTGGAAACTGGTCTTTCTAGCGACCCGCTTATGAATTGGCAGGTGGGGGAATTGGATAATTTGGCACTTATTTCTAATTCAGATGCGCATAGTCCGCAAAAACTTGGTCGAGAAGCAAATATTTTTTCATTCCCAAATGAGGCTGCGATTTCGTATCAAGAAATTAAAAATATTTTAACTACCAATAACCCTAAACGTTTTCTTTCTACAATTGAATTTTATCCAGAAGAGGGGAAATATCATTATGATGGTCATGCAGATTGTAAATTTTCTTGTTTACCTGCGGAAACTAAAAAATATGGTGGCAAATGTCCTAAATGCGGAAAATTAATAACGGTTGGGGTACTGAGTCGTGTGGCTGACCTATCTTCCCGTTCGGAAAATGAAGCGAAAAAATTAAACCGAGTGCCATTTGAATCATTGGTCCCGCTTCCAGAAATTATTGCTGACACAGTTGGTGTTGGTGTGGCTTCAAAAAAAGTTGTGGCTATTTATGATAAATTGATTAAAGAATTGGGAAATGAATTTTATATTTTGCGTAAAGCAGATTTAAGTGCTGTTGCGGCGTCGTCAACACCCGAAATCGCTGATGCACTCAATCGTGTGCGCACGGGAAATATTTTTATAGAACCAGGATATGACGGTATCTTTGGTACCGTAAAAGTTTTAAAACAAAAAACCTGACCGAAGTCAGGTTTTTTTGTGTACTAAGAACTATTTCTTAGCAGCTTTCCGGCGTTTAGCAGGTTTGCGTTTAGCAACAACCTTGCGTTTCTTAGGAGCGGCAGGTTTGCGTTTCTTAGGAGCAGCCTTGCGTTTCTTAGGAGCAGCAGGTTTGCGTTTAGCAACAACCTTGCGTTTTTTTGCTGGCATAATGTTCACCTCCAGTTAAAAAGTTTACGCGCATATCAGGGTTTGATATGACCATGGTACACACCAAAAGTTGTAAAACGCGTATTGAGAATTATTTTTACAAGACAAGCATTGTTGTAAAAGTTTCCCGGCAGAAATTTCTAAATGAAATTTCAGTTTCGACCTTGCTGAGATTAGTATATGTTGTTTTGTACAAATTTGGAATAGTAAAATGTAAAAACTGTGTATAACTTTTTGTAAAATTATTTTTAATTAATTTATTTTTTGTAAATTTTTAAATAAAAAATATTTGTTAACAAAAAAACTTCTGCACGTACAGAAGTTTTGTATAGTTTTAACCTTGATTTAATTAGCCTCAACGTACTTTTTAAAATTATTTAAGATTGCTTGCCAGCCTGCGCGTTGCATTTCTTCTGAATTTTCATTTTCTGGGTCAAATGTTTCAGTTACTTGTACGCCTTCTGGCGTTGTTTTAAATGTAATTGATACTTTGCGACCACCTTCAATAGTATATTCAATCAATTCATGTTCAATAATATTTGTATACACACCATTAAAATCAAAACTCGCACTTTTATCTTTGGCGGCCATGGTGGTCACAAATTTTCCACCAACTTGTAAATCATTTTGTGCTGCAGGCGTTTCCCAATCTTCTGAAGCAAACGCCCAATTCATAATATGTTGTGGCTCATTCCAAAATTGCCACACTTTTTCGATTGGGGCATTTACTAACGCTTGAATAGTAATCGGATTCATACAAAATACATTACCGAGTATGATCAACTTTACCCTTGTTAATCATTCCAATGGCTCTTGTGAGACGTTTATATTCTGCTCTCATTTCTTCGTATTGTTCAGGTGTAATATTTGTTTCTTCTTTTATTTTTTTCAATTGGGCATCAATAGGAATAATTGCGACTCTAGCTGGTTCTCGTAAAGGATGTTTTGGAGCCTCTTCTGGAGTAAGGTCAGTAATCGCATGTAATTCTTCAAGAGAATGTTTTGCTTCAAATGAAGCGATCATTTCTTTGAATTTCGCAATTTCTGGTTCACATTCCAACTTAGTTTCTGGGATGTCAAAAGCCTCCGGATGAGTTTTTATAAATAATTCATTCCGTTCTTCTTCCTCTTTTGTGGCCTCTCGTGTTTTAGGGTTTGCTTCGATTGCGAGCTGGTCTGGCTTTTGAATTTCTTGTGGTGGGCCATTAAACGGATTTTCTGCGCTCATAATAGAATGATTAGTTAATTATCGTTTTCATTAACTTTCTAGTGCTCCCGCCAGGAGTCGAACCTGGATTTCCGGCTTCGGAGGCCAGTGTCATATCCATTAGACGACGGGGGCTTAAATTTGATTACGTAGGCCAGGGTGGACTCGAACCACCGACCCCAGCGTTATAAGCGCTGTGCTCTCACCGACTGAGCTACTGGCCCATTGCGACGCTAAATTTACCATACCCCCCTTGATTTTTCAAGGGAAATGCGCTATAGTGGCATTAATATGTCACAAAACTTCAAATATACTGACGCTACGCCAGAACGTCTTGACGTTTGGCTCCCGCTGCAATTGGGAATTAATCGTTCCCAAACCCAAAAACTGATCAAAGCTGGTCGGGTTTTTGTGAATGGAAAATTACCAAAAAAGAATGGTGACCAAATTGGTGAAGGAGATGAAATTGTTATTGCTGAAGAAGCCACCAAAGCTGAAGTAAAAGCTAAAAAAGTAAAGAAAACTAATTTGTTCGCGGAAATTAAGATTATTGCTGAAACTCCAGATTATTTGGTAATCAATAAACCTCCAGGTTTAATTGTCCACCCAGAACCCCGCGTGGCCGAAGAAATGGGCGTAGAAGAAACCGACACGTTGGCTGGGTGGCTGGTGCAAAATTATCCAGAAATTGTAGGTGTTGGTGAAGCGCCAAGTCGCCCTGGTTTGGTACATCGCTTGGACAAAGACACCTCTGGTCTCATGGTGATTGCCAAAACGCAAGCCAGTTTTAATCATCTCAAAGAACAATTTCAAGCTCGTACCGTAGAAAAAAATTATTACGCACTCGTACATGGTAAATTACCAGTACCAAATGGTTTTTTAAACTTTATTATTGCGCGTGGTAAAGACGGTCGCATGGTGGCTCGTCCAAAGATTGAAGAAGTCACTTTGCGCAATGTAGCGAGCATTCAAGATGGCCGCGCTGCACTCACTGAATTTTCAGTAATGACAGAGTATATTAACTATACATTAATAGACGTAAAACTTCATACTGGCCGCACGCACCAAATTCGCGTGCACATGTTTGCCTATAATCATCCTTTGGTTGGAGACCCATTATACTTTAATAAAAAACTTAAACGTGATCTTGATGAAAATTTAGGTCGCGTGTTTTTACACTCCTATCACCTTGCTTTCCTTGATCTAAAAGGGGAGCGTGTAGAATTTGAATCACCACTTCCTCCTGAATTGAAAAAAACTTTGGAAAATCTTAAGCCTTTGGTATGAGTCAGGGGTTGTTAGTGTCAATTGTTTCTCCGTCTGGTGGAGGCAAGACGACCGTGGTCAATGAGTTGGTTAAACAATTACCAAATTCAGTGCGTTTGGTTACTAGTACTACACGTTCACCTCGTCCTGGGGAAATTGATGGTGTTGATTATCATTTTTTGACTCGTTCTGAATTTGTATACAAGATTGTTCAAGGTGATTTTGCCGAACACATTCAGTATGCAGGTAATTATTATGGTATTGACCGCCGTGAAGTTGAGCTTCAGCTTTCCACATACCAATATGTGTTAGCACCAATTGATGTTCAGGGTTCAGAAAGTCTTCGGGTCTACCCATATCACCAAATTCGGATCTTTCTTAAGCCTGAAAGTCTTGAAGTTCTCCGCACTCGTTTGGCTCGCCGACCAAATAGTAATGAAGAAGAGATTAGCCGTCGGCTTGGTTACGCTGAAGTGGAAATTGCCAAAGCTAGTGAGTTTGACGCAATTGTGACAAATCATGAAGGGCGTTTGGCTGAAACCATTGCCGAAGTTAAGAAATTGTTGTCCATGGTTAAATAAATTTTTTAAATAATCCAGTCAGGGTATTACCTTGACTTTTTTGTTATTTTCTGCTATGCTAAGCCGTTCTAAAAGTTTCGCTATGTGCCCTTAAATTAGGGTAAATAAGGACACTTTTGGTCTCCTCGTTGTGGTGTGCCACGTAGCGCATACCAATCTTGTGGTTATATTCAAACCAAAACGCCGGGTATAGTCCCGGTTTTGTGAAGTCTTGGACTAGTTCGTGGTTCAGGGCGATGAACAAAAGGCCTTTAGGCTAGAATAAGTGGTTTGGATAAGGATAATAAACCATGATTTTTCCGCCAGACCTGGATGTCATCAAGACTGCGGTTGTTAATGGGAGCCTAGTGCTTCCCGAAGGCTGTAGTTTCGAGGACTTCCATGGAATGGTGGCTGATCTCATGCTTGGAGAGTCAATTTTCAGGGGCTGCTTGCCAATCAAATTCGTTCGTAATCCAACGCCTACGCCTGCGCGTGTAATGTTGGTCACAAATGAAAACCGATCGTATCTGCGATCGGGACTGGCGACATTCAGGACCGTCATTAGCCGTGACCCGTTTATTCTTCCGGTCCGTTGGTTTGAAGGGGTCGTACCCCCAAAAGCTGATTGGCTGAGAATGTGTCTGCGGGCAAAACACTCAAAGCCGGATCGTGATAGTCCTGCAACGCCGACTGGGGAGTTTATCGTAAGCAGTTTTTACGGTAGTCCTGTCCAGGGAGAGATCCCTAGTTCCACCCAGCAGCTGTTGGTAAACAGTCTGTTTGGTGGCATTGGGGGCTCACGGGATACGCAGAACTTGCTTGAAGCCTCGGACTTCTGGTCCAAGTACGCCGAGATCGGTCCACCAGAAAACCTCGTCGAAGAGGGATAAGCCTGCCGTCGCGAGACGTTTGGCCCGCCGTACACCCGGCTGCAACGAGCGAATATCGAGGTGTTGGGGTTGGCTATTCGGCCGCCCACGCCAGGCAGTCCTGGCAACGCGAGTGTGCTCTGCGAAATGAGTACAAAGGAGGGAGGCGATTCTACAATCGCCATTCCCTAGGTCTGATAAATTTTACCGGCCCTAGAAAATGAAGCCCTCCGCCCATTGACAAAAGTTATGGCATCGGCTAAAATAGCCCCAGTTTATTACTTCGACGTTGGTCCCAAATAGGGTAAAATCCAACCTCTCGCTAATTATTTCACTATGTCAGAAGATATTCGTTTGGACTTAAAGCCAGGGATGATCGTTAAAGTTCATCAAAAAATTAAAGAATTGAATGCCAAAGGTGAAGAAAAGGAACGTATCCAGATCTTTGAAGGTATGGTAATCGCCCAAAAGCACGGCGGTGAACAAGGTGCAACCGTTACTGTGCGCAAAGTTTCCGAAGGTGTGGGTGTAGAAAAAATCTACCCAATCCATTCCCCAGTAGTAGATAAAATCGAATTGGTTCGCCAAATGAAGGTTCGCCAAGCTCGTCCTTATTACCTCCGCACTCATAAAAAACGTCTTAAAGAAGTAAAACCAGTTGCCGAAAAGAAAGCTGAGTAATTTCTCTTACAATAAACAAAAACCTCTCTAATTTGGAGAGGTTTTTTAATTTGTAATCCTATCCCCCAATAGAGGGTTGACAAAAAAGCGATTTTATAATACATTATTCTGTTTATTTGAATTACGTTTGGTTATAGCTTTATGCCTTTGGTGGGTAAAAAGGTGTGACTAAATGGTAGTATTGTATAGTCATGGCCGCGACCCCTCAGTTTGGAGAAGGTATTGGAATACCTGATCGCGTTCACAGCTCTCCTCATGGGCGCTCTGTCCATGGGATTTACCATCACTCACGTCCATGCCTTCGTTCATATCGGAGGTCTGAGGAAGGAGAAAAGGCCGATCACCATCGGTCTGTACGGATACCCACATCTCCAGCACCACCGGGACATCCCTCACACGGTGGAGTTGGGGCCGACTAGGCCTGGGCTCCTAGAGTATATCAGGATCGGGAGGATGCAGAGGGACCTTCGGTTCGTGTGGCAGAATCTCTGTCGTCATAGCCGGTGGACCCCGATGCGCCTTTTGATCGGGTATCGGACGATTCGAATGATGCTGACCACCGGAATCGCAGTCAGTCTGTTCGCAGATCTGACCACGGCTTTCGGGTACGCTCTGCTGGTCTCCGGCGCATACATGGTCGGCTCCTGTCTGATGTTCGGGGGTTACGACCTCTGGCATCTCTGGACCCACATCAATGGACCGTTCGTTTCCCACCATCATGCTGTACATCACGGTGCTCAGCGCCGTGGTCTTGGTATGTGGTTCTGGAATGACCTGGACCAGCCCAAGAAAAGTCGCTATCTCCGCCTAACCATTGCGGAGGTCCACATAGCCGAGTTTTGTCTTGGTCATCTCATGCCGGCTCGGCGTTCCCGTTGGCAGACGGAGAACGCGGCGCTCGAAAGCAAGTCGTGATAAGATCCCACCTCGTTCTTTCCTCTCATTGGCGTGTGACCTCTGCCAGTCGCGTGCCAATTCCCATTGCCTATCATATTTGGTGGTTAGTGGAAATTGCTTAGTTAATAAAAAAATCCTCTTTAACAGAGGATTTTTTTATTTTATTTTTTATTCTCTATCAAATATTTCCCAGTCCAACTTTTCTTCGCGGCCATCACTGTGGCTGGCGTACCAGCAGCCACCACTTCACCACCACGCTTGCCGCCATCTGGACCAAGATCAACAATCCAATCAGCCGCACCAATAATATCAGTATTATGTTCAATTACAAGTACAGTATTACCTTTGTCTACTAATTGGTTAAGAACAGAAAGTAATTTTTGAATATCTTCAAAATGTAAACCAGTACTTGGTTCATCCAATATATATAAAGTTTTTCCTGTTGAGCGGCGAGAAAGTTCTGTGGCCAATTTAATACGTTGTGCTTCACCACCAGACAATGTAGTAGCGGGTTGGCGTAAACGCACATAGCCTAGCCCGACAGTACGGAGGATTTGCAGTTTTTCACGAATGGCCGGAATGTGTTGGAAAAAAGCAAAGGCTTCTTCCACAGTCATATCAAGCACCTCAGCAATGTGTTTATCTCGGTAATGAATTTCCAAAACTTCTTTGGTGTATCGTGTGCCATGACATTCACTACATTCAATAAATACATCATTCAAAAAGTGCATTGGAATAGTAGTGTAACCTTCACCGCCGCAAGCTTCACAACGTCCACCATCCTTAACATTAAAACTAAAAGTACCTGCATTCATTCCGCGTAAACGCGCTTCTGGTAACTCAGCGTATAAATCACGAATCACGGTAAATAAACCAGTGTAGGTGGCAGGATTAGAGCGGGGAGTGCGACCAATTGGAGTTTGATCAATAGTAATTACTTTATCAATATTATCCAAACCAGTAATGCTTTTGTGCGCGCCAGGTACAGCATGTGCATGATAAAAATGATTGCCAAGAGCGCGACTAAGAATATCAATGACCAAACTAGATTTTCCAGAACCTGATACACCAGTAAAACAGGTAAAAGTTCCAAGTGGAATAGAAACATCAATGTTTTTGAGGTTATGCGCCGTTGCGCCTTTGACCACAATAGACAAACCATTGCCTGTGCGTGGTTTGGTACGACCATTATTTACATTTTCCGTACCGGCTAAATATTTACCAGTTAAAGAATTTTTATTTTTACTAATTTGCGCTGCGGTACCAGCCGCAATAATTTCACCACCATATTCACCAGCACCAGGACCCACATCAATAATGTGGTCAGCCGCTTTCATAATGGCTTTGTCATGTTCTACCACAATTACTGTATTGCCAGCATCACGCAAAGTTTGCAAAGTCTGCACTAATTGATCGTTATCTTTTGGATGTAAACCAATGGAAGGCTCATCAAGAATATAAATAAGGCCAGATAAACCAGCGGATAATTGGGTGGAAAGACGAATGCGTTGTGCTTCACCACCAGATACGGTAGCCAGTGAACGATTCAAACTTAAATATGGAAGACCTACATCAGTAAGATGTTCTACGCGTTTAGTAATTTCTTTTACTAAAGGCACAACAACTGGAATTTGGTAGGCAGGATTTTTGGTAAGAGATTTAAAATATACAGATGCTTCATCAATACTTAAATCAACCACATCGGCTACGCTTTGATCTGCTACCTTAATATATAAATTATCTTCTTTTAAACGTTGACCATGACATACAGAACATTCGCGTTCACGCATGTATTGTTCAATTTCTTTTTTTAAAAAATCAGATTTGGTTTCCAAATAGCGTTGGGTTAATCCAGGAATAATACCTTCATAGCGCAATTCTTCTTTGCCTACTTGGTATAATTGGCCGTCAGTTCCAAACCAAAGTTTATCCATGACTGGTTGTGGTAAAGATTCTACTGGTACATCCATGGAAAAATTATGTTTGAGAGAAACCTGTTCCAAAAGTGCTAAATTAGTTTGTTGGCTTCCAACCAAACGAGTCCAGGGTTGAATTGCGCCTTCTGCCAGAGTTAAACGGGGATTAGGAATAACTAGGTTTGGTTCAACTTCTAAAGTAATTCCTAAACCAGTACAGCGAGGGCAGGCACCATATGGACTATTAAAACTAAATGAGCGTGGTTCAATTGGTGAAAAATTTCGACCACAAGTACTACAGACGGGGCGTTCAGAAAAAGTTACTTCTTCACCAGCTTCATCAATTACTACGCAATGACCATTGCCTAAATCCAGGGCTTTGGTTACGCTAGCAGCCAATTGTGTTTTTACACCGGGTTTAATAGTGGCCACAATCACGGAAACATCGTATTTTTCCGTGGCATTAAAATTGAATTTAGCAAGCGCGGCCAAAGTCATGGGTGTGCCATTAATCAAAACTTTTTCCACATCTGCACGTTCCAATCGGCTTTTGAGATTTTTTAAAACCACGGTTTCTTGTTGCAAAAGAGGGGCTGCCAAAATTACTTCTTGTTTTCGGGCCAATTCACGAATTTTTTCCACAATAATTCCAGGGGAAAAAGTAGTGACCGGAGTTTTGCAGGTTGGACAATGCTGTACACCACAACGCGCAAATAATAACCGAATATAATCGTAAATTTCTGTGGCCGTACCCACAGTAGAGCGGGGATTGGCAGTATAATTGCGTTGCTCAATGGCAATGGTAGGGGACAAGCCAGTAATTTCATCCACATCTGGTTTATCAGCCATGTCCATAAATTGCCGGGCATAGGCATTGAGACTCTCAGCATACCGACGCTGTCCTTCGGCATAAATAGTATCAAAAGCCAAAGAGGACTTTCCTGAGCCGGAAAGTCCTGTAATGACCACTAATTTGTTTTTTGGGATTTCTAGAGAAACGTTTTTAAGGTTGTGAACGCGAGCACCAGAGATTTTGATGAAGTCAGACATAGTTTAGGCAGGCGGTAAGGTTAGTTGCCAAAGGAGTCAAGTCTCGCTGCCCCAATCTGGGCAAACACCTCAGGCGGTAAATTGAAGTCTAAATATAACCCTTTTCCCTTGCTTCCGTCAATATCCCCAAGCGGGATGTAGCCTTTGGGAGAAAAGTAATCAATATCAAAGTTTGAATCTTCATAATTTTGGCTTTGCCAAATTCCAGCACTACCCTTACCGTCTGCGTCTTTATATGTATAAATTAGAGAATCATTATTTTCCCAATTACCATTTAGTTGGTTTTTAATCACAATTCCGACTAATTCACCTGAGGCTTGATTTGTGGCGCCTCCAGTTAATCGACATCTAGTTTTAAGTGCGCCAATATCTTCGGCTGAAATTTTGTATCGAACTACGTATTCTCGTAAATTGCCTGGTCTATTAATAATTAAAATAATTGGAGTGCTTTCAATGTAGCTTTCATTACTTTCATCAGTTACAATTACACGCTCGCCAAAAGTTTTTAATAATCCTTCCGCACCTATATTAGTACTGTTTGGTGTAAATTTACACGCACTATATAACCAAATTTCATTGTCTAACGCTGAAGTGCTGGCACTGTCTTGAAACCAGTGATCATCATCATCTTCTTCTAATTTACCTACCAAGTTATCGCTGCCTTTGGTAATAATAGTTTGTAAAAGATTATCCGCTTTGTAATAAATAACAATGTCTCCAGACCAACATGCGGATTGTCTTTGTAATTCATCAGCGCCCATGGTGAATTCACCTTGAGAAACAGCTTGAGTTTTATCTGGAGGTTCAGTAAATGGTAGACATACTGAACTGGCACCACAAATATCTCCCAAACAACTTTGACCTAATGTTCCTTCTACTAAATAACGATGGCCGCATAAAGGAGAGTTTTTTTCATTCGTTGTGCTTTCGGTTGCCTTTTTCTTTATCTCATTGATAATTACTATTTTTTCAGTAAAACTTAAAGTAGTACTGGCATTAATTATTTCCATGGCTTTTAAGTCGGCGGCAGTTAGAGTTTTCGGAGCGCCTGCTTTTGAGCTAATTGAATAACCTAAACTTTCTGCTTGACTAAGTATGATTTTTTTCTCTTCATCGGATATCGCGGCTTTATCTGGCCCTAAATACGCTAATTTTCCGTCTTCAAGTTCAGCACAAAATGGCGGAGCAATTACTGCCGTATTAATCATCCAGGTTTTTGGTAAACGTAATTCTACTAAGTATGGATTAATAGTATTTAAAATTACGTATGATAATGAAAGTAAAATAAGTCCAGTGAGTGAACCAGCAATTTTCTTTTTGGCACTACTAATTGAATCAGCATTACCACCAGACATTACCCATCCAAAACCAGCCGCAATAATCACCGACACTGCTAAGATGCCTGCAATCCACATGCCATATTCATACGCGTACTTAATGAAATCCCCAATATCAGTAAAATTTCTTTTACCACCAAAACTAATTTTAGTAGTTGCTTCACCTGAAGCTAAACAAAACCCCATTCTTTCTCCTACCGCATTTTTTCCTTCATTCGCGGCTACACCGCAAGATGCTTGCGCGTCTTTACCATCATAAAAAAATTCTTTGAAATCACCTTCGTCAGGAGCAAAACCCTGTTGGTTTTTACACTGTGTTTCTGTAAAACACCGTGAATCAAATTGGCCATGCGCAATGAGTGGTGAGAAAGTAAAAAATAGTATCGCGAGACTGGCCAGAGTTAAACAAAGGCGTCGCATATGTAAAAATTATGATTTCAAATTACGTAAAATGGCCGCGTCCCAAGTGGCTCTGTCTGTACTTCCTTCAAATACTTCGTTATTTACAAAATAGGTTGGCGTGCCGCGTACACCAAGACTGCTTGCGTCTTTAACATCTTGTTCAATGGCGGAAAAGAATTGGTGAGTATTGCGGCAAGTAGTAAAAGCATTCATGTCTAAACCCACTTCTTGTCCGGCCGCGTCCAAATCAACAGCACTTAATTTTTTAGTATTAAAAACATGGTGATAAAATGGCCAAAATTTTCCTTGAGCATTGGCACAGGCGGCAGCTTCAGCGGCTGTTACAGCATTTGGGTGAAGGCTGGCCAATGGTAAAGATTTAAACACTACATTTACACCACCACCGTAGGTTTCCAAGACATCACTAAATACCTGATAATTGTCTTGAGAAAAAGGACATTCAAAATCAATAAAAGCTACTACCGTAATAGGACTTTTGGCTGGGCCAAGTCTTGGATCTGTTTCCCTTGTTAAAGTCTCCCAACCAGTCGGTGGGGCTTTGGGAGCTTCTTTACTGCCACTACCTTTGGAAAACTTTCCAGAATTAAACTTGGCATAAGTAGCCACATTTTCTTCCAAAGTGCCATATTTAAGTTGCCACAAATATTGGGCCATTAGCACACCAAAACCCACTAAAAAAAGAGTAAATAAAACTCCAAAACCCACTAAAAATGGGTGGTGTTTGCGAGGTGGAACAGGTGGCAAAGAAGTAGGGACCATACTAATAAAATTGTAGCACATTTAGGCCAAAATTCCTACGGGGTTGACACTCATAGCTCTTTATAGTAGGATGAGCGGTATAGATATATCACTTCCTGTACTAAAAAGACCTATGAAAACCGTGTTTTCTGTTCTGCAAATTATCCTTTCAGTCCTCATGATTGTTGTTGTGCTTTTGCAGCAAAAAGGATCTGGTTTAGGTGCTACTTTTGGTGGTGCCAGCACTGTATATACAACCCGTCGTGGCGTAGACAAGCTTTTGTTTAATGCTACTATTGTTATTGCCGCGCTTTTCCTGATTGTTTCTTTGGCAGCCGTTTTGGCCTAAGAATCTTCCTAGCAGCAGCACGGGATAATTTAATCATTATCTCTTTTCCCATGATTTCCTGGCAAACCATCCGGGACAGATTGTCTGGATGGACAAGAAAGATTTTTTCCCATACACCGCGCTTGGTAGACACGCGTGATGATTTTTTGCTCATGCAAAGAGCTCTGGGACGCCGCGCACCAAATTTTAGACAATTTCGGTACATGGCTCGAGTTTTACCACGTTCAGAAAAAATTGCTTTTTTAATTGCTAGAACAATTTTCATCTTTTCATTAGTGGCTTTGGCTGGAGGGTATTTATTTACTTTTCGCCATATAGAACCAGCTATTGGAGGGGAATATGTAGAAGGTGTTGTGGGTAGTCCACGCTTGATTAATCCGATTTTTGCTTCTCAAAATGAAGTAGACATGGGATTAGTACGGCTGACTTACAGCGGACTGATGCGGTTTGATACTAACGGCCAAGCTATTCCTGATTTAGCTGAATCAAGTACAGTTAGTCAAGATCAAAAAGTATATACCTTCAAATTAAAATCAGCTACGTGGCATGATGGTGAATCTGTTACTGCAAGTGATGTGGCTTTTACTTTTGAACTCTTAAAAGACAAAACTGTAGCCAGTCCATTGGCACCAAGTTTTGCAGGTGTACAACAGGTCAAAGCTTTGGATGAAAAAACAGTTGAGTTTACACTTAGTGAACCATACCCTGCGTTTTTAACAGCCTTAACATTGGGAATTCTTCCTGAACATGTTTGGGGTTCAGTACCTCGCGACCAAATTCGTTTAGCAGAAACTAATGTTAAACCAGTTGGTAGTGGGCCATATGAGTTCAAACGAATTATCAAGGAAAGCAATGGTTTTATTTCTCGGTATGAATTGGAGCGATATCCAGGATATTATGGTAACACTACCTATATTAAAGAAATCGCTTTTCAATTTTACAGTGACTATGAAGGCGCGGGCGGCGCTTTAGAAGCTTTGCGTACTAAAAAGATTTTGGGATTAAGTTTTGTACCTGCTTTGTACCGCGATAAAATTCCTACGCAACATGTGGATTTGCATACTTTGCAAGTACCTCAATATACGGCACTCTTTTTCAATTTAGAAGGTGAGTCACCAGTGACTGACAAAAATGTACGCAAAGGTTTGGAATTAGCTATTAATAAGTTCAAGATCTTGCAAGATACTTTGGCAGATGAAGGCACGGTGCTTGAAGGCCCGGTTTTACCAGGTTTTCCTGGATACACTGAAGCAAAAGTAACTGGCGCTAATCCAGAAGAAGCTAATACTGTCTTAGATAAAGCATGGCCACGCGTAAATGTTGATGATTATAAAAAAGTATTAATTGCTGATTATATTCGTGAACATTTAACTCAGGCTGCTACGAGCACTTCTTCAACACCAGCACTTGTTACCAATGATGCTGCAACAGAAGCTGCTGCCAAAGCGGCCGTGGATGAAATACTTCCACCAGCCCAATTATTTTACCGTAAAAATAGTGCTCAAAAATACTTAACCGTACGTTTGATTACTGCTGATACGGCTGAATACCGCCAAGCTGCCGCGCTCTTGGCTGGTTATTGGCAAGATATTGGAGTGCGTACTGATATTACTTATGTGAGTGCGCGTGATATTGGCCGGATTGCTCTCAAAAATCGTGATTATGATGTGCTTTTGTACGGAGTAATTGTGGGGAGTGATCCAGACCAATTCCCATTCTGGCATTCTAGTCAGGTTAGTTATCCAGGACTCAATCTTTCTGGATATACTAATACCAAAGTGGATGAATTGTTATCTAAGATTCGTCAGACCACTGACTTTGCGGCTTTGAATACCTTATACATTGATTTCCAAAAATTATTAAGAGATGATGTGCCAGCGATTTTCTTATATAGTCCGCATTATACCTATGCGCTTGATAATTCAGTAAAGGGATTTGCCGTAGAACGTATTACTCAACCAGCTGACCGGTTTGCAAATATTACGGAGTGGTATGTAAAAAATAAAAGTACTTTTAAATTCGATTAAAACGTAGAAGGGGATATGGCGGAACTGGTAGACGCACTAGTTTCAGGTACTAGCGGTCGCAAGACTGTGAGAGTTCGAATCTCTCTATCCCCACTAATCTTGACTCATTTATTATTTTATTTTTAAGGGAACCGAGTCTTCTCTTTGTTACACAATGTTATGATGCGACAATTTAATTCTCGCCCAACTACTGCCCCAGCGGCAAGTGGTTCAGGCGAAAGACCGCGCGCAACTGGCGGTTTCACTCGTAATTCAGGACGCCCGCAAAGCGCACCTGGTGCTCGGCCACAATCACGCAATTCTGGTCGTAGTTTTAGTAATAACTCTAGTTTTGCGCCACGCAAGCAATACCGTACTCCACAAACCAGCTTCAATAGTGTGGCAAATCCTGACGCACTTCGCATTATCCCAATTGGTGGTTGTGAAGAAGTGGGTAGAAACATGACGGTTTTTGAATATGGTGAAGATATTGTAGTTTTGGACATGGGTTTGCAATTTCCCGAAGAAGACATGCCTGGTATTGATTACATTATTCCAAATATTAAATATTTGCAGGGTAAAGAAAAAAATATTCGCGCCATTGCCTTTAGTCATGGTCACCTTGACCATATTGGTGCTGCCCCAATTTTACTTGAAAAATTAGGTTACCCACCGGTAATTGCCATGCCTCTGACTTTGGCTCTGATTAAGCACCGTTTGGAAGATTACCAAAAAGGCTCAAGTCGCAAATTAAAAACAATTCCAGTGACTGCCATGAATCAAAAAGTGGCTGCTGGTGCCATGACTGTTCGTTTTTTTCAAGTGGAACATTCAATTATGGATTCCATGGGTACAATTATTGAATCCCCAAGTGGAACGGTAATTCACCCTGGTGATTGGACCATGGAACGTGATGCTGAAGGTAACACAGATGTTCGTTATGACCAATTGGCACATTTACCAAAACCAACGGTTTTAATGCTTGAAAGTTTGGGTGCTACTAATGACAAACGTCATGGTACTTATAATGAAATGTACGCCAACTTGTATAAGATTTTACAAAATGCTCCTGGTCGCATTATTGTAGCCACCTTTTCTTCACAGGTTGAACGTGTTAAATGGATTCTGCTTGCTGCTAGTGAGCTTGGTAAAAAAGTAGCCCTCGATGGCTATAGCATGAAAATGAATATTGAAATGGCTCAAAAGTTGGGTTATATCAAAGTGCCAAAGGGTGTAATGATTACTACCGAACAAACGGCTGATTATCCAGAAGAAAAAGTAGTCGTAATTTGTACTGGCGCCCAAGGTGAAGAACGGGCCGTACTTAATCGAATTTCTAGTGGAGAACACCGGGTGATTAAATTGCAGAAAAAAGATACGGTTATTTTTTCATCATCAATTATCCCTGGTAATGAACGATCAGTACAGCGACTCAAAGATAATATTTATCGCCAATCTGACCATGTTATTCATGGTGATATTATGGATGTACACGTGTCTGGTCATGGTACTCGGCGCGATATTGTAGAAATGCTTGACCAGGTTAAGCCGGATTATTTTATCCCTACATACGCCAATCATTATTTCCTTAAAGAATCTCGGTCACTCGCATTGGCCAATGGTTTTGCTGATGAAAAAATTATTGTGCCAGACAATGGCTCAATTATTGAAGTGGATCAAAAAGGTATTCGCGTACGTCCAGACAAAGCCATTACAGACTATGTGTTTGTTGATGGTTTGGGCGTGAGTGATACACAACATGTGGTGCTTCGTGACCGTCAGGTTTTGGCCGAAGATGGTATGATTGTGGTAATTGCTACGGTTGACTCTAAGCGTGGTATTATTTTACAAAATCCAGATATTATTTCTCGCGGTTTTGTTTTCCTCAAAGATAATAAAGAACTGATTGAAGACATTCGTCATAAGGTAAAGAAAATGGTGATTGAATCAAACCCAAAAACTTGGGCTGATACTAATCAAATTCGCAATGATATCCGTGATAAAATTGGTCAATTTATTTTTACCAAAACGGAAAAACGACCAATGGTGTTGCCCGTCGTGATTGAAGTCTAAATGTGTTCAAAGAAAACAGGCCTGTAATAGGGCTTGTTTTTATTATTGGGTTGAGATATTCTTTATCTATAATAAATCCCTATGAAACCCGTCATCGTCTCAGGCATTCAACCTACCGGCAATTTGCACATTGGCAATTATTTGGGGGCGGTCAAAAATTGGGTGGATTTGCAAAATAGTGGTAAATATCAATGTTATTTTTTTATTGCTGACTATCATTCTTTGACGGGAGAAATGAGCGGAGCGGAAAGACAGGAAAAAATTTTAAATATTGCCGCTGAATTATTGGCCGCGGGGATTGATCCTAAAAAATCCACCTTATTTGTGCAATCACAAGTGCCAGGACACACGGAATTGGCCTGGATTTTTAATACGGTTACTCCAATTGCTGAGTTGTACCGCATGACTCAATTTAAAGATAAATCTGAACGTCAGGATAAAAATATTAACACTGGACTTTTGACCTATCCAGTTTTACAGGCTGCCGATATTGTTTTGTACCGTGGTACTGCTGTCCCGGTTGGTCAAGATCAGGTGCAGCATGTGGAATTAACGCGTGATATTGCTCGATGGTTTAATAATCGGTATGGTAATTATTTTGTTGAACCAAAAGCACTGCTTACCGAAATTCCCAAAGTAATGAGTTTGCTAGAACCAACTAAAAAAATGAGTAAAAGTCATGGTTTAAATAGCGTGATTGAATTAGCTGACGAACCAGAGGTAATTGCGAATAAATTAAAAAAAGCCGTTACGGCCACCGAAGGCGGGGAAGCACCGGGAGTGCAAAATTTATTAGTGCTGTTAAAACATTTTGGTACGCAAGAAGATTTACAGGCCTTTACTAAAGCGGCTAAAGATGGAAGTATTCGCTACGGAGATTTAAAAACAGCAGTGGGCATGGCCTTGTCTGCTCATTTTGAAGATTTTAGAACTAAGCGTTCTGACTATATAAAACACCCGGCCAAGGTAAAAAAGATTTTAGCAGAAGGCGCTGAACGGGCAGACAAAGTCGCATCCAAAACCATGAAAGAGGTACGAAAATTGGTGGGGTTGGGGTAGTCTCAATTTTTGAGTTCAAAAGACCTCTGAGATAGAGGTCTTTTTTAAATCTCAATTTGTAAACGCAACCAAGTTGCTTTTATCCACATCAAGCAGTTGACTAATGCAACTGAGTTGCATTAGTATGCTTGTATATGTTGAACAAGCTAATTAAAAAAAATGTCGTGTATAGTGTTCTTGGATTAGCCCTGACCATTGTTTTTGGCGTCACGGGTCATTCTCTATTTGTTCTCGCTGAGACCAATACGGTTTCTGTAGAAGCCTGCGAGAACACAGGGGGTGGTGTGCGTATTAGCCGTGGCGGATCATGGAGTACTCTAGCTAATGGCTGTAGAGATGCTGGTCACGGTTATCGAAATTACCAGTTACAATGCGTATCTGAAAAATCGTATCAGGTTTCCTGGCAATCATGTAGTGGGCCTGTTTCGACTCCGGTTTTCAAGCCAATTCCCGTTTTGATCAACGAACCAGTTTCTGAGATTCAGCCACAAACAGAGACTCCTCCACAAAGTATCACTCAGCCGGCAGCTCCTGAACCAGTGCCTGTTCCAGTAGTGCAACAACCAACTAATACTCCACTTATTACTCAACCTGTTGTTCAAACAATAGAATGCAGTGGTCATGGCTGGTTACATGACGAACATTGTCATTGTGATTCCGGTTATTATCCGTCTGGCGTGCAGTGTTTGGTTATTCCTACTACTCAAATTATCACTCAGCCAGTTGTGTCACAACCGGTTATTCAACAGCCCTCTATTCAACCAGTTGTAGACCAAGTAATTTCTCAACCTATCCCGCAGTCGACAATTACTGTACCGGAATGTAGTGGTCATGGCTGGTTACATGGCGAACATTGTCATTGTGATACTGGCTATTATCCTTCTGGTGTACAGTGTTTGGCAGTGCCAGTAGTAACTACTCAAAATCCAATTCAAACTCAAACTCAAACTCAAATACAATCACCATCTAATGTAGTGACTGCCCCAGTTGTGGTAAAAGTAACTCCTGCATCAATTCCAAAAAATCAAGTAAATAATGTTCCTAAAACCATAAATAGTGTCACCAAATCAATAGAATGCAGTGGTCATGGCTGGTTACACGGCGAACATTGTCATTGTGATACTGGTTATTATCCGTCTGGGGTGCAGTGTTTGGCGGTATCCAAAGTTGAAAATAAAACATCGGTTACACAAGTTAATGAAAAAAAGATTTTACCTCCATTGATTATTGCGAATGAAAATGAGAAAGATGTAAAACAAAATCTCGATCAATGTGGTGGACATGGTCGATCACACGGTGACCATTGCGATTGCAATGATGGATATTTTGAAAATGCAGGCAAGTGCATACCTTTACCAAGTAGTGAACAATTTAAATTAAAAAACGGCGCTTTGTACGCCAAAGAGGATTTTTGGTCTCCATATTTTAACGTTGAATGGTTTAATTGGGATAATCGTATTGCCCTTCATTGGGAGTCACCAACAGTACCTTATGATGGTTTTTTTGTTTATTTGTCACCACATGGTTTTCCTGGAAAATTATCTGATTACGAACCAATTGTTTTTTCAAAATATCAGAATAGTTATTTATTTACACCTGAAGAGACTGGTGAGTACACAGCCTATGTAATTCCGTTTGTATATTTAGCAGAGGGAAACCCTCGATTGTTAGGAACGGGTGCTATAAGTAAACGATTTATTTCTAAACCAAATTTTTCTTTTGCCGAACAGGCGCAATCAGCTGTGTATAAAATTAGATTATCTTTGGCTGAATGGATTAAGCCTTAAGTTCGTCCACACGCTTACTCTTGACAAATGCAACCAAGTTGCATAAGATAGTCCTAGACAAATGCAACCAAGTTGCAAAACTGGTTGTACCAACAATTTCGGCCTGTGGGCCAAGGAGGGGGCATGCGCTCTATCACTTTCGTGTTTTTCTGTCTCGTCGCTCTGGTCGTTTGCGGATGCAAGTCCGCAGAGACCAAGGCCATTACCAAGTGTGTGGCATCGTCAGAGGTCGACAAGACCTGTGACGGCCGCGACGACGACTGTGACGGCAAGATGGACGAAGACTACAAGTCGTCGACGACGGAGTGTGGAACTGGTGCCTGTTCGGCTCAGGGTTCACGGCAGTGCATCGACGGTCATGCTGTCGACAACTGCACTCCTGGCACTCCCGGTACTGAAACCTGCAATGCCAAGGACGATGACTGCGACGGACAGACCGACGAGGGGATCACACCGACTCCCTGTACCGCAGCCACTGGCTGCAGCGGCCATCGGGCCTGCGTGAACGGCAACTACTCGGCTGAGTGTACGGCTCCGCCACCGGTCGCCGAGATCTGTGGTGACGGGCTCGACAATGACTGTAATGGTCAGACCGATGTGGACTGTAATTCTGGTCCTACGGATAGCTGTGGGGACAGTCAGTGTACGGGCCTCGAAACCTGTCATGACTGTGAACGAGATTGCGGTCACTGCCCGGAGGAGTGCGGTGATAAACTGTGTGGTGATGGTGAAACATCCGTTAACTGCTCTGAAGACTGTGAACCGTTGTGCGGCGATAGCGTCTGCAACGGCGACGAATCCGCTGCCAATTGCTCAGGAGATTGCCCTGCCCAGTGTGGGGATAAAAATTGTAGCAGTGGGGAACACTGTCCTGAAGATTGTCCGCCCACATGTGGTGACGGAAACTGTGAAGATACTGAATCCTTGGATAGCTGCCCCGATGACTGTCCTGCCATGTGTGGCGACGGAAAATGTACGGGCGGCGAATCTGCTGAGGACTGCAATTCCTGCCCAGACGACTGCGGGGAGTGTGCTGATAAATGCGGGGATGGTACCTGTCAGGCATCTATCGGTGAAGACAGCGTAAGCTGCCCAGCCGACTGCCCCAAGCCCACCTGCGAAACTGCGGCCGACTGTGATGACGGGCAAGTCTTTACCATGGACTACTGCCATCAAATCGCCACTGGTAAGCATTGCCACAACCAGACCAAGCCGTGCACTGCTGATCAAGATTGCCTCACTGTAACACCGCTCAACGAGGGACCGGTGGGCATCACTGGTTACCACTGTGGTCAGCCGTTCGGATCGGAAAGTCCACACTTCTGTATCAAGTAGTCCTTTTTTCAAGTCATCACTGCGCGCTACACATATGACTTGAATATTAACCACTCGGGAAGCGTGCGCGCGCCTCCCCAATCAATTAATTACCCACTAATGTGGATTATATTTATTAAAGAAGATATATGAATAAACGTTTTGTAGCACTGGTTTTATTGATTGGTTTGTCTATGACCTCAACGGCTTTGGCTGTTAATTATTCACCAGGCACTGGGCAAAATTTGGTGCCAGTGCAGCACTGTCAGCAAGTTGGCAAGGATATTCGCATTATTCGTAATAATCAAACTTATATTTTGTCATCAGCTTGTCGTAACGCCGGACATGGTTTACGTAATTATACTTTGACCTGTAGTGGCACTAAAAAATATTTAGTGACTTGGAAAAATTGTAATAGTAATGTTCCAACTCCAACTCCAACTCCAACTCCAACTCCAACTCCAACTCCAACCCCGCAATCAAACTCTAAACCAGTAATTACTGTGACTGGAGGAACTACTAGTTTAGTGGCTGGTGGTGTCTACACCGCTCCAACGGTAACTGCATACGATGCTGAAGATGGTACTATTACCAATAAAATTCAAACCACTGGTTCCGTTAATACTCAAACGGCTGGTACTTATACGATCACGTATAAAGTTTCCGATTCAAAAGGTTTGGCCGCGGACCAAAAAACATTTACGGTTACTGTGTCTGCTAAACCAGTCGAAAGTGGTGCTGGAACAGCTACTTGTAATAGTCATGCTCAATGTAACGATAATGTGGTTTATACCATTGATTGGTGTCATAACCCTGGTTTAGCTGATTCACATTGTCATAATGACACTACACAGTGTACAAGTTCAAGTCAGTGCCAAACAAATGGGGTCACAGGCTATACGTGCGGAAAGCCTTTTGGTGCTTCTGCTCCAAGTTTTTGTACTAAATAAGTGGTTGACAAATGCACCTAATTTGCATATAGTTTAGTTAAATAAAATATATGCAAACTCAATCCATTCTTATTAAATTACAACGTGCAGGTGATCGGATTACCCCAGCTCGCTCTGCGATAGTAGAAATTTTGGCCCAAAGCATTGCTCCGCTTTCTGCTGAATCTATTCGGGCTGCTTTGGCTAAACGTAAATTACCAGTAAATAAAACCACGGTATATCGGGAAATTGAATTTTTACTAAGCCGTGGTTTTGTGCGTTCAGTCCATTTGGATGATTGTGCTAAATACTATGAGTTGGTTACAGATACACACCACCATCATGTGGTATGCACAAATTGCGCAAAATTTGTTGATGTAGAAACAGGAGAGATTGAAGAGTATTTGGAAAAATTAGAGAAAAAATTAGCTAAGAAAATTAATTTTAAATCAGTAC
>CAYYQC010000014.1:0-23846 GCA_964473715.1 uncultured Gammaproteobacteria bacterium
CTGAATGGCTGTTTTTTGTTTTATCTAAGCCAAGAATCTCTGGTTCTACTCGGGCCTTTTGGAGAATTTCATTTTTCAACCCCTCACTTAATATATGGTAAGGTTTTTCCAACTGAACATTGAGTTTTCCGTTCATTAATATCAAGTTCTGACCGAGTGTGCGCAAAATCCGTGTTTTCTGTTCAAAATCACCCTCGTCAAACCAAAGCTGAGCATAAGTAGCAAATTGAAAGGTTTTTTCACTAAGCTCGAACCAATCATTAACCCTACGCTCAGTACCTCTTAGTTCCTGCTCCAGACGGGCCTTTTCTGCCATTAAAGCGACTTTTTGTGCCTTGAACTCATCATCATTCAACAAACTCTTGTCTGTATTCTGAGATGAGATGAAAAGACCTAATAAATTATCAATTCGTTGTACACAAGAATTGAAGTTTGTCTGCTGACTCTTCAAGATAGCCGTTCGGTCAAATTCCTCAGCCATCTGCTGCTTACGTAAAATCTCAATCGCCCAATGTAAAAATTCTTCAGGAATAGTAAAAGATTCAAGTTGCACTTTAATCACATTCACAAGCTCGTCATAAGTTATTGATCTTTGCCGACAATTAGTGTTCCGCTTGTTGTGCGAACAGTGGTAATACAAATACCGTTTAATTTGTCCTGTAGATTTTATTTTTTTGAACTTTTCTTCAGCTACAACCATCCCCCTACATTCACCACATTCAATTACACCAGTAAAAGGTAATCGCTTATACTTTGGTCTTGGTTTACCTTTTTTCCCCAAAATTACTTGAGCCGTATCGAATTCCTCCCTAGTAATCATTGGTTCATGTTTTCCTTGATGAATTTCACCTGTATATGTGAATTCCCCACAGTAAAACATATTAGTAAAAATCTTGAATGCTCCGTTTATACTAACTGTTTTGCCGTCTTTGGTTCTTAATCCCCAACTATCTGTAGCAATTTCCAAAATCTTGCTTACTGAATATTGATCTGTCAAAAGCAAATCCCACATTTTTCTAACTAGTGGGAAACGATCCGGATCAACATGAATTTTTTTATTACCTTTCTCTCCATAGTAGTCATTTGAATAACCAATTGGAGCACGACCAGGCCGCCAACCTTTTTCCACTTTCGTGCGCATTCCCCGCGTAACATCTTTGCTTAAGTCTAAAACAAATTGATTTGCCATTCCAAGTTCAACCGCCATCATTAGAACATTATCAGTTGGGAGATATTCTCGCCCAACAGTAACAATAGATTTAATTACTGACTGCTGTAGCGACCACTGGATAGTACCAGCATCTATTGGATTTCTAGCTAAACGGTTTAGTTTCCAAACTATAATTCCATCCACTTCACCCCGTGCAATCATGCCCACCATCTTATTAAACAAGGGCCGTCCTGGCTCTTTGGCAGATTTTGACTCGCAGAGTGTCTCCACAACATTAATTCCCAATCTATCTACTTCGCGACCTAGCTCCCGCACTTGATCTTCAATCGATTGTACTTGCCGGTCCTCACTATCAGTAGATTTACGACAGTACATTATATATCGAAGTTGATTATTCATATTTGTAAATTCAAAGCTAGCGATACTATAGCAGGGCTGTGACTTTTTTACACATACATTAGTAACAATGTGATACTACACATCATATAGTATTTAGCACTTTATAGTAGAAGTACTATATAGTTCTTTAATTAGTACTATAGTAATATAGCCTTAAAATTTAATACTGTCAGGATTACTTTCTATTTTTAAGTTCGCCATCAAGTAGTCTCCATGTTCTTTGTCAAACCGCTCTAGCGCAATATCTTCAAGTTCCTGCCAGTCTTTTTTGTCAGGCGCACGAAAAAGATGTAGCCATTTTCCGCCACCCAAACCTCTGGCCGGTGGGAACAGTGCGTATCTTTTTACATTGCTTGGAAATTTGGTCTTCCGTATTGCGAAACCTCTTACTTCAAACTGTCCTATAACAAGAGTCAAACCAGCGGGAAAGTCATCGTTATCCTGAAACTTAAATTTAAACTGTAGTTGGTCTTTATTAATCATACTAATTAAGTTATTTGGGCATAAGCCCGCCCAGGTGGCACAAGATATCCTTTTTGGTTTTTAAAACGCCCAGGCGGGCAAGTAACCCTTAATTTCTTCCGTCCTCAGCCTTGTTTGCAAGGCTGGATAATTGTTTCACAAGTTCCAATTTATCAGCACGGTCGTAGTCCTGTTTATCAACTAAGCGTACGAACCAAGCCTGTACCATTTTGCGGGAAAAACCCTGTCCTGCGATTGCCTGCGCAAAACAAATATAAGAACTTAAGTAAGGATTTTTTGCCGCGATGCTTTTAAAACGACGTTCAATGGACTTCATAGGGATCTTAGTTAGTTGATGCCTGAATAATTTTCTTGGGAAGCGGACGATATACTAGCCACACCAAGTCAAAGAGTCTCATGGCTTTTTCTTGGGCTTCTTCGTGACTAATGCTTTCGCCGTACATCTGTGCATACAATTCCCTAAATTGCTCAACATTTTCACGGGAAAGCATACTAAGTGGAGTAGAGCTGATTCTTAAGATTTTTCAGCGCGTTGAAGTAAGTCAGGCTACTTACCTTAAGGTCACCGCTCCAGTGTCCCAGAGCTTTAGCCAAAAGCTTTTCAGTGTGCTCAAAGACGAACAGAGCCTTACCGCCTTGGTTCTTTTGAACTTTAATAAGCCTATAGTTCGAGGCACAAAGTGCGGCGGCTAGGCCTAAGTCATAGGTTGAAAAGGGTTGTTCCGATCTCACTTGGGTAATAATTTTCATAGTGGTCAATAATGAATTGACCAGTGCACTGGGTAAATAAAAAAGTAAGCTTACTAATAAAGCTTACTCATTTGGTGAGTGACTCACAGGCGAGTCACTTTTTTCACTTGTGGGTGATTAGTGACTATTGAGTCTGGATACACCTTTTTTCCATTTGGAATGTAGCACTACTATATGTAATCAATCTTATATTTATACCCAACGCACCTGAAATTTTTTTATTCAGTGCTTCAATTGCATCTTTTAACCAGCGTTCACTCTTAAATTCGTGACCAGGGTACAAAGCCATATAAGCATCCTCAATCTGCCGCTGAGTAAACGGTCCGTACCCCTCATTTTTTTGGTATCTGGCCTGCAGGAAAAAACAAAGAAATGACGTGTATGCGTTTCGTTTTTTAGCAACTTCAAATTTAACCGATCCACCACTAGTTAATCCCAAAGTCATAGTATTTTCTGTCTGGTCAAATGTGGGAAAAATTTGTAGAACTGGTTTATTTTTTTCCATCACAACAGTTTCATTCTTAGGGGCCAGGTCAACATCCTGGGGCAAATCGGGTTGGCCTACAAACTTCTTAAAACCTGGTTCCAGTCGCACTTTAAAATTACAAAAATTATGAAAAGTTTTCCAATACTCTGAGCAAGTAACCTCAATAATTTTAAGTACCCCTTCTTGTTCCAAAGCTAATACTGTTTCTAGAAACCGAAACTCTGCGGCATTGTCGGCCTTTAAGTCAAAAAGGGCTTGGGGACCAATAATAAAAGTATCTCCATACATCGCCTGCAACTTTAGTAAAGGCTCAAGTAATCTAGACCGTAAAAATGGGTAAGATAAAAAGTTAGCTGTTGCACCAACCAATTTTCCAGAAACATATTCACTTATATATTCTTGGATTGACGCTATAATTTTATTATAACTTTCCCTGGATACTCCGAGCTCAAATCTTAAACCTTCCAGACAATCATCAGCGTATGATGAGCAGTGACTATCCAGTATCTTAATTAAATTAAATAGTTCATCCCGTGCAAGAGCAATATTACTACCATTGATTAAATTACCTAAAAATTTAACATTCTCAGCAGTAAACCTCTCTGGTTTATCTTCGACAATACGCTGTATTCTACTCCAAATATCAGAACTCGGCGTAACTACATTTACTGTTACTCCAAATTTATCCGAGATCTCAAACAAATTATTAAAAAAATCAGAATTTTCCCTGGCCCATTTTTTAAGTTTTGATTCGCCTGTTATTTTAAATTTTTCAGGGTGGTAGAATACCTTGTCCAATCTCTGGGCACGATACTCATCAACAACCCTTAATAAAACCAAAAAATAATCTTGTCTGAGGTACTCCATAGTAATCGTAATTTGGTCTTATATTACCACAGACTACCAAGAAATCAACATCTCGCAGCACAGACATGTACCTAAAATCAGGCATTAAAAAGTTTTAATAAAACCTGTCCAACCATAATCGCCAGTCCAATTTTGGATAATTCTTCTTCATCCTTGATCAGCCAAATAGCCAGCAAAGCACTTAAAAATAAAGCGGGTGGCGTGCCGATTATTGCAAAGATAATACTTAAATAACCTCTCGTTCCTCGTCTCGGAACTTCACCTGCCACAACTGGTGGTTGTAACAAAGATTGATTTGACTTAGATTCTGGCGGTGCAATAAATAAAAATGGCCGTTTAATTGGGTCAAACACATCATAAATTCTGGCACTTAATTCTTTGTAAGAAGCTGCACGCTCTGAGCCACCCAAAAGTGATAGACTATCAATTTCCTTATGATTCATAAAAGAATCCCCGAGATGAGACAATTTTGATTTCCAGTATCTAAGATGGCAGATGTCAGAGCAAAATTTTTTTTCATCATCCAAAGTTCTGTTTTCACCCAAGACTTCAGAGCAGGTTTGGCAGATATCCTGGGAATCAAAGTGTAACTGAGATGAATCAAACATAATCTTAAAAATTTCAGGTAAACAAAAAAAGCTACCCGTACCCTGGCGACTCCTTGCGGAGTCTAACAGCCTTTCGACTGCTAACTGCACAAACAATACCAGAGACGGAATAGCCATCTCTATGTTTGTGCAGGTTTTGACCATACCTAAGGCTTGCACCCTAGGGTTAGGTCTTTATAAATTGTAAGGTTAGTCTATACCAGGCACAGGGTCAAAGTCAACCAGATAATCACAGTGATTATTAAACTGAGGATAAATAAGTTTTAAGCGCTGGGCAGGGTCTGAAACCTATGTTACCCTGTCGGTATAACTTTTGTATAAATTTATGGATATTTTCAACAAACCTTTCACTGAAATCAACTTTGCAGATGTCAGTGCACTAGTCATCAGACAAACACTGGAAAACCAAAGTCTTGAATACAAAAAAATTCCCTGGACAAAGGACAACGCTGGAAAACGGGAGCTTTTACGAGACATTAGTGCGATGGCTAACGCTTATGGTGGTTATATAATTATCGGCGTTGAAGAAGATAAGGCAGACCAGGCCATTGCCTTTGCCAATGTACAAAACTCAGAAGATGAGCAAGACAGGATAGTCAGTATGGTGCACGCCAATCTGCAACCACGTATTGCTGGGTTTAATATTAAGTGCCTTACTGATGGTACAACTAATATTATTTTGATTTACGCTCCACATAGCCTTAGAACCCCACACCTAATTACTGGGGAAGACCTATACCAATTTTGGATTCGTCACGACCGACAAAAAGCAAAAATGTCTGTGGAGGAAATCAGGGACGCAATACTAAAAAACGTTGGGGTCAGCGAATCGGTCAGCACGTACTTAGAAAAAAGAAAGCTGGATTATATGCGTGAAATAGTACAGCGACCGTTTGTAGTAGTACGCGCTATACCTAGTGAAATCAACCAAGAATTCGTTAATACTCGCGACCCAGTTTTACGCGATCTATTGAAGAGACCACTTAATCTGCGGCCCCACGGCTGGGATTTTCATTTTAACAGGGATGCAAAACCAACTTTGTTGGGCTTAAAAATTGATAAAGGGATGGATGGTAAACAACTGGAACTTCATAGAAATGGATACGTGGAAGGGCGCGCAAGTATGTATGAGCACGAAGTTTCTCAAGATAAAAAAATAGATGGTGAAACCCATCACGCGATTCGTGGACTTCCTGTGGTGGAGTATGTTTACAGCTTCATTAACCAGGCTAAACAAATTTTTGATTATGCCAATTATGAAGGGCAAGTTTTGATTCAGGTAAGCTTGGTTAATATCAAAAATTACCAATTGGGCAGATATCAGGACCAAACTATGTTTCAGGAGTATTCTCCGTGGAAACAAGATTTTTTGGATATCGGACCCCTGGCTTTTGACATTTTAGACCCTGATAAAATTACTCAAACTCTTACTGACCGAGTATGGGAGGCGTTTGGCTTTGAACAGGCACCATACTTTGAGGATAGTAAATTTACTGTGCCGAAGTAGGAGCTGAAGAAGTACTAGGAATAAAACGTTTTACCAATACACCGTGTTCAGGAGAAGCGACTAATGCACTTAAATCAGTAAAAACATCTGCTTCTTTTTTGAGTTCTGCATTACACTTAACCAAGGAAACAATTTCAACGTGTTTTCCTGAATCTTTAACCGCACGTACTGCGTCAATAAAATCTTCATCAGCTGAAATTAAAATTACTGTATCTATAGCTCCAGTGTAGGCCAACTTTAATAAATCGACTACCAATAAGGTGTCGACTCTTTTTTCTTGTTTGGTTGATTTATCAAAAGTACCTAACTTTACATCTACATACTGTACTTTTGGTTCTCCGTTAATACCAAAGATGAGTCCTGCCATTTTGTCTTTTTGGCCGGGATTTGTATAAAAATATGTGCGCAGCAATTGTCTATCTTGCACCAATGTTTTAACTAAAATATGCAAATTAAGTTGCCAGTCATTTTCTTGAAGCCCTTGAGATTTTAAATAATCACAAAGGCGATTATAAAAATTAGTACCATCAATGAAGATGGCGACTTTCTGATAAGCTCTTGGATTCACCACTGAAGATAAGTTGCTGAACACCATAAATTCGGTTAAGCATCACGAGTACATTAGTTAAATATTTGAAACCCACCACCAGTTTCAATCTTAACCGCTTTTTGATAAGCCTGTCTTGCTGTTAGTTTTTTCACTAATAAAAAGTAGTAAAAGTTTACCACAAACAAAAGCGCGATATCGCCCTCAGGATAACCTTTTGGAGCAATGTACGCTTTGGCCCCACCGTTTAGGAATGCCTTGGCAAAAATTTGCTTTCCAGTGACACAGCCCGTACTCAATACTGTCTGGCCCTTTAAGCGAACCAGCCCTTTAACATCAGAGGGACTGAGGAAGGAAGAAAATGGCTCATTTTTTGCGATTTGAGGGGCTAATTCAGGTAAGACGATACCTTTACTAGTCCCGTGACAAGTAATAAGAATTTGCGATGACAAACACTCAGGTTCTCTGAAGAGCTGAGCCAGATCAGAACCTTTCCCAATTAAATGCAAATTAACCCTAACCCCCCACCGCTCCAAGCAAGCACGGACTGCCAAAGCTTCCATTTCATCGTCAATAACTATCAAATCAAGAATGGGTTTAATCATAAGAATTTAATTTTGGTCAATTTATTGTCTAATTATAGCAGAAATTGGCCTGATGTAAACTTAATTTCCTTTGGAAAATTCTGTCTTTTTCTGCCAGCCAATCATTTAAAAATTAAGTTTAAAATTCCTAGTTTTTCCGATAGCCACTACCGACCTTTTCTGACAACCATTTTTAAGAAAAAAATGGTATTATTATAAAACTAACATTTATATGACTGAGATTAAAAAGAGCAGAGGAACCACTGATTCCGAAAAATACCTAGCCCAACTAGCTGATCACACCTTCCTGAATCTCTGGGCCTATCCTAATGTATATCGGGACGTGGTTGTTAATGGCCAAAGCGCAGGCAAAGAACTGTGTGATTTATTAGTTGTCTGTGGAAATCACGTGATAATATTTAGTGACAAAAAAGTTCAATGGCAGGAAGGTAAGGGCACAGATTTAGCTTGGGCACGCTGGTATAAACGGGCGGTTAGGGATTCTGCAACTCAACTTCGTGGTGCAGAAAGATGGATTGCGCAATATCCTGAAAGAATTTTTCTTGATGAAACGTGCCAACAACCTTTACCTATCAGACTTCCACCACCATCCGTACGCAAAGTACATTTGATAGCTGTTGCGTTAGGTGCAGGTCAAGCCTGTAGTGAGTTTTTTTGTGGTGACAGCGGGAGCTTTATGATTCGCCCAAGTCTAATGGCTGATTCACATTTTGACTCAGCAAGCCAAACATATTCTCCATTTACCTTTGGAGACGTTGAGCCAAATGGTTCTCTTATACACGTTGTAGATGATGTGACCTTGGATATTCTAATGAAGGAACTTGATACAGTCACAGACTTCACTGACTATCTGGAACGAAAGGCAAAATTCATTCGGTCTGGTAATCTCATTCAAGCCGCTGGAGAGGAAGAATTACTTGCTTTTTATTTGACCCACACAGGAGCCGATGGCAGACACGATTTTGTCCATCCAACGAATCGCCCAATGAGCCCTGATGACAAAGTTGCATTTGACCAGGGATTCTACGCGGGGATGCTTGCTAACCCGCAATATATAGAGAAAAAGAAGGCTGACCAAAATTCTTACATATGGGACAGTCTAATTGAAGCGTTCACTGATCATATGCTTGCTGGAACTACGCTAACCCCAGATGGTACTGCTTTTGAAATAGGCCCACACGAAGTTGGTGTACGCCATATGGCTCTAGAATCACGTTTGGCACGACGCGTGCTTGGTGAAAACATTCTTAAAATCCTTAATAATCGCACCAAAAATAGAAATTTTGGTTGTACATTACCGCCAGTAGACGCCACTGAAGGTCTAGCCTATGGCTTTATGACACTTGCCCACCCTAAGACAAAATTAGCAGGGGGCTACGAACAATACAGACGGGTTCGCAGCACAATGTTGCAAACTTATTGCTTTGGTATTTTAAAACAATATCCAAATCTCAAGCGGATCATAGCTGTAGCCACAGAACCAATTCCTGGTCCTGGCGATCCGCCAGAGACTTCTGAAGATATGATCACAGTTGAACAACCTAACTGGACACCTGAAATGGAAGCTGATCTTGAGCACGATTTAAAAAATTTCGGTATCTTGCAAGGAACGATCAATCCAAATTTTCAATCCATTACGGAGTACCCTGAGTAATAAACCGAAACTAAAATTAGGGCCTACTATTCACAAAGTAACCCTAGTATATAAAAAGTTGGTGTTAATAAATATATTGGCAAATATCCATATCACCCCTTACATCCCCAGGATTGCTAGGTAATAATTATAGAGAAATTTGTAATATATTTGGCTAAGATTAGCCAAATATATTTAAGTAGAGGTACATCTAAAATAATTAATTTACTCCTTACAAGGCACACTTAGCTATGACCTTTAACAGGCATTGACATACTTGTAATAGTCCGATATACTGGGCTAAGTATGATTAATAATCCAATTCAAAAGCCGAATTTAAAGACCTGGTTAAAAGCCCTAGAGGCTCAAAAGGCACTAATTGATAAGCAGATTGAACACGTCCGCGGTCTTTTAGAATTAGAAAATGGATTAGAAAAAAAACCAGTTAAAACACGCAATCGACCGAAATCAAAAGAAACTATCGTGTTTGAAGGACAATTAAAAAATATTTTTGCTAAGAATGGGCAAAATGAACTTAAGTTTGGTCAATTATTAGATGAAGCAAAGATATTATACCCAGAATCACAAGAAAGCAAAGTGCGTAGTAGAATTATTCATTTACAACGATCTGGCTTCATTACCCGTGGAGAAAGCTACGGGTTCTATAAACTAGCATCCGAAGCCAGGGAGGGAGAAAAGTTTGTTGAGTAACAAAAAACCCCTTAGTGTAGAGCGGGAAAAACTAGGGAAAGCAAGCTTGATGCTTAGCTAACATAACTAGTTTCAGGGTCCTTCTCTACACTAAGAGGTTTTTATCAAATATGTTGTCCGAACCTATTTATATAGGTTACTCTTACAGTATACTATTCTAGGGATTTTTTGTATACAGGTTTGGTATACAAACCTGTTTCTATACCAAAAATTAGCATACCCTTAACACGGTGTCAAATTTGTCCCCACAGAAGAAGTAGCGTGCGCAGACTCTAAGCCTGAGTGATATCAAACCAGCAACAACTAGGACTGGAAACAGCACCTTAGTATGGTGAATTTACTTGAAAATAAAACTACAAAATAAGCTAACAGTTAATAGCGATTTGAGTTCTAACTTCCAGTACTAATGAGCTCAGAGAAAATAAGGCTTAATAGAGCCTTATTTTTTTATTACCCCTAAGGGTAAGTCGAACTGGAATTTAAAAATTGTTTGTGTTAGAGTTTATGTATTATTAAATTCAATATATGACAGAAGGTCAAGAAGGTCATTTTATACCTCCCTCAGAAAAAAATGTATCTGTTGAAGTATTGCATTTGCCTGAAGTAAGAGTAAGCTCGGCGTCGTTTACCCTTATTCAAGATAGTGCTGGGAAATACGCACTTTTAATTAATAAAAATCGCGCTAAAAAAGGCGAGTTACTGTTAACGCCAATTGGCGGAGCGATTGAAGGCACAAAAGAAGGGTTACAGGAATTGCAGAATATTTTGGGAATTGACCCAAGTGCTTTTGAAAAAGGAAATGATTTACGTTTCAAAATGCCTGGGGCGAGGGCAAATGAGTACCGGGAATGGTTTTTGAATGGAAAAGGCAGAGAAACTGATCCAAGCAGAGAAGTTGTGGAAGAATTAGTTGAAGAGTCAGGATTACTCACAACCGAGGAATTGGAAAGTTTAAGATGTAATCACGCTGGCTATAATACTGAGCTGGAGGAAACTACTCGGACTGGGCAAGAAGGTCAAGTCACACTTCGCTTGTTAGAAATTTTTCGTGCTGAGCTTAGCCCTGAAATTATTGGTAAACTTCAGGAACTTGCAACAAAACCTGATTCATTAGTACATTTTGTTTCCGATGAAGAAATTATTGCGGGACAATCTGCTGAGGGTGTAAAAATTGGAGCTGTCTCCAAAAACCTACTTAATCCAAAAGATACGATTGAGGCCTTTAACTAAGTCAGGTCCAATACAGTTCTGACTTCCAGTACTAATGAGCTCAGAGAAAATAAGGCTTTCAAGGCCTTATTTTTTATGTTAGAGTTTCTCTACATTAACTTAAATTTAAATATGGACTTCAAAGAACTCTCTGACCGCGCCCTCAAAATCCGTGAACAATACTCAGTGTTAGAAACCAAAAAATACGGCAAGCAGTGGTCGCCCTCACAGATCATGGCGGGCTTTGTGGGCGATGTTGGTGACCTAAGTAAGCTCACTATGGCCAAAGACGGGGTTCGAGCGATTGACGATGTTGACGAAAAAATTGCCCATGAATTAGCCGATTGCCTCTGGTCAGTTATCGTACTTGCCAACAAATATAATGTTGATTTAGAAAAATCTTTCCTCACGACCATGGATTTACTCGAAAATAGAATTACCCAAGAAACTAACAACTAGTAACAATTTGAGCTCTGACTTATATTACTAACGAACTTATATAAAAACAAGGCCCAAAAGGCCTTGTTTTTATATTTTTTAAACCTTAGCTTGGAAGTCCGGTTTTTTGTTCTGGAATAATAAATGCTCCAAGCACATACACCAATAGAGCTGGAAAAACACCAGTAATTATAGACAGGAACGCTACCACCAAACGAACAATGGTTGGGTCAATCTCCGCATATTCAGCTACACCGCCACAAATACCAGCTACCATTTTATCAGTTGTTGAACGATAGAGACGTTTCATATTTATAAGATAAAATTTTTTCTACTTACATTACTTTCTCACCTCTGATCACTTTTAGCAAGACCACGATAATCGCCACCACCAGTAAAACATGAATAAAACCACCCAGTGTATACGAAGTTACCAACCCTAGAATCCACAAAATAATTAGAACCAAAGACCTCATTAAACAAAACAATCAAAATAATCTAAAATTAAGTGTACAATAATTGCCGCAAAAAAATATTTATATTTTTTAGAAAATAAGCCGGCCACATACACAGGCCATACGTACCACGAATGAAGTAGATGAAAATTAATACTACACCGTGCTGGATCATATATTGGGTTAGCCGACAAATGATCCAAGTCAATTAGTGAAGCTAACAGTAATTGAACACACACGTTTTTCCAGTTGAAAACGTGTTTTTTTATGTTTTGTTCATACCAATAAAAACCAGCTAGCAAAATACTGTTGGCCACTTGGTGGATAATAAAGTTAGGCATATTTTTGTAAACGAATTATATCATTTTTTATTTGACTTTTTATCCTGTAGAGGGTAATTTGCTGAAACCATTCGCAACAGGAGGCAGACATGCAGGGCGTTTCTGCCTTGTTCAAAATAATCGCTGCAATCAAACGGGTAAAGAGGGACGCTTGGAAGCGTCGAGGTCACTGGCACGTGCCCGAATCAGAGAGTGTGGCCGACCACAGCTTTGGCGGTGCACTGAGTCTAGGCCTCGTTCTCTACACCCTAAAAATCCCGGGCATCGACCTCTTCAAAGTCGTACTGATGTTTCTCATTCATGATCTTATCGAGGATAAGGTCACGGATATTAACATCTACAAAGAGAGGAATCTCAAAAAGCGCGCTCGTCTGATACGCAAAAAGAAGCGTCTCGAACGTGAGCGAATCGAACAGATTCGGATTGAGCTTGGACCCGTTATGGGCGAGCTGGTCTACCAACTCTGGCTAGAGTATGATGCGGGCACAACTCCCGAGGCCAAGCTGGCCAAGGAGTTCGACAAGCTCGAAGTGCTCATGCAGGCCCTCGCGTACTGCGAAGAAGGCAACACGGTCAACATTTGGGAATTCTGGGGCAATGTCTGGCCACGTATTCACACACCCGAGATTCGGGAGTGGATACGGACAGAGATCTGTCCTCGAATTTTGGCGGTCGGCTTAACGCCACCACCAGAAGGATTCCCAACATGAGGAGGGCGTCTGCAGATTCGACAATCTGCCACGCCAAAAAACCATCTTTTATAAAGGTGGTTTTTTGTTTAAAATGAAATTTTAGTACCGCTTCTTAAAAATCTTTGGTGAGACGCGCTTGGAATATGGCGATGAAGATGGACGAGGACTATAAGGGCGTGAACTTGGACTCGCCGATCGAGACGCACCACTCTCTACTGCAGACCGAATATCAAGTGGAATGCCGTCAACCCGAATACCGCGCAAATTACTAATAAATTTAGTGGCGCGATTTTTATCAACTTCAACAATGGAATAATCATTTTCAATTTTAATATCACCAATTTGAATTCCCTTGGTTCCAGTTTCTGAATTTACTAAGCCAAATAGTTTTGGCACGGAAAAGCCTTGCTTGCGACCAATGTTAAATTGCAACCGAGCCATGCCTTCTTTGGCATACGGCGCTGGTGCACCAATTGAATTTCCGGTGAATCGTGGTTCACGCATCACTGGCGCATGAACATCTGGTAAATTTTTGTAAAAATTAATGAACCGACTCATTTCCACAGATACCAAATGATGTACCAATTCTTCACGAGTTAGGTGAGATAATTTTTCTTCAATAATTGGCATGTATGGTGCCAAATCCACACTATCAGTTTTTGTTTCGGTAATTCTTTCAATCAAATTTAATAATTGCGCAGTGCAGATATCTTTAGCCGTAGGAATTTGCTTACTTTCAAATTTAACTTTGGTCACATTCGCAATCATTTTGAGCATGTATGATTCGCGAGAATGAATAATTGAAATAGACACGCCCGTGCTATTGGCGCGGCCAGTCCGGCCACTGCGGTGCGTATAGTATTCTACTTTGGTTGGAAATCCGTAATGAATAACATGACTCAATTCTTTTACATCAATTCCGCGAGCCGCCACATCAGTCGCTACTAATAATTTAATTTGCTTATTGCGAAATTGCATCATTACTTGTTCACGTTGTGGCTGGGAAAGTTCACCACTAATTGCTGCCGCGGTATAGTGCTCGGCGGCAAGTTTGGCCGTAATTTGCTGAGTTTCCAAGCGTGTGTTACAAAAAATAATTCCGTAAATATCTGGGTTTACATCAAGTACACGCTTGAGTGTTTCATATTTATCGCGTGCTTGTACAAAATAATATTCATGCTTAATGTTTACTGAACCAGAATTTTTAGAAGCCGTGCTAATTTCTTTAATGTCATGCATGTAATCGCGAGCAATTCTCTCCACCGTACGATCCATGGTCGCAGAAAACAATAAAGTTTGTTTATCTTTTGGGGAAGTTTTTAAAATAGAATCTAATTCTTCTTTAAAACCCATTTTTAACATTTCATCAGCTTCATCAAGAATAAGCCAAGAAATACTTTCCAGTTTAATGGCCTTACGATTAATCATATCGAGCATGCGCCCCGGAGTACCCACAATAATTTGTGGACCAGCGCGAAGTGCGTTCATTTGCGTGGTATAACTGTCACCACCATAAATAGCCGCCACTTTAATATCGGGAACAAATGCTAAGAAGTTTTTAATATCTTTACTAATTTGCAAACACAGTTCGCGAGTTGGACACAAAACCAAAGCTTGAGTGTGTTTTTGCGTGCCATCAATGAGTGATAAAACTGGCAAAGAAAAAGCTCCGGTTTTACCAGTACCGGTTTGAGCCAAAGCAATCAGATCCTGCTTTGAGTTTAAAATATGTGGAATGGCCTGCTCTTGGATAATGGTTGGACTAGTAAAGCCCAACTTTTCCAAGGCTTGGTTAATTTCAGGGCGCAAGCCCAATTCGGCAAATGTCATATGCGTAATTATTTCGCACATGACACTTGGAGATGAGGTCGACCCGGTCGACGCCAATTCGCTTGTTCAGGCACGAAGAAATAAAATGAGACCCGAATATACCCTAAAACCGTAAAAATGTCAATACCTTAGCCAAAAATTGACACTCTACCGGTTATATTTTATAGTTTCCCTATTATTACTTATTTTTCTATGGAAAAGAAATCTGGTACTCGTATTTTCTTACTCATTATCCTAGCATTACGCGCAGTCGCCCAAATCCTTGGTTTTACTGGCATGCTTATGCTTCCAGAACTAACTGGAGAAAATCAAGCACTTACAGCCCTTTTAGCCCTAATGTCTATTGGCTATATCGCGGGATTTATTGGAACTTTCAAAAAACTTAAATGGACATTTCCAGTGATTGCCACAGTCATGGCCACCGATCTAATTATTGTATTAGTTTTTCGAGGTTCCAGTGCAGCCGCGATTGGCGCCCTTATTATGGATGCGTTAATCCTTTACTTTGCGCACCAAGAACATAAAGCTCTGAAATAGCACGAGTCAAAGCCACGTAAAAAAGGTCCTCTTGGATCTTTTTTATTTCCTGCGCCACTTTTTCCGGTACATACGGTAAAGACAAAGCACTTTCTATAGGTCCAACCAAAAACACTGTATCAAACTCCACACCCTGTGCTTCCTGAAAACTTAAACAAAAAATATTTTTATTTTTGAATTCAATCTTAAACGGTTCTAGATATTTTTTCTCTTTTGCCAAAATACCAACAACACTCTCGTTAGAATCTTTAATAATACTTTTAATAAAATCAATTTCTTCCACCGAACTTGTGAAGTTTTTTTCTACCACTTCTTTTCCTTCTTTCAGAGATTCAGGCACAGTCACTTTAAAGCCGAGACTTTGGACATACTGTAAAATTTGTTTGGTGTTACGGTATACTTTTTGCAAAGTTACCAAGCGTTCAGTTTGTACACGTGAATCAATTTGTCCCAACTCACGAATAGTCCCTAGTTGGGTTTGTTGCGCCAAATCCCCTACGTACACCACTGATTCAGTTTTTTCATTTAAACAACTTTTAAAAATTTCTAGTTGTTCTGGAAGATAATTCTGAAACTCATCCACAATTAGTAAATTATATTCTGCGGGGAAAAAACCTTTACGCTTTCGATAATTACCATTTTGCAATTCTTCAAAATACTCTTTTTCAATCTGAAATACACCTTTATTTTTACGATACGCCGAGAGTAGAAATGTTAAATCAAAACGATCCAAAACCTTATCGACTTTTTGTTTTTGCCAGAGCTTCTTATTTTTTGCGTCAAAATAAGGTTCGTAGATTTTAATTAGCTCAGAGTAAATATTTCTTGAATAATTAATCTCGGGGCTATTTCGTAAAGCTTGCAGCTTAGCATATTCATATTGAATTCTTTCTGCCACACTTTTACCATATCCCAGAACATAGGAATATCCTTTTAAACCTAAGATTCCAATAGCCCAATCAGCAAAGGTTTGAATTTCAATTCCTTGAATCCCCAATTCTGGCAGTAATTGTGAGAAATAATTTTTAGTCCCCGTATCTTGCACCAAAATCAAAACTTTATCCGGTGTAAATAAATCAGCACTTTCTGGAGATTGGGCTAAGTACGCCACACGATGAAGTGCCAAAGTAGTTTTTCCTGAACCAGCTGGTCCTGAAATTACCAAAGGACCTTTATATTCAGCCCGAATAATCTGATCCTGAGCTTTTTCCATTTGTTCCACCACTTCTGGCAATACAAAACCCGATTTTTTCCGCGTAAAATTTTCTTGGTACACCAATTCACGTGACGTATCCAGACTTTCTGTGGCAAAAAACAATAATTTACCATCAGCAATAAGATATTGATCTTTTTCAATAATCAGTCCACTTTGGCTACTACCATCGGGCCGAGTATAGGAAGCTTGACCCGGATTTTCAAAGCGCAAAGTAGCTACAGGTGTAATCCAGGAATATATTCCCTCTTCAGGAAAAGAAAATTTGGCAAAATATAAAGTTTTTTTCTCACCACTATCAAAATCACAACGCGCAAAATAGGGTGATGGATATAATTCTTTTAAGTCCCGTACATGTTTACGGTTATAAACCATAATAGTCCACTGAGCAATAGCGTCTCCGCCTGCAAGCTTGGAAATCTCTTTAGCCATGACAGAATCTCGTTTTTCCTTAATCTCAACCACGTTTACAATTTTAGTACGAATTGATTCTACATGCTCTTTCACCTTTTGGATGAGTTTATCTTTAAGTTCTTGTTTCATATATAAAAAAATCCCGATTTATCGGGATTTTGGGTGATTATAAATTTGTAAGATACTATGTTGTATATAAATATGCATAGTAATATCTATATAATACGGAATTTTGAATACTATGTCAATGTATACGCTTACACTGCCCCAAACTAAATCTTGTAAAATCAGCTAAACAAGGGTACTATTACCCCACTATGTGTTTTTCTGCTTCTGCTAGTTTTGTCGCCTCAGCCGTGCTTACAGGAATCGGTATTTACGCACTACACAAACAAAAAGGAACTTCGCAGTGGCCACTCGCCATTATTCCTTTTATTTTTGCCATTCAACAAGCCATCGAAGGTTTTCTTTGGCTCTCGCTTACCAAGTGGGAAAATACTGGAGCAGTAGTATTAAGCAGTATCTTTCTTTTTTTTGCGTTTTTCTTCTGGCCTTCATACATGCCATGGGTAGCCGCCAAACTCGAAACCAATCCTGCCCGCAAAAAACTACACACCCAAATTTGGTATATAGGCCTAACATTTGGTTCAGCTTTATATTTATTTTTCCTTTTAAAACCAGTTTCAGCCTATGTAAATGGTAATTCAATCTGCTACTCCTATTACCCATACTTAGGAACAGACTTCAATACTTTGCCCTGGTTAGTAGTTCCATACGTAGGTTTTACGGTTTTAACGGGAATTGTTTCCAAAAATCGAGTTTTCAAGCTTTTTAGCGTCTTGGCAGGCACACTTATGCTCATTGCTTGGTATTTTCACCACGAAACTTTTACTTCTACCTGGTGTTTTTTTGCCGCTGTATTAAGCCTTATTTTGCTTATTCCTGCTCCAAAATTAGCCCATCGGCACTAGGGGGCTTGAATTCTTTTTGGTAATCGTCTATACTGTGCCTTATGCCAATGACGCGGGGTAGAGCAATCCGGTAGCTCGGCGGGCCCATAATCCGCAGGTTGCAGGTTCAAATCCTGTCCCCGCTACAAGGGTTTTATAACCCTAAATTTATACGCGGTAGTAGTTCAGTTGGCTAGAACGTCTCCTTGCCAAGGAGAAGGTCGCCAGTTCGAATCTGGTCTGCCGCTCACGATTCTGCTATACTAAGAATCGTAAATCAGTTCGGTTAATAACCGTGACTGTATGGCTACAAAACACCCTCTGAAGTAGGGTGTTTTGTTTTTTTAACGTTGACAGTGTTAGTAGATTAAAGTATGATAAGTATGAATTAACATACTTTATGAAAACTGCAAAATTTAAGCCCGCATCAATGCCAAGCTTTGGTATGGCTGTAGTGGGTGAGCGGGGACAAATCGTTATCCCCAAAGAAATGCGCGATCTCCTCGTCTTAAAAAAGGGCGATCAATTAATGCTCATGTTCCATAATGATTCAGTGGTAATCATTCCGCGAGAAAAAATGGAAAGCTTTGTTCATCATCTCACCACTAGTTTAAAATTAAATCCTAAACCTAAAAAATAAATATGGATAAAACAATCCTTCTCGCCAAACTCAAACGTCCACGTTATTATGTTTCCATTGCGATTGCGGTTTTAATTGTTGGCTATGGAACATACAGTTCTATTGCGGCTAAAAATAAACCACTAGAATACGAAACCACTTCAGCAACCAAAGGAAACCTAACTCAAACCATTGAAGCAACTGGCAAATTAGAATCAAAAGATGGTGTTGATCTGCGTTTTGAAATGCCCGGCACACTTACTACCATTTCTGTAAAAGAAGGTGCACAAGTAAAAGCAGGACAAGTGTTAGCTTCACTACGTTTATCTGAGCTCAATGCTTCACTTGGACAAGCTTCTGCCAACCTACGTCAAAAAATGGCCGGTGCCACAGATCAAGACCGCGCATATTACAAAGCAGCTTTAGATTCTGCACAAGCTTCATGGGAGCAATCACAAGCATCGGCACTTTCAGATGTTGCCAATGCCAAATCTGCAATTTTAACAGCCGAAGCAAATTTAAAATTAGCTGAGGGCGGAAATAATAGTAAAATTATTTCAGCTGCGTATGAAAACGCTTTTGCGGCCATGCAAACAGCCATGATTACTGCTGATGATGGTTTAACCCAAGTAGATAATATTTTGGGTGTTGATAATGTTTCAGCTAATGATAGTTTTGAACGCAGTTTGAGCCCAGCCAACCCAGGCAAAATTGCCACTGCACAAAATTCTTATTATGCAGCCAAGAGTGCCAATAGTGTCGCTAAAACCAAAATCAATTCTGTTCTTTCTGCTTCTGACCAGACCGGTGTACGCGCTGGGTTAACCACCATAGGTACAGCCCTCAATCAAACCATTAAAGCATTATCTTCAGTTAGTGATATTTTAGAGACTACCATTCCAACCGCAGAATTATCTCAAACTACTTTAGATACTAAAAAAAGTACTATTGTTAGCTCCCGTTCTGCATTGGCAGCCCAATACAGCGCAACACTAATTTCACAACAATCATTGGATACCGCTGCTAATAGTTATACTAATTATCAAATTGCTTACAATAAAGCAGTAAGTGATTTGGCGACTATTGAAGTTAACAGTCAAAGTACTGTTAAAATCCGTGAGGCCGCCTATTTACAAGCCAAGGCCAATTATGAAGGTAAAACCCTGCCAACTCGCGAAGTTGATCTTGCACCTTATCGCGCCGCGGTAGCTATTGCTGCTGCCAATCGTGAACGCGCAATTCTCCGCGCGCCAGTCGATGGTGTGGTCGGTAAAATTGCCAAAAAGAAAGGCGAGTTAGTAAGTTCTGCAGACGCTGTAATCCAAATTGTTTCACCACATTTTGAAATTCGCGTAGATGTACCAGAAACTGATATTGCTAAAATTGTAAATTCTACTCGACGCGATGCTACTTTTACGCTTGATGCGTTTGGTGAAGAAACTAAATTTACTGGCACCATTATTACCGTAAACCAAGACTCCACTGAAATTCAAGATGTGGTTTACTACCAAGTCACGATTGCGGTTGCAGATAATCAAAATGATAAACCCCTACAATCAGGCATGACTGCTAATGTTAAAATTATTACTGATACTCGTGAAAATGTTCTGTTTGTACCACAACGCACCCTTCGTACTCGTGAGAATGGCGAAAAGTTTGTACGCGTTTTAAATGAAGACAAAACTGAACGCGAAGCAACCGTCACTCCTGGCTTACGGGCCGACGATGGTAAAGTGGAAATTCTTAGTGGTTTAAATGAAGGTGAAACCGTAATTATCAGCTCTAAACAAGCCTAATATGAGCTTAATTGAGGTTAAAGACCTGATTAAAAATTACGAGAGTGGAGAAGTTGCCACTCAAGTTCTCAAAGGTGTTTCTTTTTCCATTAAAAAAGGTGAGTTTGTGGCCATCATGGGTCCCAGTGGTTCTGGTAAATCCACTCTCATGCACATCTTAGGTTTCCTTGATACACTCACGACTGGTACCTACACTTTTGATGGTAAAGACGTAAGCAAATTAACTGATTCTGAACTGGCCACCATGCGCAATCGCAAAGTTGGCTTTGTGTTTCAGGCTTTCAATCTTTTAGCTCGCACTTCGGCTACGGAAAACGTCATGTTACCACTCCTTTATAGTGATATGGCCAAAGATAAACGTCGAGCAAAGGCCATTGAAATGCTTACCTCGGTTGGTCTTAGTCATCGTTTAGAAAATTTACCAAACCAATTGTCGGGTGGTGAAAAACAACGGGTCGCGATTGCGCGCGCCTTTGTAAATGATCCAGAAATTATTTTTGCCGACGAACCAACTGGTAACCTCGATTCCAAATCCGGTTTACAAGTGATGAAAATTCTTCAAGGTTTAAATGACGATGGACATACGATTATTCTCGTTACTCATGAACGTCACACGGCCGAACACGCTAAACGCATCTTGTTAATTAAAGATGGCGAAATTGTTAAGGATGAAATAGTTAAAGATCGTCAAATTGCTTCTGAAACAGGAGAGTTAAAAAAATAATATGCGCTTCCTGGAATACATTCCATCTTCGTGGCGCTTAATCATGCGTAATCGTCTACGTTCGTTTTTAACCATGCTCGGCATCATTATTGGTGTCATGTCAGTAGTGGTAATTATGTCAGTAGGCGCTGGCGCTCAAAGCCTAATTTTAAACCAAGTAAAAAGTCTTGGTTCAAATTTAGTTGGTGTATTACCTGGTAAATCCGATGACAATGGTCCGCCAGCCGCTGTGTACGGAATTGTGGTTACCACGCTCAAAACCGCTGACATGGATGCGATCATGAATCAAGGAAATCCACACTTAGTAAGTGCCACCGCTTATGTTCGTGGAGCGGATACAGTTACTTCTGGCGAAGCCAAAGCCGATACTTCGTTTGTCGGTGTAAACGCCACCTATCCCAATGTAGAAGAAGTTACTCTTAGTGACGGACGTTTTTTTACCAAAGAAGAAGAAAACTCATTGGCCCGTGTAGCCGTTCTTGGTAGTGAAACCGCCACTGACTTATTTGATACTACCGACCCAATTGGTCGCAGTGTTAAAATTAAAAAAACCAACTTCACCGTAATTGGAGTAATTAAAAAACGTGGTGTGGCTGGTTTTCAAAACCAAGATGCTCAGATTTTTGTTCCTGTTACTACTGCCCAAAAATTATTGTTAGGCATTGATCATATTACTTTCATGCGCTTCAAAGTTGACGAAGCAGCCAATGTTGATTCAACCATGAATTTCATGAAAGATGTTTTGCGTGACCAGCACAATATTTCTAATCCTGAGAACGATGATTTTTCTGTACGATCTTCCAGCCAAGGCTTAGATGCCTTAACCGGTATCACCAATGCCCTACGCTTTTTCCTTGCTGCCATCGCCGCCTTATCACTATTAGTAGGTGGTATTGGTATTATGAATATTATGTTAGCGGCAGTAGAAGAACGTACCAAAGAAATTGGCTTGCGCAAAGCACTCGGCGCCCAACAAACTGATATCACTAGTCAATTTTTAACTGAAACAATTTTAATTACCTTAACTGGTGGATTGGTTGGTATTAGTCTCGGAGTAGTCATTTCCATCTTAGTCGCTAATGTTGCCCAAAACATGGGCTACAGTTGGGATTTAGTAATTAGTCCCTGGTCAATTATTCTCGGTACTGCAGTATCAATTTTTATTGGTTTAATTTTTGGTCTTGGTCCAGCCAGACGCGCCAGTAAGCTTAATCCAATTGAAGCCCTCCGATATGAATAGCGATAGCTTTAAAATTGCTCTAAACGCCATTAAACGCCAAAAAAAGCGAGCAGCCTTAACTATGCTCGCCATTAGTATTGGTATTGCGGCCGCTATTACTATTTTAGCGGCTGGCAAAGGAATTCAAAAATTAGTGGTTGGTCAACTCGATGCTTTTGGACCTGACACACTCTACATTGAAACTAAAATTCCTAGTAAAAAAGCTGACTCAGGCGGCTCGGTTGGTATTACCATTACTACATTAAAAGACAAAGATGTTGAAATTATAAATAAGCATCCCAATATTGTTGCGGCTAATGGTCAAGTAAGTGGACAAGAAGCGGTTAGCTATGGTGGTCAAATAAAAAAAATCATGTTATCGGGAAAAGGTTATAATGCTCCGGAAGTTGAAACTTTCAAACTAACCGAAGGAAGATTTTACACCAAAGAAGAGGAGGATTCTCTTAGTGCCGTTGCTGTATTAGGAGCCACCGCCAAAGATAAATTATTTGGCGATGATACGGCGGTTAATAAAATCATCTCCATTCGTGGTAAACCTTTCAAAGTAGTCGGTGTTTCCGAAAAACGTGGAGCAGCCTTCTTTCTTGATTTAGACAACATCATCACTATTCCTACTAAAACCATGCAAAAACGCTTGCTCGGAATTGATTATGTACAGGCAATTTCTGGTCGAATGAAAGATGGCTCTAAAGCCAAAGAAACCCAAACCGAACTCACTGAACTGATTAGAGAGAATCATGATATCACGGATCCAGATAAAGATGATTTTGTAGTTCAAACCACCGCTGACGCCGCCGAATCGCTCACCACTATTACCAGTGGTGTAACATTCCTATTGATTGCTTTGGTTAGCATTTCATTGATTGTAGGTGGGGTTGGCATTATGAACATCATGTATGTTTCTGTAGTCGAAAGAACTTTTGAAATTGGTTTGCGTAAAGCGCTCGGCGCCCAACAGGACGATATTCTCTGGCAATTCTTAGCAGAAGCCTTATTAATTACCGCTGGCGGCGGTGTGATTGGTGTTATTCTTGGCGCCTTATTTGCTGGGCTCATTTATCTAGGTGCCACGGCCGCTGGCTTTGTCTGGGTCTATTCAGTTACCCTAACTTCAATTATCGGCTCAGTTTTATTCTCAGCCATTATTGGTTTGATTTTTGGCTATTATCCAGCCAAGCAAGCGGCTAAGAAAAACCCTATTGAAGCTTTGCGCTTTGAGTAATATAATAAATAGACTTTTAATTCAAACGGCCACGCTTCAATCGACGTTGCGCGGCACGATTTCGACAAATCGTATGGAAGTAGAATGTCCAGCCTGCAACAAAAAGGTTGAGGAAAACAAAACCTGTGGCATTTGTGGCACCTGCGACCAATGTGGTTGCGGTTGCTCGTCAGAAAGTTAATTCTTTACACAAATAAAAAACCGTTCCAAAATGGAGCGGTTTTTTATTATCTTACCGTTGTCGGGGAAACAGGACTTGAACCTGCGACCTACTGGTCCCAAACCAGTCGCTCTAGCCAACTGAGCTACTCCCCGATAAAGCCTGAGAGGCTACGTGCCGCGGGCCAGGATCGAACTGGCGACACAAGGCTCTTCAGGCCTCTGCTCTACCACTGAGC
>CAYYQC010000015.1:0-15398 GCA_964473715.1 uncultured Gammaproteobacteria bacterium
ATTATTAAAATTTCTCAAGATACTGTTTCACTCGAAACTTCAGTGGGTGACGATGACGATGATGATTCTTCATTATCTGACTTTATTGAGGATACTAAAAATATTAGTCCATCCATGGCGGCTGGTGTGGAATTGCTCAAAGGTTATATTTTGGACGCCATCGAAGACTTGGCGCCGCGTGAACGCAAGATTCTCGAAATGCGCTTTGGTTTGCTTGACGGCGTAACCCACACTCTGGAAGAAGTGGGTAAAGAATTTGGCGTGACTCGTGAGCGTATCCGTCAAATTGAAGCTAAGGCGCTTGATAAGATTAAGGAGCTTGATGTGATTGACAAATTGCGGGATTACTAAAAATGAGTATTAAAAAACCGACCTTATCAGTCGGTTTTTTATTTTTTAGAAACGAGATTCTACTATTTTCCAATCAATAATCTTCCAATACGCATTAATGTAATCAGCGCGTTTTACCCCATAATCCAGCATATACGCGTGTTCAAACACATCCATGACGAGAATTGGTTTGGCACCGGCCAAGTGACCAACATCATGTTCATTGATCCACACATTAAATAAGCGGTCACCTGCAGCGTCATAAGCCAAAATTGCCCAGCCAATCCCACGCATGGCGGCCACGGCTTTGAAATCTTTTTCCCAAAGTTCAAGTGAACCAAATTCAGTGGCAATTTTTTGCGCCAAAGTAGAATGCGCATCTAAACCAGCGGGAGCAGCTTCTTTGGTCATGGCTTCAAAATAATATTCATGCAAACGCATGCCATTAAATTCCCAACCAAAGCGACGAGTAAGTTCGGCATATTCTGGTGTGCCTACCGTGTCATTTTTAAGCATTGCATCAAGTAACGAATTTACTTTATTCGCATTCATCACGTAGCCCTGGTATAGAGTAAAGTGATTTTTCATGAGTTGATCGCTGAAACCTGGTAGACCGAGCAAGTAATCAAAATTTTTCGCTTCGTACATATGTAATATTTTTATGAGTTGGTTGTAGTATCACTATATAAGAACGAGGCCTGCGCGTCAACCATTTTTGACTTATCCACATTGGTCGGAAGGTCGTGGCTATGGTACACTATTATCTAGTTTATTAATTAAAAAATGTATGGACGAAACACAAAACCGTTCAGTGTTCAGTTCACTCTCTCCAAGCCAAACGTTTGCTTTGGGATTAGTGGGCGGTATTATGACACTGTGTACTATTGGCTTTTTAGTAATGCTTCCATCATTGCTTGGCGGTAATTTTGGACGCGGAGGCAATGACGTGACTACCGTTGACCCAGGTCAAGTTACTAACACTGGTTCAGGGCCAAAAATCGCAGACATAGCCAAAGCCATTGGTCTTGACTATGATAAGTTCAAAAGTTGTTCAAATGCCAACACCTATGCGTCCAAGATTAAAGAGGATGAAACCGAAGGTCAAGCAGCTGGTGGACAAGGTACTCCTTACACCATCATTATTGGACCAAAAGGTGAGACTGTTCCTGTAAACGGAGCATATCCATTTGCTGTCGTAGACGGAGTAATTAAGAAAATGCTTGGTAAAACAGTAGCCAATGCCGCAGATTTACCAGCCGCTGAAACTGGCATTAAAGTTCGTCCAGTGCAAAAAGATGAACCATATCGCGGCAACGGTAGTGCTAAGATCACTATTGTAGAATATTCAGACATGGAATGCCCATTCTGTAAAAATTTCCACAATACCATGCAACAAGTAATGGCTGCTCATGAAAAAGATGTGAAATGGGTATATCGTCATTTCCCACTTGATTCCTTGCACCAACAAGCTCGTGCTGAAGCCAATATGGCTGAATGTGCCAATGAACAAGGTAAATTCTGGGAATTCACAGACTCAGTCTTCCAAGTTACACCATCAAACGATGGCATGGACATTACTCTCTAGTTCACACAAAATAAAAAGCCTCTCACAATGAGAGGCTTTTTTAATCTCTTGTTTTATTTAAGCTTTATAATTCCATCAGTAATAAATGCTTTTGTTTTTGCATTGTATGCTGTATAGCCAATGGTTTTTTCATCAAGCCATTCAAACTTTGAAGAAAAATTTAATAATTCTCCATCACTTGTGTCAAAGGTTTGGCCGACTGGTAATTTTTTTACCAAAGTTTTCTTATCTGTAATTAAATCAAAGACATATAATTCTTGGGCCACGCCGCCAGTTCCTACTGGTGACCAGGCCAATTTTGTTTCCGCGGGAGAAAGCTGCAATTCACCACTGTTAGCTGGGAGAAGTGAACTTATTTTCATTCGCTCTATGATTCCTGTTTGCAAGTTTAATTTATAAATATTGGTTTTTGGTTGAGTTTTGTATAATGGATTGGCCGCCTTGAAAAAAACAAATTTACGAGCCGAAGCTGGTGATACAGGTTCTGCTAAAACTTCTAACATTACACCTTCGTCATCTAATTCTGGAAATTTATATTGTAGGTTTTGAATCTGAGTGACGTAAGTGCTCGTAAACCAATTATATACAGTTAGTGATTGGATGCCTGGTTCAGTTTCAGTTAACTGGTATGAGGCTGGTACTTCTGGAGTCGGTAAGCCTTTGGTATCAAATTGTTTGGTCACTGCTGTCCAACGAAATAATTGTTCTAAATATTCCCAATAATGAGCTTGGTCGTAAGCGCATTGTGCGCTATGTGCCAGTAAAAAAGATTGAGGATGAAGACCGATTAGTGGATAATCACGATAGGTAATTTGAATAAAACCTTGATATTTTTCTTCAATCATGACCAAAGCTTCATCATATTTTTTACAAAATGGGCAGGCCAAATCTACATAAACTACCAAATGAACTGGCGCTTTTTCTTCGCCCCAACCTGGTTCATTGAGACCTGGACGTGCATAATTTTCAGGCAAAATAACCGGTGGAATAGATGGTTTTTTTCCTGCTTTTAATTCAGAAAGTAATGCATCAAGTGCCGTTGTGTCAGAACCAAATGTTTTGTAGACCAATCCATTGTCTGCAAAAATTAACGTTTCTGGTACACCGCTAATAGCTAATGATTCTGCATCTGCGATTGAGCGAGTAATGCTTTCTGTCCAAGTACCAGCGCCCATGCAGGTGTGAAATGCCTTCATATCTAGGCCACTGTCTTTGGCAATTTGGCTGAGTTGCGGTAAACCAGATTCATTGTGAATTTGTACTGGTGGGCTTAGTGCCAAGGTGGTCTGTGGTGCAAAGGCTATACCAAGACCAAGGGTGACTCCAGCTAGTAAAAAATGTTTTTTCATACGATTTAATTAATTATGAAAGTAATTCATTAAGGCCAATAAAACCACGTTTAAAATAATCATCAATAAAAGTTTGGACAATTTCTTGCATTATTTTTTTTGTTATCGGATCAATAATTCGTTCCGCTAAATCGTAAATGTGCTTTTTAATAAAATCTGGACGATAACTAGTAGCATTATTAGTCATTTTTTGTTCATGACCATGGTGTTCTAAAAAAAGCTGATGATCTAATTGGTCTAAAATTTTTCCAACCCATTTTTCATCACTACTACCATGTTCAAATTCAGCGTACAGATTTTTAAAATAAGTCTGTTCAGAATCAGATAATTGTTTAAATAATAAATCAATAGCTCGGTCACCAATTTTATCTTTGAGTTCGCGCAATTCTGGATAAGCACGGCTGAGTGGCGCGGCAATATCACCGCCAAATAATTCACCTAAATCATGAATCAAAAGCATTGCCACAAGTTTTTCTGTATCAATTACACCACCACCATTTTTGATTTTATTTCCCACGAGTAATGCACTAAACGCCGAAGTGTAATGATGTTCAGCAAGTGTGGGTAATTCGGCTAATTTTACCCCGGCCACACTATAGCCGGTTAAAGGCTGTTGTTTGGTAAGTTGAACTACTGATAATAGAGCAAGAAGTTTTTCCATATACACATAAGTATATACCCATTAAATAGTAAGGCAAGAGGATTAAAAACAAAAACCTGTTCGCGTTTCCTCCTACTATAGTTCCAATTATTTAGAATAATAGTAGGTGGCGCGAACAGGTCTTTCGTTCCACCGGTTTTTTGCGGCGGGCCGCGAGCGGTAGCCATGACGACTCTCCTTACCAACGCGAGAAGCTGCCTGTTACCGGATCCTGGTAGGAGTAACCGCCACCAGACATCTGGCTTCGCTTGGAAGCCTCTTCGCGCCTCTTGCGTTCGTCGATCTCGTCGTCGATCTCCTTTTGTGTCCGAAAGTCCGGAGTGCTGTTCGTTTTGAACTTGGAGTATTCAGCCTTGCGCTTCGCACTCCGCGACAGCTTCTTGGGCTTCTGCTTGCCCTTTTTAGGAGCCATGACCACCTCCATGGGTTTTGGGTCGATACGATATAACCATAAAATTAAACAATTGTAAATATTAACAAAACAAAAACCCCAAATAGATTGGAGTTTTGTGTGACCCGGGCGGGGTTCGAACCCGCGACCATTAGCTTAAAAGGCTACTGCTCTACCAGCTGAGCTACCAGGTCATATACAGGCAATATGATATACTAATCTTATTAAATCGTCAATAACTTATAAGAATATGACTGTTTCTGTGGATAAAAAGCTTTTTAGCACACTCAAAGCCTCTCAGTTGGCCTATGCCTCTAAGCGTCGAGAAGTGATTAAACAGAGCGGGGATGCCCAACATCATGCTAAAAGGGCCATTTTTGCGCTTCAGAGAGGCGATGCTGTTGAAGCTCGCGAACGTTTGGATTCAGCGCGTAAAATCTTTATTGCACTAGAAAAACAGTATCAAAAAGACCCTGGTTTATTTGCAGAGGGTTCGTATCAGGCTGGATTAGAAGAATTTGTGGAAGCAGATGTTTTCCGTCAATTTGTTGAAACTAAAAAAATTGGCATGGTCAAAGGTATTAAGGTTTCTAATGATGTGTATATTGCTGGGCTTTGTGATGTGCCAGGAGAATTACAAAGATACGCCATTAAAGCTGCCACCGCTCGAGATTTTAAGTTGGTTGAAGACTGTGCTACTGCTGCTACCTTAATTTTAAATGAATTGGTGGAATTTAATTTAACCAGTTATTTACGGACTAAATTTGATCAGGCAAAACAAGCTATGCATCGGTTAGAGCAAGTAGTATACGAAACTAGCTTGCAAAAATAATAATTATTAATTTTTTGGGTGCCCCGGGTTGGTCAAAGACCTTCCCGGGGCTGTTGGCGTTCATCAGAGCTCGTTGCTTCCGTAACGCTGCCGTGCGTCGGCAGCCGGGCTCCAGGATCCTGGCTTGGCTTGGACGTTTCCGTCTTCGCCATGCCAAATGAAGAAGCCTCCTCCGGCGGCGCATTGCGACGCCTCATGGCGCGGTGTCTTCTCTCCCTCCTTTGGTGGTGGTAGATCGCGCTGGTCGCTGCGGGTTCCGCAGCGGTTACACACATATTGCATGGGTCTCTCCTGGTCGCATTTTAGGGCGACAAAGTTGTTTTTACTAATCTTTAGACTAATTGTCTAATGACGGTGTGGATAAACCTCTGGTGGGTTGGTCAAACTAATGTTTGTGCGGTAAAATAGGCGTATATGTTTATAAAGAAAATCTTCCCAAAATCTATTCTCAATTTACGTCATTTATTTTTTGCCTGGTATGGTGCTTGGAAATATAATCAGCCTTCTGAAGATCTAATTGTAATTGGTATTACCGGCACTAGTGGAAAATCTTCCACAGTTTATTTTATGCGGAAGTGCCTTGAGGCATTGGGATATACAGTAGGTTCACTTTCTACCATTGATTTTTATATTGATGGTCAAGATCAGTTGAATAATCAAAAAATGACCATGCTCGGTAAAATGCAAACCCAAAAATATTTGCGTAAAATGGTCAAAGCTGGTTGTGATATTGCGATTGTCGAAACTACTTCTGAAGGTGCTGTTCAATATCGTGACCGGTATATTTGTTATGACTTCATGATTCTTACCAATTTATATCCTGAACACATTGAGTCACATGGAAGTTATGAAAATTATGTTAAAGCTAAAATGGGAATTGTAAAACGCGCAGGCCTAACGAAACGGAAAAATATTGCTCAGCTTTTGCCAACAACGATTAAGAAAATTAAAAATAAGTACGCCACTTCAGTACCAAAAATAGTTTTTATTAATGGTGAAGTAGCCGAGGCTGAAGAATTTTTAAAATTGGGAAATTATGATTGGAAAGTAATGTTTGGTCAATCTGAAAAATTAACAGTTCCAGAATCAAGTGTAAACACACCTTACCTCATGTCTCATTTACAAAGCAGAGAGCAGGGAATTGCTTTTAAGGTTGAAGATGTGCAATATCAAGCACCATTATATGGAGTGCATAACGCGTATAATTTGACTGTGGCCATTGCTGTGTTACGAGAATTGGGTGCTACTAAACTTGAAGCTCAGGGCGTGATTGCTACTTGCACAAATGCTCCAGGGAGAAATGAATTTATTTCAGAAGCTGAAACCAAAGGCTTCAAAGTAATTGTTGATTATTCTTTTGAGCCAAAAGCCATGGGAGCCTTGTATGAAGTGGTAAAATTGTTGTCACCCAAAAAAATTATTCATGTGTTTGGTTCTACGGGCGGAGGTCGGGATGTATCACGACGTTTTAGTGTAGGTGAATTGGTGGGTACAAATGCAGATGTGTGCGTTGTAACCGATGAAGACCCATATGACGATGAGCCAATGAAAATTATGAATGATGTTGCTGAGGCCGTACGTAAAACAGGTAAAAAAGATAATGAAAATTTATTTATTATTCCTGACCGGCGTGTAGCCATTGCCAAAGCTTTGTCCATGGCCGGTTCAAATGATTTAGTGTTGGTAACTGGAAAGGGAAGTGAGCAGGCCATTGTGGTGGCGGGTGGTAAAAAAATTCCTTGGGATGACAGACAAGTGGTGCGCGAAGAATTAGCCAAACTTTTGTGAGTGAACAAAAACCCTTAATTAGTATTATTATTCCTGTATATAATCGGGCTGATGTTTTTATACGTTCACTGCACAGCGCAGTAGCACAAGATTATCCAAATACGGAAATTATTATCGTAGATGATGGTAGTGAGCCAGCGATTACCCTTCCATTTGAATTGAAAAATAAAAATATCCAGTTATATAGGCAGCTAAATCAAGGCGCGGGCAGTGCACGTAATTTTGGATTTTCTAAATCCACAGGCCAGTATGTATTATTTTGGGACGCAGATTTGATGGCTAAACCATTCATGGTTAGTAGGCTAATTAAAGCTTTGCAAAATAATACAGGCACTTCATATGCCTACTCTGATTTTTATTTAGGGAAAAAACTTATGCGCGCCAAACCTTTTTCTGGCGCTGACTTAAAAAAAATAAATTTTATTTCCGCCAATATTTTAATTAAGCGCGAAGATTTTTATGGTTTTGACACCACGCTTAAAAAGTTTCAAGATTGGGATCTTTGTCTAACTTTATTAGAAAAAAATAAAACTGGAATGTATGTTCCAGAGTCTTTGTTCACTGCTATTCCGGGTGGAACTATGAGCGCTTGGTTGCCACGTATGGCATATAAAACTCCTTGGGCCTGGTTGCCAGGCATCCGTGCACGTGTTAGACAGTATCATGAAGCGAGGCAGATAATTGCGTCCAAACATCATTTACCGCCAGCATAAGCACAAAATATAAAATACCAAACCCATGAAATAACGCGGGTGTGGTTATGTTTATAATTATTAAGGTCAAAGCGCCGGCCATAAGTCCATGGGCAAAAGTATTTTGTTCTTTTGCAAAGTAAACAGTTTTAATGCTTTTTGTAAGAAGGGTGGTAAAGAATGCCAAAAAGGCGATTGTTCCTAAAATTCCAAATTCAACGAGCATTTCCAAGTATCCCCAGTCAAATTGGGTACGTGATACATATTCTTTTGTGGCAGGGTCCAAATATGTGACAATGGCTCCAAATCCAGAACCTAATATAGGACGTTCTTTTATTTGTCCAAGAGCGTTAGGTAAGATTGCCAGGCGAATAGCACCGCTAACATCAGCTGTGGGGGCTACAGTGCCTCCTAGGCGCAAGCCAAGTAGCTCCAGGCCACTTGATTGCCCTCTACTAGAAATTAAATGTACAGAAGAAAATAACACCAGTACTGAGAGTCCCGATAGTGCAGATACAATAAACCACTGTTTAAAGTTTTGTTTAATAACTAAAGCCAATAGACCAATCGCTAAAGCCAGAAAATAAATTCTAGAAAAATTCAGTGCCAAAACCAAAGCTGAACCAATTTGTAAAGCCCAAAGCATTTTATCTTTTGGATTGCGAATTAAAAACGCGGTGATTACTATAATAATCGGTACAATCAACAGATGTTCAGGTAGAACAATTCGAAAAAAATGATTACCAAGGTCAGTGATTTTGCCAGAAGCCACATTTCTAAACCAATGATAATAAGTATCTGGTAAATAGCCTAGGCCACTAGAATATATAAATAACGTAATGGTAGAAAACAAAGTCGAGCCAATTACCCATGCTTTAATAGTATTTAAAAATGGTTCTTTTAATTCTTCATACCATTCTTTGGCTGGAAATACCAATCCTAAAAAAGCGTATATAATCGCATCTTGTAAAATATAGGTGGTGGTATGGTGGTGATAAAAGCCATTTAGCGTGGCATACAAAACAAAAAATCCTAAGGCCGTGCCACTGTAAATAATTGAACGATGTGGCCATGGAAATTGTTTGGTTTTGAAAATATGAATAATCCAAGCAATGGCAAAAATTCCCAAAAACCAGGTTCTAAGTAGCAGGCTCTGCAATTCAAAAAAATGTCCAGCTCCATCGATTAAAAGTTCAGTCACGAGTAATAGCCAGCCAAACTTAAGATTTTTAAAACAATAATAGGCAAATGCAAGAATCAAAAGAGCGGCAATCATTTGATTGGCTATAGGATGATGATATGTGAAAAAAGAAAGAAGGCGAATGAGGGAATAGGCTGCAACAAATAGGGCAACCATACTAAGAAAGGACTGAGTGATGAATTTTTTTATTACCCGCAATAAATTCTTTGGCACTCATGGCAGATTTTCCTTCTAATTGTAAATTAAGAATTTCAATAGAACCATTGTTTGTGCCAATAAATAGACTATTATTCTCAATCAGAACTTTGCCTGGTTCAATCAATTTGGCTTCTGGTTTAATATCTAATAATTTTAAACGTTTACCTTCCCAAATACTCCAAATTCCAGGCCAAGGGTAGAGTGCGCGAAATAGATTATAAATTTCTGCTGAAGATTTGTGCCAATCAATTTTTCCCATGTCACGATCTAATTTACCACACGTACTGGCCTTATTTGAGTCTTGAGTTTGGGGAGTAATGGAATGAGTAGCTAATTTGCGTACTGAATCTAACAAATTTGGTATAGCAATGCTCGCTAATTTTTTTTCCACATCTGGAGCGCGGTCATCAGGTGCAATAGCAATAATCTCTTGTTGTAAAATTGGGCCAGTATCCATGCCTGCGTCCATGAGCATAATCGTGATTCCCGTTTGAGTGTCGCCGTGCAAAAGCGCGGCCTGAACTGGGGAAGCTCCCCGATATAAAGGTAAAAGAGAAGTATGTGTATTAATCATGCCTGATTTTGGCCAATCTAAAATACTTTGAGGAATGATTTTTCCATATTGCGCCACAATGCCAAAGTCTGGTTGTGGAATGTCTGGAAAAACAAAATTTTTCAATGTTTCTGGTTGCAACACGGGGATATTTTTTGACTCAGCCAAAATTTTTACTGGTGGGGGAGTCATGATTTGTTTTCGTCCTACTGGTTTGTCTGGTTGGGTAATAACTAAAGATACGGAAAAATCTGTATTTTCCAAAATGCCAGTTAAAATCGAGGCTGCAAATTCATGTGTGCCAAAAAATACCACGGAATATTTCATACTTAATCAATTTTGCGAACACCGTCTAAAACCACGTCAACGGGTAATTTCTTTTTATGTTCGCCATGAAATAGCTCTGGTGCTCGGTCAATAAATAAATGACCATCCAAATGATCAACTTCATGTTGAATAACGCGGGCAAAAAAGTTTTTGGCCGCAAATTCTATTTTTTCTCCAGTTTCACTAAGCGCAGTCACGTATATTTCTTGATGGCGTTTTACTTCACCATAATATCCAGGTACTGATAAGCAACCCTCATCATCTTTGGTGAATTTTTTATTCAATTTTTGATACGCTGGGTTAATGAGTACTAAATCTTTTTTTGCAGGATCAGGCTTTTTACCCTCTGGTCGTTTATCATTGTGTACGGCTTCACGCCCAATTATACAGAGCCGCACATTTACAGCCACTTGCGGTGCAGCCAAACCAATCCCATCATTTTCGTACATGGCTGGGATCATATCTCTAATCAAAGTTTGAAATTCTGGAGATAGAATTTCTTCTTTGGTTAGTTCACGTGAACGCTCCCGTAAAGTACTCGTTGGAAGCATGGTAATGGATAAGGACATATTAGTGCGGTGAGGTTAAGGTAATGGGGTTTGGATCTACTTTGGTATTAGCTAAAAATGATTCATGGCACCAGGTGCTTGCGGATAGAATATCAGATTCCTGGATTTTTACCATTACCACTGTCCAAAACTTATTTTGGTTTTTGGCTGAAGCTGGTAATGGGCCTTGAATAATAATGTTTTTAGGGTTTTTAGTCAATCGGGCTTTTAAATGATCTATGGCTTTTTTTGCACTTTCCAAAGCCGCACTTTCCGTTAATCCTGGGATTAAATATCGTACTAAATACGAATATGGCGGATAACCTAAATTTTGTCGATTACCTAGTTCACTACTATACCACTCATGGTCATTCTGAATGGTAGTAAGTAGTTGATGTTCAGTCGTATCACTTTGAATAAGTAATGGGGAATCACTTGGTAAGAAAAATTGAAATTGACGAATAAGATGCCGCAATTCTTCATGACTTAAATATTCCGCAAACATGGCTTGGCGCGTAAAATCCAATATTGCGGCCAAGCTAACGGTACTCCAATCCAACATACTAAGCATGGCTTTGGTGCCAATTAAAATTCTTGCGTTTCGACTGGGTGGAATAGAATCAGTAATTGTATTAATTGGAATAATTTCAGTATTGGAAAATTCTTTTTTTAGCCATTTGGCCACTGTAGTAATAGTTTGGCCAAGCACTACCATGCGCATGCCCGCGCAATTAGGACAAAATTCGGGAAGTGGAGTATTAATAATTGTAGAGCAGTCGCGACAAATACCATTTTTTGGGGCAGAAGTAAGATTAAATAATAAAACAATATCTTGGTTTGGTTTATTTTCCAAAGCTTCGTGAATAGCGGAAACGGTAGGAGAAAAAATTGGCGCACGTTCAAAAGTAGCGTCTGGAAAAATAATGCGCGGTGCAGGCAGTGTTGAAACTGGCGAGATAATTAGTGGGTATTTTTTTTCTTGAATAAAATAATAACTGGTCACGCTGGGGGAATAACTCATTTCTGAATAGGCCAAATTAAAATTACGCACCTGCATTTTGGCCAAGTCTTTGGTGGTAAAACGTGGTGATTGGTCCCAATGTTTATGATTTTGGTCATGTTCAAATTCAATGACAATTCGGTCAAAACTTTGGTGCAAGGGTAGCCATAATGCGCCACGCGTGGCAATCATGGTTTTACATTCACCATTTCGAATCATAAACCAAAGTTCACGTTCTTCTTTGATAGACAAATCACTGGACCATATTTTACATTCAGTTTGGCGGGCTACAGAAAGCGCAGACAGTACTTTTGAAATATCACTTTTTTGCGGCACAATAATAATGAGTCTGTCCGCTTCATATCGTGAATACGCTGCTTGCTGTTCAGTTAAAGAATGATACCAGGAATATTCAGCCGGACCACTGGTTTGTATTTTTATTTTCCAATCTTTAATTTCTTCGTTATGAATTTTGTTTGGTTGCAAGGGTGGAAGTGCGCTTTTGATGGTTGAAGCTGCAGATACACCATAAAACTTAGCCATTTTGCCTAAAAAATCCAAATAATCACTACCTAATAATGGTGTGAGGTTAACAATTTCTTGAACTGGTTTTAAATCTTTGCCAATTTTATTTTCCACACGTTCTACTATTCCTAGAAGAGTTTGCGAACGGAAAGGAATTTTTACACATTGACCAGGTGTAATGGTTTTTTGTAATGATTCTGGCACGCTATACGTAAAAAAATCCAACCCTCGAGGTAGTGTGCGGAGCGGCAGAACCTGAGCAATCATATTAAAAGCGGAATAGACCGGTGAGATAGCCTACACCAAATGGAGATTCGTAGCTAAGTGATTCAAAACGCGCGTCAATATTTTTGAGCGCGCCAAGTAATATTAAAATTGAGCGATAGCCGCATTCTTTGGAAGCATTAACCATTTGTTGGTCTAAACTGGCAAGACCAACGGTGTTTTTGGCAAATAATAATTCCTGAACAGTATGGTCAAATTTTTTACCATTTACATTAAATCCGCCTGGTGCGCGAGCACTCAAGGTATGTGACAAGTCACCAGATGCGATTATGGCTACGCGCGTACCATTTGGAATTAAAACTTCTTTTAGGTGTTCACCAAAATCCAAATGTTGTTTGGCTGAAAGCGTACTAAATCCTACTGGTAAAATTTTTACATTGTGTAAATGCTCAGTGAGAAATAAAGCGGGAATACCTACACCATGATCTACCACATGGTCATTTACTAAACGAATAGGGACAGGGGAATTGGAGATATGACTCACTTTGGTGGCTAATGCCGTAGCCCCTTTCCACAATGGTTTGGTTTCTTGATCACCAAACTCGGCGAAATTAGAAGTAAAATCTGGATGTGCATTAACAGTAAAAGACTCTTTAAACGCGCCAGTGTGCGCAGAAATAATCACAATTACTTCTGGCTGAGCCGCGTATAATTCTTTTTCTAGTTCAGTAAACGCTGCCCGCGTCGCGGCCAAACGTTCACGCACATTTTCTGGTACTGAAGGTAATAGAATTGGAGGATGTGGGGTAATGGCTGCAAATACAATGGACATATCAGTGTGCTAAGCGCATTAGAAATTATTTAAAGCCCAACGGGTAATTCGGTCAGTTTCTGAAGATTTTTTATTATACTCAGGATTACCCAAAGTTAGAATAAAAAATTCTGCGCCATCGCTTGGCCGGGTTACATTCATAACTATATTATAGCCAGATTCGTACAAAAAGCCAGTTTTTGTGGCAGTAACAGTATATGGTAGGCCATCAGTACGAATTAGACGATTACTATTTAAATCGCTATGTACAATAGTTTTATCTACCGATGATAATTCATTATAAGTATAACTTGGCGTACTTAAGTATCCAAGTAAGGTTGGGTTTTGCGTGGCATGTAAGAAAATATCCATGTATTCGCGCGCAGTACTTTGATTACCTTGATTTAAACCATGGCCATCATAAAAATATGTATGATTGAGACCCCGAGCTTTGGCATCAGCATTCATCATGGCCACAAATTCTGCGTTACTGCGGCCCGTGGCTTCTATAAGCATTACTGCGGCGCGATTAAATGAAGACACAATGAGCGCAGTCATAATGTCTTTGTTTAATAATACATCACCTTCAACCACCGGAAATGGATTGCCATCTGGTGGTAAATAATGACGACTTGCAGAATAAGTAGTGGCTAGATTTAAGTTTAAGTTATCACGTAATAATAAGTCAGCGGTAAATACTTTGGTGAGAGAAGCTAATGGGCGTGGCACATCAATATTTTTTCCAGCTACAATTTCGGGCACACCATTTCGCAGACGTGCTACTAAATACGCATCCATAGTTGTATCAAAAACTGGACCAATGGTGGTAAGTGTAGATGTGGCCACTGCATACATTTTCCCTGTTTCTTTAAAAGCCACTGGTGTGCCATCGGTTGGGGGAGTGAAATAAGTAAATTTCGGTGGCACTGGTTTTGCAGGTTCTTCTGTTGCTGGAACAGCGGCTTGAGTAAGGGCAGCTTGGATTTTATTTAATGTAGTACGTGTATTTGGTCCGACTGTCCCAAGTTGAGTAATTTTATTAGCTGCTTGTAATTTTTTTACTGCTGCCGTGGTGGCTGGGCCATAATTTCCATTTGGCTTGGCAGTTAAATATCCTTTTTTAGCTAATAATTTTTGCAAGGCTAATACTTCTGCACCGCTAGATCCGGGTTTTAAATCACTAGTAAATGTTTGCACGGCAGCTAATTGTGCCGTTGGTACAGATTCATTTTTTGATTCAATAGCGGTAATTTTTACCGTACTTGTAGTGCTTTGGGCTGAGTTGTAATACATGGCTTCACCTGTTGCATGTTGTTCTAATGTAATGTCATTTGCCCACAACACATTTTTCCATTGGTAACCCAAGCCCAAAAATACTGCTTCATTTGGTATTAATCGTTTTTTATTTTTTTCAATTACATAAATAGCTTTGGTAAGTTTTGAGCCCACGAGCGTTGCATCAGGAAATAATAAAGGTCCGAGTGATGGAAGATTGGTAAAATCATCACTTTTGCCGGCGACAGCTTTTACATTAGGAAATCGGGCTGTAGCAATGGCTGGATCTGAAATACCATAATAGCCATTATCTTTTATATAATATAGTGAGGTGTCCATTTTTACTAAACGTCCAGTAACATTTACACTGGCCAAAGTAATTGGTTCACCAATTTTATATCCATCTAAATCTTGGGGTAAAGCATCAATAATTTCATCATCAGCGTACCCAAGTTTTTTTACAATCTCTGCGCTTGCAAATGGACGCGCAGTTTCATAATCTAATAAATAATATTCACTACCTACGCGTAAAATAGAAAAATTGCGAAATGAAATTGGGCTGCCTTCTGGATATTTAACCAACTCTGATTCTGGTGCAGTAACCAGTAATTTAATATTATAACGTGAATTTAAAACAGAAACATTAGTAATAGGGTGTTTTTTTCCATTTACTAAAACATAGGTGGTGGCTTTGTCAGTGCTTTTTATCAAAGTTCCTTCTGGATACGCAGCCGCAAACCAGCCACTCCATAATTTCCAAAAATTTTCATTGCCTTGAATATGAGGTGTGTATGTGTACAAAAAGGCCGTGGCATTACTAGTAGGTGTTACTTCTTTATTATCGATTGTATAGGTTTTACCTGAAGTTTTAATCCAGCTTTGGGTACCTAAATTTTCATAATAATAACGCATGATTCCAGCTGCCGCATCTACTTGTTTACCAAAACCTTTGTATTTGGCCAAGTTTGGGTCTGTAGTATCACAGCTATCACAAACAGCATAGCCTGTAGCCCAATTTAGCTGGCGTTCAGTTGGAGTTTTGGCGGTTACCAAGCTTTGTTCTTTTTGTAACTTTACTAATAAATATTAAGGATTGATTTTATATTC
>CAYYQC010000015.1:15408-23126 GCA_964473715.1 uncultured Gammaproteobacteria bacterium
GGTAAGTGAGAAAATGACCATAAAAGAGGGCATGGAAGATAAATTAATGAGTAGTATTCAATAATTGGTAACGGAAACTAGAATAGAGACTGGATGTATTGTATATCAACTATTTAAAGATACTAATAAATATTTAGGATTGATTTTATATTCATGACTAGCATTATAAATAATGTCACTCACGTATCGATTTTTGCCTTCGTAGTCTGGAATAATCATTTCAGTGAGTGCACTATTTCTATTAGCCAAAAAGGTGCGGATTTCACTCCGGCCCAAAGATTCATAATCTTGCAATTCTGCGTCAGTAATAATGGAATTTGGGTTAAAATCGGCTGCTAAAAGAGAAGTGGGGATACTAAGGCTTACTGAACACAAAAAAAGAAGTATTTTTGATAATTTCTGCATAGGCTTTCATTATATCATAAAACAAAACCAACCGCCCCCACGTCTATTCAAAAGTTTTTTGGATAAACGCAGTGTCGGTTGGTCAGTTGTTCGTTGGCTCGTAGGTTTGGGCTGATTGCCCGACAGTGCGGGCCACGAGGCCCTAGAACCAAGTATCCAGGAACCTTCTCCACCAGCCCAGCTCCTTGGGCTTTCTGATGCGTGTGTGTGCCTTACAGGTCGGGCACAGGTAGGTTGTGAAACCTTGGGATTTATTGCCTTCAGGTGCAGTGTAATCTTGACCGCAATCTTCGCATTGGTATTGCATGGTTTGCTCCTGATTGGCCAACGAACACCAGATACTAGGCAGAAATGCTGATTTTGTCAACCCCGGCCTTGTTTTTTTGGCTTAATTGGGCTAAAGTATTTCTATTATGCCTTTATATATTGTCGCTACGCCGATTGGTAATCTGGGGGATATTTCGCCTCGGGCTTTGGATTGCTTGCGAAATGCTGACGTGGTTTTGTGCGAAGATACTCGCCAAACCATTAAATTACTCAATCATTACGAAATTAAGGTCAAAACCCTGAGTTACCACCAACACAGCAATGCTACCAAAGTGAATGAAATTCGCGCCTTGCTTGATGATGGACAAAAAGTCGCTCTGGTTTCTGACGCTGGTACACCGGGCATTAGTGACCCAGGCAATCGGTTGATTGCTGACTTAGTTGCGCAAAACCCTGAGCTAGAAATTTCACCATTGCCTGGGGCTTCGGCCATGATTAGTGCCTTATCAATTTCAGGTTTTCCGACAGACCATTTTTCATTCCGCGGATTTCCGCCACACAAAAAAGGCCGTCAAACCTATTTTCGTGAAGTGGGAGAAAGTACGGACACAGTTGTGTTTTATGAATCAAATCATCGGATTGCCAAATGTTTACAAGAATTAGCCACAGTGTTGGCGCCAACTCGCCAAGTGATGGTAGCGCGTGAACTTACTAAACAATTTGAAAGTATTTATCGCGGAACAATGAGTGAATTATTAAATAAAAAAATTCCACCAAAAGGGGAATTTGTAGTCGTCATTAGTAGTCAGAAGTGAGAGTCCAGGGTAACTCACTTCTGCCGGCGGCATTTACTCATCAGACGTTTCTGATGGCAACTACCCTTGAGCGTACCAGCGATAGGAAAGTTACCTTGGACAAAAACATCTTAAACACATAAATATATTCTGTCAAGTATGAACAACTATTACCTCACGACCACGTTACCGTACGTAAATGCTGATCCACACATTGGCTTTGCTTTGGAAATTATTCAGGCTGATGTGATTGCTCGTTACCAGCGCCTGCTTGGTAAAGAAGTAATTTTTAATACGGGCACCGATGAACATGGTTTAAAAATTTGGCGCAAGGCCGAAGAAGCGGGAATTACTGCTCAAGAATATTGTAACGAATATGCGGCTCGATTCGGTGCACTCAAAGATGCTTTAAATTTAAGTTATACCAATTTTATTCGCACCACTGACGAAGGTCACAAGACTGCGGCGCAAGAATTTTGGCAGCGTTGTGATGCAAATGGTTTTATTTATAAAAAAGATTATCAAGTAAAATATTGCGTGGGTTGTGAATTGGAAAAAACCGATTCTGAATTAGTAGATAATCATTGCCCAATTCATCCAAAAATGGAGATTGAATTAATTGATGAAGAAAATTATTTCTTTAAATTTTCAGCGTTTCAAAAACCTTTGCTTGAACTGTACGAGAAAAATTCAAATTTTGTTGTTCCGGCCAACCGCCAAGAAGAAATTAAAAAATTTGTGGAACGAGGCTTGGAAGATTTTTCTATTTCTCGTTTAAAATCCAAAATGCCGTGGGGTGTGCCAGTGCCTGGCGATGAAGCACAGGTGATGTACGTGTGGTTTGACGCGCTCGTAAATTATATTTCTACTCTTGGTTGGCCAGCTACTAATTCTGATTTTGAAAATTTTTGGCCAGGGATACAAGTGGCCGGTAAAGATAATTTGCGTCAACAATCAGCCATGTGGCAGGCCATGTTAATGGCGGCAAAATTACCACCGTCACAACAAATTTTTATCCATGGTTTTATTACGGCTGAAGGTCAAAAAATGAGTAAATCACTTGGTAATGTAGTGAATCCAATGGATTTAGTTAATGAATACGGCACTGATCCTTTGCGTTATTATTTGCTCGGTGCATTGCCTTCATATGATGATGGAGATTTTTCCATCTCACGCTTCCGAGAATATTATACAGCGCATATGGCTAATGGGGTAGGGAATTTAACGGCTCGTATTTCCACGCTTGCGGAAAAATATACTGAAGGAAAAATTACTGTTCATGGTGAAGATATTTTTGCAACCAAGGAATTCTGGAAAAATTATGGCCAAGCCCTTGATCAATATAAATTTGATGAAGTAGTCCGCCTGACCAATGAATTAGTTTCAAAAATTGATGGGTATATTTCGGAAACTAAAGTGTGGGAAGCTGCCAAAACTGGTGTTGATGTAACCAAAGAAGTTTCAATCATGATTGAAGGTCTGTATCATTTAGCTATTGCTTTGGTTTCAATTTTGCCGGGTACCGCCACAAAAATTTTATCTCAATTTAATCAAGATTCTAGTTCTGTCCAAATTTCTGTTTGGGGAAATCTTTCTGAATCTGTTATACTCCGCAAAGCGGATCCACTATTTCCGCGTCTTACTTAATATATGACATGGATTGACCTGTCTTTCCTGGTTATTATCGGTGCTTTTTCTTTATTTGGTTTCTGGTTTGGATTCATTCACACCGCTGGTTCACTCATGGGTACTTTGGTTGGAGCATATTTGGCTAGTCGCTATTATGAGCCAATGTCGCAGTGGCTGGTGCAGATTACTGGTTGGCAGGGGAATACATCGCGCGTAGTCATGTTTATTCTAGCTTTCTTTATAATTAGTCGCGCTGTAGGTTTTCTTTTCTTTTTAGTTGATAAATTACTTTCAATTATCACGCGCCTGCCTTTTATTAGTTCAATCAATCGCGTACTTGGCGCGGCTCTTGGTTTTTTGGAAGGTATCCTAACCATTGGTTTGGTTTTGTTTTTTGTGGAACGCTTTCCACTTTCAGAAAAAATCATGACCATGCTGGCGCAGTCTGAATTTGCGCCAAAATTTCGTGGTGTGGCTGATATATTTATTCCACTTTTGCCAGACGCGCTTAAACTGCTTCATTCCACTGTAGATTACGTACAAAATAAATTTATTTAAACATGATCATCGATACTCATTGTCACATTCAATTTAAGGGCCAAGATACTGATCGGGCTGAAATTATTAAGCGTTCCCGTGACCGAGGAATTATTTTTAATTTAGTGGGTACTCAAAAAGATACCAGTAAAAAAGGGGTAATGCTCGCCATGGAGAATGATGACATGTATGCGAGTTTAGGCACACATCCAAATCATTTATTTCCCACATATATTGATGAGGAAGAAAGTCACTTTATGTCGCGTGAAGAAGATTTTGATGCAGCCTATTATGAAGAAGTTTTTAATCTCGCACCAGACAAAGTAATTGGCGTAGGGGAATGTGGATTAGATTTATTTCATTTGCCGCCAGAAATTCCAGTAGAAACGGTTTTGGAAAGACAAAAAATGGTTTTTAAAAAACATGTGCAATTTGCCATTAAACATGATTTACCTCTGGTCATTCATGTGCGTGATGCGCACAATCACATGATTGAACTATTAAAAGAAATTGAACTGCCTGCGCGGCGTGGAACTATTCATTGCTATACCGGTAATTGGACAGACGCACAAGAATATTTGCAACTAGGTTTTTACCTTGGTTTTACAGGAGTAATTACTTTCCCGATTAAAAAAACTAATCCTACTCAACAAGAATCTTTGTGGGAAGTAATTAGTAAGATGCCAGAAGACCGAATTGTGGTGGAAACAGATGCACCATATTTGGCGCCGCAAAAATTTCGTGGTGAACGTTGTGAGCCGTGGATGACCGAAGAATGCGTAAAGAAAATTGCTGAGCTGCGTGGTAAATCGGTAGAAGAAATGGAAGCAATTATTTTTGCCAACACTAAACGATTATTTTACAAAATAAAATAATCAGAAAATATTTGTAAACAAAAAATCTCCAGGTTAATGGAGATTTTTTGCGTTTGGAAACTAAGACGGATGGGACAGTGTAGGGAACACTTTGGCGAGATCCCACCGCCACGAGATTAGGTCTCGTTAGGTGGAGGCTCTGCCTCGCGCCAACCCTTTTTGTATTTTTCGGCTGGTGTAGACTTTGGTTTCTGATCCTCAGGTTTGATAGGACCGACATCGTCGTCCCAATCTACCTCGAATTCCTCCTTGTCGTCGTCCCAACCGATCTTGAATTCGTCAGCTGGTGAGATGTTGGGTTCGGTATCAGGTGCGCGGTGGGGGACTCGACGTCCTCGGTTCCAGCGACGCATTGAGGGAATTGGGTCCTTGGGGACCATTTGACCTCGAACGCGGAACGGCTTCCCGAGTTGGGTGCCGTTCACGTTGCTGCGGGGATATTGTCTATCCCCCCAATAACCCCGAATCATCACGCCGTTCACGTATCGGGCTGGGTACCATACCCGGCCGGTACCGTCGTCCTCTTCGACGACGGTCGTTGTTCGTTCCTCCTTGATCATGTGAACTTTGATATTCCAGTTCCCGCACCCTGCGAGAACCGAGAGGAAGAAACCGATGATAAGGGCGAAGATGATGTTCGAACGCATGGGAAACTCCAGCTAAAGTGAAAGCACCTTTCTCTCCCAAGCTACCTGCCTAGGGAAAAACGTGCCAATTGCTACACTGTCCGTCTCAATTTCCAATTGTAAAGAACGCGAAAGTATAACACTATTTAGGGGTTTTGTCAAGGTAAAAGGACAAATATTGGCTTATTTTAGCTAAAATATAAAAACAACGTCGTATCCTCCTCCCTTGAAACTCAAAACTTAAGTGCCAAGGGTGGCCGACGTTGTTTTTAATACTCCTTTCAGTCCACGGGTGAGGACTTCGGGATTACTTCTTGAAGACATCTTCATTGTGGCCCGGGTACTCAGTGGTCCGGGTAAATACCTTTTTCTTAATTTCTGCCGGGATGGCAGTGTTAGAATTGGGTATAGTCGGTTGGACCGGAGTCGACTGGTCGGGGGGAGTGACGGGGGTAGCGTTTTTGGTCATGGCTGCCTCCAGCCATTTTGTATCATGTCATTGTCATTATTTCAAGATTAACTTGTGATGATTCGCTAAAAATTCTATACTGTTGGTAATAATCTGTGTATGTCTGACCTACAAAAACAAATTGACCGTCTCCGCGCCCAAATTAATGATTTGCGGCATCGTTATCATGTGCTCAACGATCCGGAAGTAACGGACGCGATGTATGATGGGCTCATGGCTGAACTCAAACAAATTGAGGCTGAACACCCTGACTTAGTTACGCCTGATTCACCAACCCAGCGTGTAGCGGGAAAACCAGCGGATAAATTTAATAAGATTGAACACGTGGTACCACAGTGGTCTTTTAATGATGCGTTTGATGAACAAGATTTATTGGATTGGGAGGAACGAATTTTGAAAATGTTGGAAAAAAGTGAGGGTGCGCGGCCGACGGATTTGTCTTATGTGTGCGAACTTAAAATTGATGGTCTGCATTTGGTGCTCAGTTATGAGAATGGACAATTGAAAACCGCGGCCACGCGTGGTGATGGCGCAATTGGTGAAGATGTCACTCAGAACGCACGTGCGATTGCTAGCATTCCTCTGCAATTAAGGGAACCGGTCTCACTCGTCGCTGAGGGTGAAGTGTGGTTGCCCGCGTCAATGTTAGCTAAAATCAATACTGAACGGGCTACTAATGACGAATTGTTATTTGCTAATCCGCGCAATGCCGCGGCTGGTACCATACGTCAGCTTGATTCACAAATTGTCGCGGATCGTAAATTAGTGTTAACCGCTTATGATATTTCACTCGTGCAAAGTGGAACATTACCATTGGATACTCAAGAAGAGGAATTATTAGCTTTAAAAAAACTTGGTTTTAAAACTGACAGTAATTGGCGCGTGGTCAAAACAATTCCAGAAATCATGCGGTTTTGGTACGAATGGCAAACTAAAAAAACCACCCAAGATTTTTGGATTGATGGGGTAGTGATTAAAGTTAATGAAAAAAAATATCAAGACGCGCTTGGTTTTACGGGCAAAGCGCCACGCTGGGCGATTGCTTTTAAATTTCCAGCTGAGCAGGGCACTACTAAAATTAAAGAAGTCTATGTGCAAGTGGGTCGCACTGGCGCGCTGACGCCAGTGGCTTTAATGGAACCAGTCAAATTAGCTGGCACCACCGTGACCCATGCCACGCTGCATAATTTTGAAGAAATTGCGCGGTTGGATGTACGCGTGGGGGATACTGTCGTGGTAGAAAAAGCCGGGGATATTATTCCCAAAGTTGTGCGCGTGTTAGAAAAAATGCGCACTGGTGATGAGAAAAAAATTAAAGAACCAACCAAATGTCCTATTTGTGGGTCTGAAGTGACGCGTCGGAATACGGCGGATAAAAAGCAAACCGCTTCAGTCGCGTTATTTTGCGTTAATCCAAAATGTTTTGCCCAAGAATTGGAACGCTTAATTCACTTTGTTTCTAAAAAAGCCTTTAATATCGACGGGTTGGGTGAGAAAATTGTGGAACAATTAGTAAATGAAGGTTTGGTCAAAAACGCAGCAGATTTTTTCACGCTTCAAATTGGTGATGTGGAATCTTTGGAAGGATTTGCGGCCAAATCCGCGGCTAATTTAATTGAGTCAATCGATGCTGCCAAAAAAGTAACCCTCGCGCGTTTCATTTTTGCGCTTGGTATTTATCATGTGGGCGAAGAAACTGCGGTGCGCTTGGCTGAACATTTTGGCACATTATCTAAAATTATGACTGCCAAAATTGAAGATTTACAAACCGTGCCAGACATTGGCCCACGCGTAGCAGAATCGATTGGTGAATATTTTTCGAGTGAAGAAAATAATCAGTTGCTGAACGACTTACAAAGTCGAGGTGTAAATATCTTACCAGTGGAAGCGCGATCAATTCTTGGTCCGTTATCTGGGCAATCTTTTGTATTGACCGGTTCATTGGAATCCATGAGTCGAGATGAAGCCAAAGATAAACTACGCGCACTCGGGGCCACAATTTCTGAGTCGGTCAGTAAAAAAACCACCTTTGTGGTGGTTGGGCTTGAGCCTGGCAGTAAGTATGACAAGGCTAAACAGCTGGGTGTGACGATTTTAGACGAACAATCTTTATTAA
>CAYYQC010000016.1:0-22611 GCA_964473715.1 uncultured Gammaproteobacteria bacterium
AGATACTTGAAACTTGCTTAGAATCAGCCATTTCTTCCTCCGGCTGATGTGCCAAATATTCATCGACAGTCATCCTTTTCTTTAACAATCTTTTGGTTTCCGGTTCGAATCGTGCGTAATAGTCCCCACCACTATTCCGCAATCGAATCGCGTCGTATCTCAATTGAAGTGAGACAATTTTTTTGACTGCGTTCTGGAAGTGTTTTACACATTTCCCGGCCTTTGGCTTTGGAAGTAAAATTTACCAAATAATATGAGACCATGCCGTCCACACATGCGCGTGTAAATTTAGGATTGTATTGGCAAATATTTTCCACGAAAATAGGATCGTTTAAATTGTATTTCATCGTGCGGCTACCAACACCATAAGCACAGGTCTGTTGATGTTCTGTGAGGCTGGCGCACCAATCAAGCGCGGCTGTATATTGATTTTCATGCAATGAGAGATAATAAATTGGCGCGTAAAAATAACAAACAGATTTATATTTGGCTGGTTGTTCAGCACAAGGATACGCAGGATCATTTTTATTTAAGTAAGCAGATTCATGAGTTTGTTGGTCAGTGGAAAAGTTTTCCATATACACTCCTTCGGCGCAACGAATGTCGGCTTTATCATCTGAATACGTATCACAAAGCTCTAAAGATTTAGGTAAATTGTTTTCTGTAAAAAACATTAGCCCATGCCCTACTCCGTGATAACAGGAATCAATAGTAAGAACATCAAAATTTTTACAAATAGTTTTCATAGTCGCGCTAACATCTTTTACCTGACCAAAATTTTCTTCGACAATGCCATGTAAATATCCAGAACCGCAAATATCATTTTGAAAAATTACCGCTCCGGCAAAACCATATTTTTGAAAAGATGCATGACCAATTTCATGAACTAGACCGTGACATGAGCGAAGCACTTTGGAATCATTTTCCATTAATTCACTTAATCTATTAAGCGCAACTTTAGGATCTTGGGTTTTTACGATTGTTTCAAGTTCTTCAGTAATCGTTTCTCTCTCAATTCTAGTTAAATATAAAACCTCTAGGCTAGAAGTGGGAATTTCCAAGTCTGAGGCAGGGGTAGTAGCTGAAACTATAGGCGTAGTAGTGGGGGTAAAAACAACCACTATATTTTCTGTCTGTATTTTTTTGTTGAGAAGTAGTACTAAAATGACAATAGCAATAATGGTTGTGGCCAATGCTATGAGTGGAAATAAGACCCACTTTTTCATATGTTCGGTTTGAAGAAAAAATTATATAGAAATAATAGCATAACGGTTGACATTTGGACTAATTTCAGGGTACTATTGGCTCACTATGTCACTAAAAATTGGAATTGTCGGCCTGCCAAACGTGGGTAAATCAACCTTGTTTAATGCACTTACTCGCAGTAAACAAGCGGACGCCCAAAATTATCCATTTTGTACCATTGAACCAAATGTGGGAATTGTTGAGGTGCCTGATGAACGATTGGCTAAATTGGCCGCTGTGTCTAAATCACAAAAAATTGTTCCAACGGCCATTGAATTTGTAGACATTGCCGGAATTGTTAAAGGTGCGTCGACTGGCGAAGGCTTGGGGAATAAGTTTTTAGCTCATATTCGGGAAACTGACGCAATTGCCCATATTGTTCGGGCTTTTAATGATAATGACATTATTCACGTGCAAAATCGGGTTGATCCTAAGGATGACGCGGATATTATTAATTTGGAATTGGTTTTGGCGGATTTAGAAACTGCCAGTAAGCGTTTGGATACCACAAAAAAGAATGCCAAAGGGGCTAGCGCCAAAGATGCCGCCGAATATATTGCGTTAATGGAACGCGTAGTGGCCGAATTGCAGGCCGGTAAACCAGCTCGTGGTTTGGATTTAACTGAGGAAGAAAAAGTCATGCTGTATGACCTGCATTTGATTACCATGAAGCCCATGATGTATGTGGTTAATGTTGACGAACTGGGTGCTAGCAACGCAAATATAATTTTAGAACCAGGTGTCCCCCACATTTATGTTTGCGCGCGGATGGAAGCAGAATTGGCTGACTTGTCCCCTACTGAGGCGGCTGATTACATGAAAGATTTGGGAGTTACGGAAAGTGGTTTGGATAAAATTATTAAAGCGGGGTATGGATTACTCAACTTGATTACCTTTTTAACCTCTGGTGAACCAGAAACTCGAGCTTGGACAGTTAAAAAAGGCGCCAAAGGTCCCGAAGCGGCTGGTGTGATTCATACTGATTTTGTTAAAGGGTATGTAAAAGCTGAAGTAACCACTTGGCAGGATTTTGTAGAACTAAATGGTTGGGCTGGTGTAAAAGAAAAAGGTAAAATGCGTTTGGAAGGAAAAGAATATATTGTTCAGGATGGTGACACGGTTTATTTTCATATTGCTTAGTGTTTACAATTTAAAATTTTAAAAAATACGCTAAAATTGACAAAGCGTATTTTTTGTATACGCTATATTATACAAATTAGCTTGACAAAATCACTTTTTTGTGCTATACTGGTATATGTAAGTCGCTTTGCAAAGCAGAAAAATAAATAAAAAAATAAATATGAAACACTCTAATGGGAGCGTATCATTACAATCGTCAAATTCTTTTGCTTTCTATTATCTTCTCACCGGTATCATGCTTTTCGTCGCTGTGTTAGTAGTGACGTGATCATAACTTCTGCTCCCCCGTTCCAATAATTGCGGCGGGGGAGTTTTCATTTCAATCTGCTTGGTTTATACTAGGCAGATATGAAAGAACATAAACATCATCAGGACTACCTTCATCATCAAAATACTATTAGTAGCGCCTTGGTGCGCGAAATGGTATTTGGCCTAGAAGACGGAATGGTTTCAACCTTAGGAGCCATTACTGGTATTGCTACCAGCACGAATAATCATTTCTTTGTTGTTCTTTCGGGTTCAGTAATTATTGCGGTGGAATCTATTTCCATGGCTGTTGGTTCGTATTTATCAAATAATTCAGAAATGGCAATTGATGAACGCATCATTGCCGAAGAAAAAGATCAAATTAAAAAATTTCCAAAAGAAGAAAAAGAGGAAATGGTAGATTTGTTTATTAAAGATGGCTGGACTCAGACTATGGCCGAAACCATGGCCGCAGAGACAGCCAAAAATCCCCAACTGATGTTGCGGGAAATGTCGTATCGTGAACTAAATTTGGTGCCTGATTCCCATGAGTCACCAATTAAAAAAGGAGCCATTATGTTTGGCTCTTATGTGGTGGGTGGTTTAATTCCACTTATCCCCTATGTTTTGTTACCAGTTAAGGAAGCAATCATGGTTTCTATTCCAGTAACTGTTTTGGGTTTGTTTGCGTTAGGAGCATTAACCACCAAATATTCTGGCCGAAAATGGTGGAAAGCAGGCTTGGAAATGATGCTGCTTGCTTCTGCCGCAGCCGTAATTGGTTATGTAGTTGGACAATTGGTGGATGGAATTTGGATTAAATAGGTTTCAAACCTATTTTTCAAGCTGAAATTTCCAAATACGGCGAGCCACGTGTTGGCCTGGTCTTTGATATAAAATGCTTTCGTGTTTAGGTAAAAGCGGGACAATGTTAAAGCCTAATTTTTTTATTGTATCTAAACAGTCAATCGTGATTGTTTCTTTTTGATAAGTAAATTCAGGAATAATAAAGACTACTGAGGCACCTGATTTAAGAATGATTGCAAATTCTGCAAAGGCTTTTTCAAAAAGCTGACGAAGTTCACGAGCCGAATTTTGTAATTCACGCAATGATTCTCGACCAGTCTGTGGTTTACCCATATACGGTTCGGCCACAATGGCGTCAATTGATTGCGCAGAAAATTCGCGGCTAAGTTGTTGTGCATCAGCTACTTTTAACTTAGTTACTGGTTTTATTTTTTTAGTCTCTCTTAACCAAGTGAGATTTTTTTCTGAATCCTGTATTGCTTTGAGACTTAAATCTGTACCAGCGATGTTTAAAAAACCCAAATCTGCAGCCTCCATAAGCACAGTTCCTGAACCACAAAATGGATCAAGAACAATATCATCATGGCTGGCACCGGTAAGGTTGAGCATCATTCGCGCAAGTTTTGGCGGAAGCATGCCGCTTTTGCTATCTGCTTGTGGACGGCCGTAATCCCGTTCGGAAAATCCCTCTAAGTCTTGAATGCCTTTGGTAATAAAAACTTTATTTTCAAAAATAGTTATATCGGAATTGGTATTTACCAAGTCGTTGTGTAAAATTGTGGCTGTATTTTTGGGTTCAATATATCGTACTGAGCGGTCTAGATTTTTTAATTCTTTTTTTATAAGCAAAGCAAATGGCGCGCCAGATAAAGAAAAATTAATTTTGCCACTAGGAATTGATTCATGTAAATATTTGGCCACTGTACTTGGTTTAGGTTGTACCTCTGGCAAATGTTCCATGATTTTAACTGTGCCGCCGAGTTGGTTGATAAATCTGGCTGCATCAATTGGTTTTGAAGTTTCTACAAATAATAGATTACCGGCTTGACGTTCGCTGCTAAAAGAAATTTTTTGCGTATTAATAACACTGAGAATTTCCGCGCGAGAAAGTAGGGGTTGGTGACCGAGGTGAAATAAATAAACAGGCATATATTTTTTAATGTCGGAAAGTTTCATAGCACCATCCGCAGGTGAACAGTAGTATTTTATGACTGATAAGTCAATTGTTTAAGATTTGCCGGGGGTTTCGTGTAATGAAAATTATGTGTACAATATGAAGATGGAACATGAGAATATTACCCAAACCAGTTATGTGGCGTGCAAAAATAGAGCGCGTAAGTTAGTAATGGAAAGATTGCGAATATATCAGCCGGTGATTGGTGTGGAATTTGCGCGGGTAAGTATTAAAGACATGAGTTCACGCTGGGGCAGTTGTTCTAGTAAAAATAATCTAAATTTTCACTATAAAATTGTTTTTCTGCCTTTAGAATTAGCAGATTATATTATTGTGCATGAGCTTTGTCATTTGATTGAAATGAATCATAGTTATAGATTTTGGGCCTTGGTACGTAAGGCAATTCCAGATTATCGGAAAAGAATATTGGAGATACGAAGGGTGGAGAAGGAGAGTTTTAAAGAATACCAGACACGACCACGCTTGAGAAAAAGAATACGAAGAGTTTCTGCGCACACAATAATAAGAAGAAAATTACGTGCCTTAATTAATTTGAGTTTTTAATATGGATATTTTATCTCATGGATTGTGGGGAGGGCTATTACTGGGGAGGACAAATAAAAAAGATTTTTGGGCGGCTTTTGCATTTGGAGTTGCACCAGATTTATTTTCATTTGGAATTTTTACTGCCATGACTGTACTTGGGTTAGTGTCAGGACCAGATTGGTCTGGCGGGCCACCTGACCCAAGCGCAGTTCCAGAGTATGTCCATCATTTATATAATATTACTCATAGTTTGGTAACTTTTGTTTTGGCCTTTGGTGCTGTGTGGGTGATTCGAAAGAAACCCTATTGGCCTATGTTGGCCTGGCCTTTGCATATTTTATTTGATTTGCCTACCCATACAGCTGCATTTTTTCCAACTCCGTTCTTGTGGCCTCTATTGAGCTATAGATTTGATGGTGTGACTTGGGCAACGCCTTGGATATTTTTTCCAAACTGGATTGCCTTGGGAATTGGATACTTGTGGTGGTTTGTCCACAGAAAGAGGATAAGTCATGCACAGATAGAGAAAAAATAGGTAAAAAGTGGTCTGTTTATTAAATGTATTTGTGCTAAAGTAGTATAAGAATTTCGGAAAAGAGTAAAAGAAATTATGCCAATTGATAAATATACTGCCCTGTGGGTTTCCCACACTTCAATTTCAGATTTTTTGGCTTGTCCTCGGGCGTATTATTTGCGGCATATGTACCGCGACCCACGGAGTAGACATAAAATTAAAATCATTACTCCTCCTCTAGCTTTGGGGCAGGCTGTACATGATACTTTGGAATCTCTATCAACCATTCCAAAGGAAACCCGGTTTTTTCATTCACTAATGGAGGGGTTTGAAAAATCCTGGGAAAAAGTTAAAGGTAAAAAAGGAGGATTTCATGACCGTGATACAGAGTTTAAATATGAAGAGCGTGGTCGTGCCATGATACGAAATGTAAAGGAAAATCCAGGACCATTAGCAGGTTCAGCTGTAAAAATTAAAGAAGAGCTACCACATTTCTGGCTTTCAGAAGAAGAGGGGATCATTTTGTGCGGTAAAATTGACTGGCTGGAATATTTGCCAGAAACTGATAGTGTGCATATTATTGATTTTAAGACTGGAAAACAGGATGAGGATCCAGAATCTTTGCAATTGCCTATTTACCATCTCTTGGTACGGTATTGTCAATCTCGCTTGGTAACTAAGGCTAGTTATTGGTATTTGGACCGAGAAGACGGGATGGTAGAAAAGCCTTTGCCAAGCCTGGAAGAGGCTAAAGAAAGAGTAATGGCCATTGCTAGAAAAATAAAATTAGCGCGCCAACTAGAGAGGTTGAACTGTGCTAAGGAAGGGTGCATGCACTGTCAGCCTTATGAGGATATTTTGGCTGGAAAAGGGGAATTAGTGGGCGAAGACGAGTTTCATTATGATGTATATGTCTTGCCTCCTCGTGCCCCACAACCGATATCCACGGAAAGCGTAATTTTATAGGCCAAAACCTCTTGACAAAAAAATGGTCGACTGCTATAGTAGCGCAGCTTTATTGGACCCCTTTACTTTTTAGGTAATTATGACACAATACGAAATGCTCGTGGTGTTGCCAGGCACGCTTTCCGAAACCGAGGCTGAACCGGTAATCCAAACAATTAAGGAAACTGCAGAACGCTATGGCGCTACTGAATTTAAGCTTCATAATATGGGCAAAAGCCGTTTGGCTTACCCAATGAAGCATATTCGGTACGGGTATTTTTACATTGCTCAATACGCCGCAGACACTGCCGCTGCCAAAGAAATTCAAAGTCGGGTTCGTCTTCTCAGTAATATTTTACGCCTTGTAATCCGAGCAGAAAAAGATGGCGTTCCTTCAGATCTATCCAAACTTAGTCTTACTCCACTTGCTGCTGTTGTAAACGTAGATGAAAATGGAGTGCCTGTGCGTGACGCTAAACGCGAAGCGCCTCGTGCTGTTGCTGCACCGGTTGCTGTTGAAGCACCAGTAGCTGCTCCAGCTAAAGCGGTAAGTATGGAAGAGATTGAAGAAAAATTGGATCAGATGCTTGACTCAGATTTGGCAAAAGTTTAACCTCGGCGCGCGGCACCGAGAGTGCTAATATAGAAATATATGGATTTAAACCGCGCAAGTATTTTGGGACGAGTTACTCGTGACCCAGAAGTACGTTCAACCACTTCAGGACAATCAGTATGCACACTTTCAGTGGCTACTAATCGTTCTTGGACTGATAGTGCAGGAACCAAACAAGAAAAAAGTGAATTTCATAACTGTGTACTTTGGGGAAAATTGGCTGATATTGCTGGCCAATATGTAACTAAAGGGCGCCGGATTTATTTGGAAGGAAGAATTGAGACTCGTGACTGGACTGACCAAGCTGGAGTTAAGAAATATCGTACAGAAATTGTAGTGGAAAACATGATTATGCTTGATGGCCCACGTGGCACATCTCCGCAAGGTCAAAGTGAAAATGGTGGTGGTTATTCTGCCCCAGCAACACAAAACCAACCGGCAATTGAAGAAGAAATTAAAGTAGAAGATATACCATTTTAATAAGTAACTATGGCTGAGATTAAGAAAAAAGGACAGAAGAGAGAAAAACGGTGCTACTTTTGTATCAACAACAAAAAGATTGTTGATTATAAAGAAGTACAAGTTTTGCGTCGTTTTGTGTCTTCATACATGAAGATTGCTCCACGCCGCCGCAGTGGTTTATGTGCTACACATCAACGCAGCGTAGCTCGTGCTATTAAACAGGCACGCATTGCCGGTCTCTTGGCTTTTGTTCCTCGCTAAGCCATACAATTCAAAAATTAAAACATCCCGAATTCGGGATGTTTTTTGTTATGATATTTGTTATACTTCAAAATATATATGACTGAAAATCAAGAACGCTTGCACCGAGAACGCCAAGTAGAATCTCGGGAAAATAAAGAAGACAATTCTTTGGATAAAGAATTAAAAGCAGCTGCGGCCATGGAGCGCGCGGATTTTTTATCGCGGGAAGTGAAAAGCAACCAACAGCAAATGCAAAATATTGTGGTGCATATGCAACAAGTAATTGCAGCCATTAAGAAATTGCGCGCAGAATTAGATTTATCAGGGAATGAAGATATTAGTTCAGTAGAAGAAGACACACGCCGGATTGCAAAACTAAAAACCCAAATTCAAGAATATCGTACAGAACTAGAAGCAATGCGCGGAGATTTGATAATGGAACAAACACAGGAAATTATTAAACAACATCCAGAAATGTTATTTGTTGATGCGGAAAATGTTGCAAAGGAAAAAGTAAGTGAATTGTATGCGCAACTAGAAGATTAGTTTGTGCGAGAAGGTAAAAATTTGATATACTCGGTTTAATTTTAACATCACAGGTGGCATGGATATGTTTAAAAAAAATGAAGTTAGAAAAGGAGTTATTGTGGTGGCTGGAATGGGTACTCGTTTTTTGCCTGCCACTAAAGCAATGCCTAAAGAAATGTTACCGGTTTTGGATAAGCCGGTGGTGCAATATATTGTGGAAGAAATGGCTGCTAGTGGTATTAAAGAAATTATTTTTATTACTAGTTCACAAAAACGTCCACTTGAGGATCATTTTGATAGAGACCGTGATTTTGAACGTTTTTTAGAAGAAAAAGGTAAACTTGATCGGATTCAATCTCTACTTGATTTAACAGAAAAAGTACGGTTTTTTTATACTAGACAAAGTGAACCTTTGGGAAATGGTCACGCGCTTTTGTGTGCACGCGAGTTTGTGGGAGATGAGCCGTTTGTTTTTTCAGACGGTGACAGTATTATTGATGCGACTACGCCAGTTATCAAACAGCTTCTTGCTGTATACAAGAAACATGGCGCGCCTGTGATTGGTGTACAAAAGATTACTGATCGTCAAGCCATGACCAAATATGGAAATGTATATGGTAAAGAAGTAGGGTCAAGAACCTATCGCATGTCTGAGCTTAGGGAAAAACCAAGTGCAGACCAAACTTCTCCGGCTGGTTTGATTGTAGGTGGTATGCGTTATGTATTTACCAAAGAGATTTGGAAATTTTTGGAAAAGCAGGTGGCAGGTAAGGATAATGAAATTTGGGTAGCAGACGCAGCTAATGCCTTGGCTAAAAAAGAAAAATTTATGGCTTATGAATATGATGGTATTTATTTTGATACTGGAGATAAAGCCGCGCTTCTAAAAGCGACTTTGCACTTTGCACTTAATGATGAAAAATTAAATGTGGAAGTGAGAGACTTTTTAAAAAAATATGGGTTTTAAAACCCTAATCACAGTATTTTTTTTAACGGTGACCTTGTTTGGTAAACCAATTTTAGTGCACGCTGAAACGCCGCCAACCGAAGAAGAAGCTGTAGGTGGAGACAGTACAGGTGATGCAAAGGAAAAAAAGAAATTAACTCCTGAGGAAGAGGCTGCGTTCATAAAAGCTACTAAAGCAAACTTAGAATCAAGTATTAGAACATCTTTTAATAAGACCGGTACCACTGACCCTAAAATTTATGTGGGCCGAATTATTAGTGGAGTGATGGGTGTGCTAGGAAGTCTAACTTTGATAATGTTTGTGTATAGTGGTTTTCTTTGGATGACTGCAACTGGAGATGCAGGAAAAGTGGAAAAGGCCCGGGATATTGCTGTTTGGTCTACCCTTGGTATTGTCGTGATTTTTTCTAGTTACGCAATTATTAGATTTGTTTTGGATATTTTTCCTCAAGTATGAAGAGTCTTGCCAAAGCAATTGTATGGTGTATAAGCATATCAATTATTTTGGTTGGAGTGGAAGTGCATGCTGTGACAAAGCTCGGTTGTTATTGTTCTAGTTCTGGCACAGAACAGGATGAGGTGGATGTGTCACAATTAAAAGGACTTATAAAAGTAGATTCTGATGTTAAATGTCAGGATTTTTCCACAATGACCAATAGTGTGACTGATGCACCATCATATCAATATTGCGCATGGTATGAAAATGGATCAAAAAAAATCAGTTGGAAAATGGGAGCTGAGATAGATACAACTAAAAAAAATGGCTGTTATTGTAAGAAAGGAAATGTTGTAAACCATCCTAGTCTTGAGTATGAGGGGTGTGGTTTAGGGGCTGTCAATCCTTCTTTGGGTTATGATAGCTGCAGTTGGTACAATAATGATATTTTGGAAAAAACTTTCACTGTAGAAAATGTTGGGAAATGCGTTGCTGTTAAAGAAGGGGATTATTGTGGTCAATTTGATTCTGTAGATTGTCAGGCCCAAAGTATAAACTCGCCATGTATTTTTGCAAATGGCACATGTCAACTAGCGGTAAATCCTGATTTATATTGCAGTAAGTTTCCTGTAACAAGCTGTCAAGGTTATACCGGACTATGTACATGGCAAGGTGCGGGTACTGACATAAACAAACCAGTAGTTGACTCAACTGGAGTGGACGCACCTGCCAAAACTCCAAGCACTTTTGATGCCACGGTTTTAAATCGTTTGGGAACCACTGATGTTAAAGTTTATATTGGTAGAATTATCAAAGGAGTGATGGGAATTTTGGGAAGTATAACCTTGGTTATGTTTGTGTATAGTGGTATACTGTTCATGACTGATAGAGGAAATGGTGAAAATGTTGGGAAAGCAAAAGAGACCGCAGTCTGGACTTCACTTGGGCTGGTATTGGTCTTTGCTAGTTATGCAATTTTAAGTTTTGTTTTTCAAATTTTTGGTAAATAGCGTATGCGCAGCCAAAAAATACTTATTAGTGTAGCGGTTTTTAGCCTTCTGGCCTTAGGCTTTGGTTGTAAACCTTCAGCCACAGAATTGGCAGCTTCAGTGCGACCAGTCACTATTAATTATTGGACTGTTTTTGATGATGTGGCGCAATTAAAAGCACGGGCTACGGAGTATAAGGCTAAATATCCTAATGTAACGGTAAATATTAAACAAGTCAGATACGAAGAGTTTGATCGCTTGTTTATTAATGCTTTGGCAGATGATGTGCAGCCAGATATTGTGTCTATTCATACTCGCTGGTTAAAGAAATATGAACCACGGTTATCAGCCATGCCAGCTAGTACAAAAATGGGGAAATTAGTACAAACTAGTAGTATTACCAAAGAGACTGCGGTGATTTATGATACAAATATTTTGCCTACTGCTCAAAATTTGCAAAAAGATTATGTTTCAACAGTTTCAGAAGATGTCATGAAAGGCGCGGCAATCTATGGCTTACCACTGGCTGTGGACACTTTGGGTGTGTATTATAATCAAACTTTGCTTGATAAGGCTGGAATTGCTGAACCTCCAAAAACATGGGAGGACTTTTTGGTAGCTGTAAAAGCAGTAACTAAATTGGATAAAGATGGAAAAATAATTCAATCAGGTACGGCTCTTGGAACTGGTACTAATATTGATAATTCTTTTGATATTGTATCTGTGCTTTTGATGCAAAGTGGAATTACCATGGCTACAAAAGGGTCAGTGGGATTTGGAACTGGCTTAGATAAAAAACCATCACCTGCGCACCCAGCACTTCAGACCATGAATTTTTATACTAATTTTGCACGCCCAACCACAGATTTATATTCCTGGAATGAAGAACAAAGTAATGCTTTTGACGCCTTTGTGCGGGGTAAGGTGGCTTTTTACTTTGGTTTTGGGTATGACTACAATCGGATTGTGGCCCGCGCTCCGGATATGGCTATGGGAGTTTTACCACTTTTTCAAGCGGATAAGGATAAGCCATTAAATATAGCTAATTATTGGATTGAATCGGTAACTAAAAAATCTAAAAATAAAAACGAGGCCTGGGATTTTATTAGATTTTTAAGTACTCCAGAAAATTTGAAAAAATATTCTGATGCCACTAAACAGCCTTCGCCGCTCCGAATGCATTTGAAAGCTGAACAGGCAGATCCAATTATGAAAGCTTTTGCTGATCAATTATTAGTGGCTAAAAATTGGTATAAGGGTGATGATATTGAGGCAACGGAAAATGCGTTTAATACCATGATTCATACGATTTTGGTTAATGACCCGACTTTGGATGCCACTGAAATAACAGAACGGGATGCTGGTGCCATTTCGCGCGCAGCTTCTATTACCGCGCAAACCTTTTAAGGTATGAAAAAAAATACCAAAATTATTGGTTTAATAATTGGGTTGGTTGTATTGTTTGGTTTGCCTCAAATAACTGAAGCGGCTGATTGGTGTGTAACAGGAAAAGATTTATGTTCAGCTAAAACTGATCAAACTAAATGTATCGGCAATACTTTTAAAACCAATAATGAATGTTTGGAAGCCTTGGATAAGGCAGCAGAAGCAGCATCTGCAGATGCAAGTGGCAATAAAGCCTCGACTGGTGAAGACTGTAATTCTATTTGTCAATGGATTGTAACGAATTATGACCGTCCAGATTATAAAGGACCAATTCCACGCTGTGCTTTTACAGGACAATGTCGTGAGGCTAATGATTTAATTCAATTTTTTATTCAACAAGGCCGAGGCATGATGGGCTTGATCGGAATGCTGGCACTTGGTGCTTTTATTTATGGAGGAATGTTAATGGTATTTTCTTTTGGTAGTTCTGACAAAGTCAGCCAAGGCAAAGAAGTAATGGTAGCCGCGGTAGTAGGTATAATTATTGTGTTTTCAGCCTATATCGGCGTTTCTTTCCTTTTGAAAACCGTTGGAGTTAATGAAGATTTACGAGCAATTAAATAATATGGTATTTAAAAAAATTCTGCCATTAGTTTTGCTTGTTACGGCTTTGTTTGCGCCAATACCTGCATTGGCAACTTACTGTGTAAATGATAGTTACAGTTGTGTAATTACTGCTCCTGGAGTTACATGTAAGAATAATGCCACTTTTGGTACTAAAGAAACATGTGACGCAGCGGCTAAAGCAATGGAACCAACCAACGGTGCTGATGGAAAAGGTGTACTGCCAACTCAAGGAAATGTGGTGAAGTTAATAAATCCAATTGGAGGCACATCCACAACACCACAAGGTCAAATGAATTTACCAATTTTACTTGGAACAATTATTAAAAATACTTTGGGAATTTTAGGTACAGCAGCATTGGCAGTCTTTGTTTACGCGGGTTTTCAGTGGGTAACAGCCGCAGGAAATTCAGAAAAAGTAAGTGCGGGTGCAAGTGCAATGCTTTGGTCTGCGATTGGGATTTGTATCATATTTTCAAGTTATGCTATACTGAGATTAATTTTTGAAACCCTACTCGGTCCGGGTGCGCTAAGTTCTAATCCAACTCAACCAAATGGTCCAGCATGTTATTGTACTGTAGATGGTGTAGCAGATACAGTTATGACAAAAGCTGATGGCTTTAACGAAGAGCTGGATTGTAAAAACGTGGAAGGCAAGGAGTTCACATCGTCCAAGTCAGGGAAAAATATTAAGAACTGTACTTGGAAATAAATTTACGTATCCCAAATAATATGCGTGAAAACGCTTCAACGAGAAGGGAGGTGATACCATGAAAAAACTAAACTCGTTAACCAAAAAGCTCCAGATCCTTTCGATCGGCTTTATGCTTCTTGGCTTAGTGGTATTGCCTTCGGCTGCTTTAGCAGCACCAACACCACCACCATGTAGCACATCACTTGATTGTGACGCTGGATTTACATGTCAAGGAACAGCAACTGATTTAAAATCTGGGGCCGGTGAATGTATCGCTGATACATTTGGCCTTAACCCAGTTGGTAATCAAGTAGCAGGTAAGCTCGGTAATCAAGACCTCCGCGAAACAGCGGCTAACTTGATTAACGTACTCCTCGGTCTCCTTGGTTTAATCGCAGTTGTGATCGTTTTAGCCGGTGGCTTTAAATGGATGACATCAGGCGGAAGCGAAGAAAAAACTGGCGAAGCTAAGAAAATGATTGGCGCAGGCGTTATCGGTCTCGCAATTATCTTGTCAGCTTGGGCTATTTCACTCTTTGTGATCAACCAGCTCAGTACAGCTACAGGTGGCGGCGCAGATATTCCTGATCAAGATCCTCCAGCAGGTAGTTAGTTTTTAGTAAGTTCAGGCAGGGCCAAGTGGCTCTGCCTGGGCTTTGCTAAGGGCTGATAATTGACTCTAAGGTATTGGAATTATTCATCAGCCTACTTATTAATTAACGCCGCGCTTCAAACGTCGCTGCGCGGCATGATTTCTTCAAGTCATATGAAAAAATGGTTTCAGTCAATAATGGTGGGGATTGTCCTTGCTTCAGGTTTATTTGTTGCGTCACCAGCTTTGGCAGCTGATGCTGATGCCAATGGTGATTGTAAAGATGATAACACTGGCGCAGCAATTCCAAGTTGTATTCCAACTGGTGCAGAACCTTGTGGTGGTGATTTATCTAAAGACCCATTAGCTTTGGACTGTGTTAATAACGCGGGTTTATCAGCCGCTGACCCACGTATTATTGCTTCTCGTATTATCAATGTTGTACTTGGAATTTTGGGTACAATTGCCACCATCCTTGTCTTCTACTCAGGTTTCCTTTGGATGACTGCGGCTGGTGATGATGAACAAATTGGTAAGGCTAAAAATATTATGACTGCGGCAATTATTGGTTTGGTGGTAATCTTGGCTTCATACTCAATTTCAACCTTCTTTGTTAAGAGCGCTTACCAAGCTGTTAACGATACTAATTACGATGTGCCAACTCCATAAGCTGGATTCTGGCTTTGGCCCTTTATCCTGCGGGATGAGGGGCTGTGCTATAACCTGGATATGAAATTAAAAATCTTTGCGTTTTTACTTGGACTTAGTGTGTTAGTGTTACCAGTCATGGCTTTGGCTGATGATTATGGTTTGGGAGACACTGCTGCTGCCGCTGCAATTCCAACTGACCGAACCGTTACCCAAATTTTGGGTGATGTAATTGGTTCGGCACTTTCATTAGTGTCAATTTTGTTTTTTGGCTTAATGCTCTATGCTGGTATTAAATGGATGTTGGCACGTGGAGACAGTGGTCAGAGTGAAGAAGCCATGAGCACCATTACCTATGCGATTATTGGTTTGGTAGTTATTTTGGCATCATACGCCATTACAAATTTTGTTTTTGAAAAAGTGGGTACAAGTAGTCCGGATCCATCTTCAAATGCAAGTTGGTGTTATACTCCACCTGAACAACCAGCTCCAATTTCTGGAGGTGCTCCAGTGTATGGAACCTGCAGTAAGCTCTCGGTAGCACCTAATACCACACCTGCATGTGCAGATTCTAGTCAACCATACGCTACTCAAAATGAGTGTAAAGAAGCCCACGACATACCATAATAAAAAAGGCAGTGTATGACTTTTAAAAAAACTTTATTAGTGGTCACTGCAGTATTTTTCTTGTTGTCTGCTGGAGGTACACAGGCAGCAGAGGAAAGACGAACTCTTGGGGATGCATTGCCATCATTAAATAATACTGTCATACCTAAGACCGGACTTACTGAAAAAAACCTAGATAGCCAGGCAGCATTAGTGGTCAAAGGAATTTTATCAGCCATGGCTTTGGTATTTTTTGGTTTAATGGTGTATTCTGGAATAGTCTGGATGACAGCCCGTGGAGAAGAAGATCGGATAACCAAAGCCAGGGAAACAATTATTGCAGCTATTATAGGTCTTATAATTGTAGTAGCGGCTTATGCAGTAACCAATTTGGTTTCAGAAAGAATAATTAGAGGAATAACATAATGTATGAGTGTTTTTAAAAAATTTATTCTCGCAGTTAGTATTTTAGGCATGGTTTTTGGTTTTACCAGTGTGCAGGCACAGGGAATTAAAGACCAAAGCATGCTTACTTCTATTGCAGGCAAAGCTGGTGTGGCAGATACTGGCAATGTAGAGAGTTTGTCAGGAACTATTATAAAAGCAATTCTCAGTATTACTGGTTTGATTTTCCTTATCTTAATGGTGTATGCGGGTATGCTTTGGATGACTGCGCGTGGTGATGAGGGTCAAGTAGATAAATCTAAAGAAATTATCCAGGCTGCAATTATTGGTTTGGCGGTAACAGTGAGTGCATATGCGATTACTGTGTTTGTAACCAGCCGGTTTTCTAGTGAGGGTCCTTCTGTATATTGTTTAGCAATTGATACTGCGGAAAATAAAGAGTGTATTCCTGCGCCAAGTGGTACTCAAGATTGCAGTGCCTTTGCGGTGACTAAATCCTTTGTTTCAGGTTCCGGACCTTATAACACTGATGCATCCTGTAAATTGAATCTATGAAGAAAATAATAAGCTTCACTATTTTGGTGGTAATTGGTTTATTGATTGTAGGTGGACCAGTTTTGGCTCTTGACCTTGGTTTGGATAGTGCGAAAAATGCAGCGGCTGGCGCAGGGTATGATGCCGCAGGAACCACAGAAACTACTTTGGCAGAAACTATTGGTTCATTTATTCGCGGAATCTTAACTGTCTCGGGTGTAATCTTTACTTGTTTGGTTTTTTACGCTGGATATTTGTGGATGACTGCGCGTGGAGACGAGGCTCAAGTGGAAAAAGCCAAAGAAATTATACGTGCTGGCGTGATTGGTCTTACTATTGCTTTGGCGGCTTTTGGTATTACCAATTTGGTAATGAGAATGGTAACTGGTGGCGGTGCTTCTGCTGGGGTTGCTGGGGCTGAGACGGCAGGAAGATGTGGTGTGGATGATTCAGCGTTACAATTTAATTGTTATAATAAAAAAACCTCGAACATGTGTTTGGCTGATTCCACTTGTGCTTGGGACGACAATGAGCCAGAAAATTTTAAATGTTTTCATAAATGTCTTCTTTTGGGTGAATCGGCTTGTATCAGCAATCCTGATTGTGGATGGATAGTTGAGAATTAAATTTATGTACTTAAGAATTTTCACGTTTATTTTTCTCACATTTTGCTTGTTAAGCCCAGGTATTAGTAAAGCTCAACTAAGTGGCGACCTGACTTCAAAACAATTAAATGCAGGTGGTCAATCTTCAGGATTAGCAAATATGGGCGCAGCTTCTGGAGACCCACGTGTTTTGACTGGTTTAATCTTAAAAAGCGTTGTTTCTCTTTTGGGAACTATTTTTGTGGTTATTATTGTGTGGGCAGGAACTAAATATATTAATTCTGATGGTGATTCAGCGGAAGTGGATGATGCTAAAGCAAAAATTAAGATGGCGATTGTGGGTTTGATTCTTACTTTAACTTCATATAGTATTGCTACGTTCTTGGTAAACAAGAGTATTGAATCAGTTAATAATGCCAAACCACAAACTGGATATGACCAGCCTTAAAATAAAATTATTTTTTCTTGGGATTGTAAGTTTGGTTTTAGTCTCTGTGCCAGTAACTTTGGTTAAGGGTGCTGGTTTAATGGATGATATTAATAAACAAAATCAAGTTTTTGCCGGTGAGAATGGTGCGGATTTAAAAAATTCTGACCCACGCTTGGTTGTGGCTCAGGTAATTAAAGTAATGGTTAGTGTCTTGGGAACTTTGCTTACGGCCTGGGTATTTTATGGTGGGTTTCTCATTCTAACTTCTGCAGGGGATGAAGAAAAAATTACTAAAGGAAAGACAGTTATTATTAATGGTGTGATTGGTTTGGTATTAATTTTATCAGCCTATGCCATTGCTACTTTTGTGGCCAAACTCTGGGCGCAACCAGCGACTAAGTTTCAACAAGATCCTAAGCCAGTCGTTGATACTAATTTATATCAAGACCCTAATTCTTTAGATTACCAAGCCTCTTAAATAATGGTTTCCCAAATACTCTGCACTGCAGGCCGAGCTGGAAAGATGGCTCGGTTTTTTTTGTCCATTGTAAGAAGCATAGTAATTACAGCGCCGGGTAAGTCATCTGGTTTTTCTACTAGAATCGCGCGGTTTTCATGTATCAAAAATTTTGCATTTGCTTCTTCTTGACCTGGAATTGGACTAACCAAAATTATGGGTTTACCTGCGGCCATACACTCACTAGAAGTCAGTCCGCCGGGTTTGGAAATAATAATATCTGATTTTTTAATGTATTCATTAAGCTTGTCTGTCCAGCCAATGATTTCAATAGAGCCAGCCTGTTGGCCAGCTGCAGCGCGAACTTTTTTTACCAGGTTTTCATTATCTCCGCACACTACAGTAATTGACCATTTATCTGCTTGTGAAAGTAAGGCGCTTACATAATGATCAATACGCATAAGTCCTGTGCCTCCCGCTAATAACAAGATATTTGGTTTTGCATTTGAAGTGATTGTAGTGGAATTGTTATTTTGATATAAATTTAAAGAAACCGGAATGCCTGTGATTAAGGCTTTTGCTGTAGGATTTATTTTTTTTAAATCATGCGCAACCTGCTCATTACCAACAAAATATTTTAAAATGCTAGGATGGTACCATACCCGATGAAAACCAAAATCAGTAATAATGGTATATTTTGGAATTTGGGAAAATTCTTTATTTAAAAACGATGGGCTGAGAAAAATGGTAGAGATAATTGCCTCTGGTTTGAATGTAGAAATGGTTTGTGACACACAGCGTCGTGAAGTAGAAGAAAACTCGGTGAGCGCGATTGTGTAAGCCCACATGCCTAGTCTGGTATTGCCCACAGCATAGACAAAGCGCCATAAAAAGCCTTTACCAAAAGTACTGAGCCAATCATAACTGGAAATAAAAATTCTACGGTTAGCAGTAGGCAAACAGTCTTCGAGTTTGAAAATTTTTACTTCTATACCTGGAGGCGCAGATTCGGCCAAACTGCGTGCTGCAGCATTGTGTCCGCCTCCAGCACCACCAGTAATAATTGCTACACGCATAAGAAATTTAGCCTATTTTAGCGAAAAAAACCACTTTTGTCAATTTTAAAAAAACTTGTGGACTAACGGTGGATAAAATGAAATATTTTTTTACTCTGATTTGTTATACTTATTAGAGAAAATTAATTTATCTAATTTGAAAATATGGAAGAAACTAGTCTCTGCGACGAATGTGGTGGAGTAATGGTTAAAGAGGGGAATATGATGAAATGCGAAGACTGTGGGTATTCTGTGGCTTCGTACGATACTGGTGGTGAAGAGGGCGGGGACGAAGACATGGGTTAGTAAAATAAAAAATCTCCCTATAATAAAGGAGATTTTTTAATACACGAAAATATTATTTTTTACCAAAGAGCATATTTACGAGTGCGAGTACAATACCAAATAGAATTGCCCAGCCCCAACCATCAACAGTAAATCCGGGCACAATCAATGTGGCAAGTATAATAATGGCCGCATTGATTATTAGGGTAAATAAACCAAGCGTAATAATATTAATTGGTAATGTGAGTAAAACTAAGATTGGTTTAAGAATTAGGTTTAAAAAACCAATTACAAGCGCTGTGGCTAGAGCAGCTAAGAAATTTTCTACGTGCACGCCAGGCAAAATGTATGAGCTAACAATAATGGCAACCGTGGCAATAAGCCAGTGAATGAGTAGAGACATATTTTTTAATAGAAAAGACCCTCAAGGGGGTGACTAATGGGAATCGAACCCATGCTAAAGGTACCACAAACCTCTGTGCTACCATTACACCATAGCCACCCCTCTGGGGGTCTTTAACGGGAAAAGTATACCGCCCCAGAGGGGTTTTGTCAATGACTATTATTTTTTACCAAGGCCTTCTAGCGCCCGTAATACTTCAAGCGGTACAGCGAAGACCACAGTGTTTGATTGGTCTGAGGAGATATCATTGATACTGTTGAGAGTGCGGAGATGAAGGGCACCGGGGGCAGAAGAGAGCAAATTGGCAGCTTTGGCCAAGTTTTCCGCAGCAATTACTTCACCGCTTGATTCAATGATCACGGCGCGGCGTTGACGTTCAGCTTCGGCTTGTTTGGCAATAACGCGTTGCATGTCTTCTGGTAAAATAATATCCTTGAGCTCAACGGTTTCAACGGTAATACCCCAAGCTTCACTGGTAACATCAACAATTTCGCGAATACGCTTGGCTGCTTGTTCGCGGTTGGCCAAAAGTTCATCAAGTTCAAGTTCACCTACAATATTGCGCATGGTGGTTTGGGCCAGCTGACTCACGGCGTAAAAATAATTTTCTACTACAAGTACAGCTTTACTGGCATCACTAACCCGATAATAAATTACCGCGTTAATTTTTGCTGATACATTGTCGCGAGTAATTGATTCTTGTAATGGCACGTCTACGGCTTTAATACGCAAGTCCACTTTGGTCATGCTTTGGATAATTGGCAAAACTAAGCGCCAACCAGGGTTAACCATTTTAGTAAATTTACCAAATTGAAATTTAACCCCGCGTTCATATTGGTTAACTTGTCGAATGCTGATGAGTACAACAATAAGGGTAATGAAGAGAAGAAGTCCGAGTCCTGGCATAAAATAAATTAATGAATAATTAATAGAGTAAGCATAGCGTACTTGAAGGATTTGTCAATTTAAAACATACACTGTAAATGGCTTAACCTTGACAAATTATCATTAATTTGATAGCTTTGTGAGTCTGTTTCTTTGGCTGTGCCCTGAAGAAAGGGCGTAAGAAGCAACAACGCCTTTTCAAGGCACACTGAGGAGAGCAGACATGTATATCGTCCGTAGTTTCGCAATCAACGCTGCTGAGGCTCGTTACCTTCTGGCTGCCTACACGTCTGCAGGTATCTACGCCCCTGATCTCGACCATCGAGTTCGAGGGCTGACCCGCGTGCTGGGTAAAGAGGGTTACTTCCTCGAGAGCGGACGGTGGAACGCCCAAAAGTGGCGTGAAACCGACTTCATCATCCTTAAGGACGCCGGACCGGTCAATGACCGGATCACGGAGTTTGAAGAGGATGAACAGCGCATGGCCACGGCTACCTGGTGGCTGATGAACCTGTGCATGCAGCTGGAAGCGCTCGGTCTGGAGTTCAACCGTCCCCTCGAAGGGAAGGTTGACTTCGGGTATAGCGCTCCGCCCATCGAGGCACCGACCCTAGTGTCCGTCTCTACGCCGGAGCTGGTACAGCGGGCTGTGGACGCGGCGGTAAAGAAGTATCGGACTCTGTCGACGGTTCAGAAAGGAAAAGAAATTCAATCGAACCCGGATCGTGTCGGCTACCCAGCTGCGCTCTTCCCGATGAGGCATGAGTACATCTTGACGCTTAGGCCTGAGGAGCCTAGCAAGCTGATCAAACTTCTGAAGTCTGAGCCAGAGAGTGTCACCTACACGATGGTGCTCGAACTGCTGGGGGACGAACTCACGGAGATCTTCCTCAAGCATCATGTGCTCGTGCCCGTTCAAGCGGACCAGCCCGGACTCATTCGAGTCAATCTGCACGTGCTCAAGGCCATGACCATCCGGGTTCACGCGCATAAACTTCGTGTAAACCAGAACAAGAAGACTGGCTATCCCAACCTCGACAGCTTGCTAGCACAGCTCGACAACCTCTCGAAAGATTACCGCAAGGGGCAAACCAAGTCTCTCGCGGACACCAACAAGGCTGCAATCAAGACGGAGCTGTCAAAAGTGGAAGTTCCTGTCCCAGAGTCGGTACCCAAGGTAGAAACGATCAAACCTCCTGCTGAAAAGCGGCTCACTCTGAAGCTCAGCTACGAAGAGGTAACTGCGTTTCGTGACCTACTGAACAAGTGGGAAACGGGCGTGAAAGCTGAAGAGGGTGAACAGGCATTCGGCGTTAGCCTCTACCAGGCCCTCCTCGGGGGCGGTTATCTGTGGGTAAATGCCGACAGCGGGCTGCTCAATCTCAATGAAGCGCAGTTCGCTGAAATCTTCCTCCACCCCACGAAGAAGACTGATACTAACCGCTTCTGCATGACGACAGGACTTCTGCCTTCACAGGCAGTCACCCTCAAGGAGCGGCTGCGTCGGATCGCACGCACGGTCAGGCGTGGAACCGGCGTCAGTGCGGTGCCGGATGGGCTGTGGCGCCTCTATCTAAAGGTCGAGGAAACTGAAAAATTCCTCAACGTCGTCACGGAGGGGGCAGCGGTCCCTGCACTGCGAATGAGTCTCATCTTCGGAGAGGCTGTGCTCAAAGGTCTCTGCCTGGCTGGACTGTTCACCAAAGCGGTGGATGGGGACACACTGTTGCCTGTGTGGTCAGAGCTTAACAAGCTCATCATCCATGACTGGCTGAGCAACGGTCGTCCGAAGGCACGTTTTGGTAAGATGAACCAGAGTATCTTGCCTGCACAGGACCTCGCAACGCGACTCCGGAGTCTGCACGAGAAGCAGACAAAGACGACCGCGGACGAATAGTTAAGAAGAGACAAATACTTTCACGAATGATGCGTTGTGCACGAGCAGGACAGACGTTCTGCCGGGCCCCATCATTCGTACACAACAAGGAGGCCCACTTTAGTTCAGATGAAAATGTGAATTAAAGCACCTAAAAAAGTTTCGTCTAAAAAACGAGACTTTTTTATTTTAAATTTTTAATTGGTGTTCCCGCGTGGAATCGAACCACGGTCTAAAGCTTAGAAGGCTCTCGTTCTATCCGTTGAACTAC
>CAYYQC010000017.1:0-18191 GCA_964473715.1 uncultured Gammaproteobacteria bacterium
TTACGGAAGGTTACGAGCCCACGTTCACTATATTGTTCAATATGTAAACGTGCATGTTCCAATAAAACTGCCACGCGTTCTGCCATAGAAATATCAGCCACACTTTTTCCCTCATTCGCCAGTTTAAAAAACCACGGATTTCCCAATGCACCACGCGCAATCAAAACTCCGTCGGCGCCAGTAATTTCTAACGCTTCTTTTACTTGATACGGTTCATGAATATCACCGTTAGCTAGTAATGGCACGCGCGCAATTTTCTTAGCTTCGGCAATCCGGGCCCAATCACTTTTACCCGCGTAACCCTGCGCTTTAGTGCGACCATGCACGGTAATCAAGGCTGCACCCGCGTCTTCAATCACGGGAATAAAGGTTTTAAAATCATCAGGATCACTCCAACCCAACCGGATTTTTACTGAGAGTGGCGTGTCCCCAATCGCTTGTTTCATTTCTTTAATAATGGCGGCGGCGCGATCTGGTTCTTTCATCAGCGCACAACCATTAAAATTACTAGTAATTTTATACACCGGGCAACCCATGTTAATATCAATCCCTTCGGGGCCAGCATGTTCCATAATAATCGCGGCTGAACGCGCCATCGTGAGCGGGTCAGAACCAAAAATCTGCTGCACAATTGGTCGTTCCGCTTCCACAAAATCGGTCATGCCCAAAGTTTTTACATTGTCCCGAACAACAGCTTCACTCGAAACCATTTCGCGATAAACAACATCAGCCCCACCAATTCTGCGCACCACCTGACAAAAAGCCGAGTCAGTCATGTCAGCCATGGGACTCAGTGCGAGAATCGGTTTTTTCTTAGCCAAAATATCTTCAATCCACATAGTGGCCACAGTGTAGCGTATTTTAGGGGGAAAATCAACCCCGGTTTTGTTTTGACTTTTTCTCTAAAATAGATCAATATATTGATTATATGCAGGTAAAAGCCCTAAAAACCCGTTTATTCCTAGAAAACGAAAATCTCGTAGATTTTATTATTGAACATGTTCCAGCTTTAAAGGACGGATCAATTTTAGTAATTACGTCCAAAATTGTAGCGCTGGCAGAGGGCCGAACCGTGCCAACCAACGACCGTGCAACCAAAGAACAATACATTAAATCTGAAAGCGAATTTGCACTGGAAACTAAATATACTTGGCTCACTATTAAAGACGGCGCGGTAATGGCCGCCGCTGGAATTGATGCGTCCAATGCAAACGGAAAATTAATTTTATTACCAAAAAATAGTTTTGTTTCAGCCGCAGAAATTCGCGCAAAATTATTAGCACATTATAAAATAAAAAATCTAGCAGTAATGATTACTGATAGTCGCACTTCCCCACTGCGTCGCGGCGTCACTGGTATGGCCACAGGCTATGCAGGTTTTATTGGAATCAAAACGTATTTAGATAAAACCGATATTTTTGAACGACCATTTGAATATACTAACGTAAATGTTCCCGACAGTTTAGCCGCTGCCGCTGTGTATGAAATGGGCGAAGGTAATGAAATGCAACCGCTCGCGATTATTACGGAAACAAAAATTGAATTTGCGGAAAATACTGATGCAAATGAAATTAAAATAAGTTTGGAAGATGACATGTACGCACCACTTTTTAAGGCTTTATAAGCTTTCCACAGGTTGTACACATATGCCAATAACCCTGCATTGACAGGGTTATTTTTTTACTCTAAGATAGCCTTACAACTTAACCTTTTTGACGCTGGAAGCGAGGTTTAATTCCTCCACTGTGCCGCAACGGTAAAGCCCTATTTTTGGGACAAGTCCGGTCTTCGTCAAAGAGTGTAACCCGAGCAGGAAGCGGTCTTTTTTGACCTTTTAATTTCTCTGCCGGAGAAATTTTTTTATTATATGAGGATTTTACAGCTTCTCAAAAAACATTATCTAGCTACAATTTTATTGATTATAAGCATTGGCGTACTGATATACGCTGGCGCCGATTTACTCAAAAATAATGAGCCAGAAACTTCGCCGCCACTAACAGAAACAGACAACGCAATCACACTTGAACCAGCCAATCAAATTGCGCAAGTAGAGAATAGTAAAACACGTGAGCCTCAAGAAAAAATTGCCAATCCAAAAATTACGAACGAGACTGTAGTTACGATTGAAACGCCAACGATTACAACAACAAATACAAACTCAAATTCAAATGTACCAATCCCACACAGCACCAGCGCACCAGTAGATTTGACGCAAGGAACAATAATTATTAGTGGGAAAAGTTATCCCGTTGGATTCATTGCTGGTAGTTCAGTATATGAGGTGATGAAAAACTTACACGCTGACGGAAAAGTAACTATACGATTCAAAAATTACAGTGGACTCGGACACTTCGTTGATGGTATCGACGGTGTAAACAGCGATACCTTTCGCGCCAAATACTGGATTTACTATATCAATGGCGCCAAAGCCCAAATCGGAATCTCAAATTACACCCTTAAACAAAATGACATAATTACCTGGAAATATGAAAGCGCAGAATAAAATTTTCAACTTCTCAATCGCCGCGATATTAGTAACTACGCTTTTTTTACCTCATTTTGTTTTTGCCGAAGACGTGATTGAGCCCACTCCTGTAGTAATTGCACCGGAAGCTCCAGTCCCAGAACCAATGCCCGAAATTCCAACACCAGAACCCACTACACCAGAAATTCCAACGTCAGAAGTTTTAACTCCCGAAGTTCCCCTTGAACCCATTATTGAAACACCAGTTGTCGAAGTTCCAGTAGTAGAAATCCCAGTTCAAGAAGATATAGTTATCGAAGTTCCACTAGAACCAGTTCTTGAACCACTTATTTCAGAACTTTCAACACCTGAAATTCCAGCCCAAGAAAGTAATACAACCACAAGCACAGAGACAATAACCGAAGAAAGAAACCAAGAACCCGTTGTGGAAACATTGCTGGCACAACCAGAACCAGCCAACTATCTCACTATCAGAATTAATGATTCAATCATTTACACTGGATCATATTTCGCTACCCCTGGTGATTTTTACAGTGGAGCCACTACCACTGAAATTATTGATAGCACCGGAGCAACCCACACAATTGATGCCAACAGTGTTTTAGCCATGATTGTAAATGCTGATCAGGCGAGCACTGCGTTTGAAATTAGTAATTTGCAATACTACGCTTCTTTAAATTCTTTTCTCATTAAATGTATTACGGTCAACACTGTCGAGTCATGCGACAATTGGCATTATGCGGTAGATGGCTCATACCCAATGGTCGGTGCTGAAAAACATATTCTTACCGATCAAAATAAAGTATATTTATTTTTTGGTGAACAAACACGATTCTCACTGAACAACAACACAATTCAATTTGATCAACCAGTAATTGTTCACGCTGAGGAATATAATTATGAAAATAATTATTGGCAACCTCGAAAAAACATAACCGTTGGCGCCACTATTTTTGATCCCGCTAATCCGTGGACTCCCTTAGTAGCTACTTCAACTCTAGTCAATACCGATGGTATAGCCACGCTTTTCATGACTGCTACCGGTACTTTTAATATTGGCATTAGTGAAGACTATTACTACCCAACCCAACCAGTCACCATCACCGTTCCACAAGCTACATTCAATTTAAACATACAAACAATAGACGGTACTTTTTATAAAAGCGACGTCACGATTACAGCGTGTACTGATCCGCAAACTGTCTATTCTTTAACCGCTTGGTGTGCGTTACAGCAAGTTGCCGAGGCAAATAATTGGACACTCGACCACACATCAGGTTCAGACATTTTCCTAAATGGAATAAACGAATACCAAACCGATTTTAGCACAGGAAAATTTTGGAGCTGGTACTTAGATTTACAATTAGGCGAAACCGCGCTCAACAAATACCGCGTAAATAATGGAGAAAAACTATTACTTACCTTTGGAATCAATCCAATTAAATTAGAAGTTAATGATGGTGATCTTTTTATTAGTGGACAAACAAGCGTAAACGCAGACATTGTTGTCTCTGAACTAAATTTTTCCACCTGGCCAGCGGTCTGGGTACCGCTCACCAGTAGTACTTTATACATCAACAACGAACCAATTATACTAGCTAGTGGCACCTACAGCTATACTTTTACTGCCACAACTACTTTGCGAGCCGAAAAATTTGGTTATATTTCTACAGATATCAGAACTGTGGTTCTTCCAACCGCAAACACTGAATCTACAGAAACAAATAACAATGATACCAATACTAGCAGCGGCTCCACTGACACCTCTCAAAACACAGTTTCTACCTTTAATGTAAACGCAGCCGGCAATTTCTTACAGACCAAACAGAGTTCTGATGGCGCAATTGGTTCTGCTTCACTCTATTCTGACTGGGCAGCTATTGCCATTGGTTCACTAGGAAATTCTTCAGCCAAATCTGGATTAGTAAATTATTTAAAAACAGATCCAGCCGCCGGAACCACGGCTACAGATTATGAACGTCGAGCCATGGCTTTACTAGCATTGGGAATTAATCCCTATTCTGGCACCCCAACCAATTATATTGCCGAAATCATGAAAAAATATGATGGCACACAATTTGGTGATGCCGGTTTAGTAAATGATGATATTTTCGCGCTCTTTCCATTATTAAAATCTGGATATTCCATCAATGATGTAGAAATTCAAAAAGCTGTAGCCTTTATTTTGTCACGACAAAATGGCGCGGGTGGCTGGGAAAATCCAGACTTGACCGCGGCTGCAGTCCAAGCACTTTCTCAAGTAAAATCAATTGGCGGTGTAAACGATTCACTTAGTCGCGCCAAAAATTATTTAAAATTAAATACTAAAACCGATGGCCGAATTGGTGATAATGCTTTTTCCACAGGTTGGGGCTTACAGGCCTTAAGCGCGCTTGGTGAATCAGTAAGTAACTGGAACGGCTCAAATCCAGGCCCTGTTCAATACCTAGCTTCACAACAACAAATTGATGGTGGTGTAAATATAAGTACAGACACTAGCGATAATCGCATTTGGGCTACCAGTTATGCATTGCCTGGAGTTCAAGGGAAAACTTGGGATATGATTTTAATTTCAGTACCTAAATTTACCAGTCATAATTCTACAGGAAATAGTATAGATGATGACACCTCAGCCTCAACCACTTCTACCACTACGCAGACAGTAACATCTACTCCAGAGATTGCTACTTCCACTACTCAATTTGTAACCACAACTCCAGAAATTATTAGCCCAACCACCACACAAACGATTGTGCCTGAAACAATTCCAGAATTAACTTTAGAAACAACTGAGCCCACCATTGAATTAACTGAAGAATCTATAGTGGACCCTGGTACTCGACTAGCCAATTCTGGCAATAAACCCAAAACCACTGTATCAAACCCTCAACAACCAAACACAGGCGAACAATTGAGTACCCCTTCTGCTTCTAGAGACACGGCAGAAGCCCAGAAAAAGGCCTTATTTGGGGGTGCAGCGGCTTTGGCTGGTACAGCTGGTGCCTACCTAGCTTGGCGCTTTATTCAAGGCCTGGTCTAAGCCCACAAAAGACGGTATAATTACTTTGTATGAAATACCTTTTTACCCTTGTAATTACTTGTCTTTTTCTCAGCGGTTGTGGAACCACCTCTACTTTTATCGAAGCTTTTGATGGTAAAAAAGAAGTGGTCATTGAAATCCAAAAATCTGAAGAAAGTAAAACTGAATCAATAATCAAAGCCAACGGCCAAAGTTTGCATGACATGATGCTAGAAACTCAGATTCCATTTATCGTAGAAAATCATGGTCAAGACTTAGCCATGGTAAAACTAGACGGTGTCATGAGTACAGAAGGCAAAGAATGGCGATTGTATGTAAATGACGAGCCGCGAATAGGTGCAGATATTACAAAAATCAATTTTAATGAATCAACAAAAATCAGTTGGCGTTATGAAACTAAATAATCTAAAAAAATTTGTTACACCCGAAATTATCTTGGGGACTATTTTAGTAATTCTTGGTGCAACCGCGCGGCTTCTTCCTCACCCAGCTAATTTTGCTCCACTTGGTGCCATTGCGATTTTTAGTGGTTTATTTTTACCTCGTAAACTCGCGCTTTGGCTTCCAATTGTCGCATTATTTGTTAGTGACTTATTTATTGGTTTTTACATGTGGGAAGTGATGGTTACGGTATACACCTCCATGCTTTTGACCACATTTGTAGCCACTAAAATTGAGCACAAATTTGCGCCAATTACAGGCCTAACGCTGGCTGGTTCAATTTTCTTTTTCGCGACTACCAATGCCGCGGTGTGGGCCTTTGGTACCATGTACTCACACGATTTAAACGGACTTGGACAAAGCTATCTAATGGCCCTTCCCTTTTTCCGCAACAGTTTAATGGGTGATCTTTTCTTTACTGGAATTCTAGTTGGTTCTTACTTTGCTGCCAGAGCAGTGATAAAACAATTTGCTAACAAACAAAACGAAGTAAGTGTTCGTTCATAGCTCTAAAAAATCTTAATCACATCAAAACCGCCTTGAGGGCGGTTTTTTGTTTACAAATTCTGGTACCAATCATCGTAAGCAATCTCCTCACCTGAATCAGTTTTATATTTTTTCCCTGCGGCCGAACCACCTGCTGCCCCACCCAAATTAACCGGTGTATCCCCTGGCGCACGACCAAGAAATTCCACTGGCAAACCAAGTGGAGGTTCGGCCGATTTTGAAGCCGCTTTGGACACAAGTGGTGTTTTAACATGCGACATTGGAAAATGCCAAATGGTGGCCAATTCTTCGACATTCATAATACATTTAGGACTCTTAGTACCCATGGAACGTTTTTTATACGCTTCAAATAATTCACTAGGAGTTTCCTTCTTCTTTCCTTTTGGTGCCGAAATAGTCACAATAGAATTAGCACTCGGAATATTATATTGGTTAATTGCCCCCATGAGTAAACTTACCCCACGGGTAGTGTTAAAAACTGTTTTTGGGGCAATATAGGCACCACGCATTTTAACATTAAAAGCAATTTTATTCATTTTTTCTTCCATTTTTTCAATTACTTTGTGCACGCCTGGAGTTAATTTTGGACCATCAGCTTTATCATCAGATTTTTCTTCTGGAGCACTTGGTTCGCGCGCAAAAACTTGATCACCAAACCAAACCAAACTATTCATTAAAAATTTTACAAATTTATCACCAATATGATCTTTTACCTCTACCTTTTCTTCAATTCCTAAAATTTCTTTTACTTTTCTAATCGCCTCTTCTTTCCAAGAATTACTAGTTGGTTCAACCATAATTTGAAACCACATGTGTTCGTTGGGTCCTAAGCGTGAAAAACTTTCCAAAAAAGTTCCCATTGGATCTTTAAGCACCGTATCTTTGGAAATACTGTGTTCAAATTCAGTGTACGAACGAATGGCATAGGCACTGTGTTCGGCTAAACCAAAATCACTAATCCAAATATCATGAGTTTCATTGGGTAATTTTTCTGGAACCAGTTTGGTATAATCTTCAATTTCGGTTACTTCCGCGTCTGGATATTGCGCAAACAAAGCCGCTTCCATTAAATCTTGGTACACACTTTCTGTCCACACCACAAATTGAATATAACCAGCGATACTGATTACTTCCACACTAAACCATCGCTGTACAAAACCATCAGTATATTTATCACCAAAACCAGCATCAGTAAAAGCACCAGCCAGCTGAGCAAACATTTGTTCTACAGCCTTTGGTGTTTGTACATTTAGTGAAGGAATATCAATGGCCAAAACCACTGGTTTCCAGTTTTTGGTGTAATGCTCAGCTTTTAATTCCAAATAATCGTGCAACATTTTCCCAGCAAAATAACTCACACCAGCTGGCCAAAAAAAAGCAAACACAACTGCCAACAAAAAAACAGGCCCTTGTTGCAAAAGTACCAGCAGATTTTCTAAAATCGCAGCAGGATCAATGGTGAAAAAACCAAAGTCCATATTAATGATTCAATCGTCCAAGAATGATGAAGTAAACAATTCCAACTAGTGGAATAAAAAACCACCACCCAAGCCAACCCAAAATATAGCCGCCTAAAAAGGCAAAGGTACAGGCCGCGGTTCCCTTGAGCGCAATATTTCGTTTAAGTTTATCGTCAGACATAATGCATACAGTATACCATAAACAAAAAACCCAGCCAATGAGCCGGGTTTTTAATTAACAGATGCTTAGCGTTTTCTGCGTCTCGAATCCCATTCTTGCCAAGCCACCAACAGCGGACTAGCTAAGAAAATTGAGGAGTATGTTCCAAAGAAAATACCAATGAGTAGTGCCAAAGTAAAATAACGAGTAGTTTCTCCACCCAAGAAATATAAAGCAGTAAGTGAAAGAAGAACAGTGAATGACGTGTTAAATGAGCGCCACAAAGTTTCATTTACAGCCAGGTTGGTAAGATTACCAAAGGTTTGACCGCCACTGCGACGAATTAATTTTTCACGGATACGGTCAAATACCACAATAGTATCATTCACAGAATACCCAAAGATGGTAAGCATGGCCACCACAAAGGCAATATCTACGCGTACATCAAGATAGTGACCAAGAACTGCAAAAATACCAGCCGTAATACCTACATCATGAATCAAAGTAATCACCGCAGCCACACCAAACTTCCATGAAGCCACAGGATCAGCAACCTTGCGGAAAGAATAAGCAATAAAAGCAATAATCGCGATTACTACCACAAAACCCGCAGTAGTTGAGCGACGTTTGAGTACTTCACTCACAGCCGGCCCAATTGTTTCAGTTCGATTTTCTACCATGGTGTTTTCACCTTTGGCAAAATTATCTTTCAAAACAGTGATAAACTTAGTATGTTCTTCTGGGCTTAAAAATTTAAGCTTAAAAATATACTGTTTATCACCACTAGCTTGTACCAAAACATCACCAAATTCTTTATTAACTGTTTCTTGCACAGCTACGATATCTGGGCGATTTTGCGCAAATTCTACTTCTACTAAAGAACCACCAGTAAAATCAATGCCTGGCTTAAGACCCCAAACTGCCAAAGCCACAAAACTAAGGGCCACTAATAATCCTGAGAAGGCAAAGAACCAATTCCGATTTTTAATAATCTCTACCATACAATTAAATTTTTTTCTTAGAATTGAGGAAGAACCAACCACCTTCATTTTTAGCAAACCATGGTGCCACTAAACGTAAAATTGTGCGAGTAACAGTAATAGCCGTAAACAAACTAACTAATATACCAAGGGTCAAAGTAATGGCAAAACCTTTCACAAAACTAGTACCAAACCACATCAAAATTACACAGGTAATCAGCGTAGAAAGGTTACCATCACGAATTGAGGTCCAGGCACGTACAAAACCTTCTTCCATGGCTGCGCGAAGTGAACGACCACCACGCAATTCTTCTTTGAGCCGCTCAAAAATAAGTACATTAGCATCTACAGCTACACCAAGCGACATGATAAAACCAGCAATACCAGCCAAAGTAATCGTTATACCAAGGAGTTTATACATGGCCATGGTCAAAGAAATATACAATCCCAAGGCAAAGACTGAAACCACACCTGGGGCTCGATACACCAAAACCATGAATGACATCACAATCACAGCGGCCACAGCACCAGCATACAAACTTTTAGCCAAAGATTCTTGACCAAGCGGGGCAGAAATAGTCTGTTGTGAAATAAGGTCTACGCCTACTGGTAAGGCACCAGCATTGAGGCGTTGAGCCAATGTCTTAGCTTCGGCCAAAGTAAAGCTACCAGAGATCACAGCCCGACCATCAGGAATAACAGTATTAACATTTGGAATTGAAATCGGTTCACCATCAAGAACAATAGCTACAGGTTTATTTAAATTCCGTTGTGTAATTTCACGAAACAAACCTGCGCCCTCAGAATTAAATTGGAGTGAAACCTGAGTAGAACCAGTTTGTGTATCAGTTACCACTTCAGCACGTTCTAATTGTTTACCAGACAAACCCGTGTTTTTCCATCCAGCCAAAGAACCCATCACATCTTGTTCGCTAGCAGTCGCAATTAATACGCGAGAAATTTGATATTCAGTTTCTTGTTTTGAACTTTTACGATATACCACGTGAAAACCATATTCAGTTTCTACTGGTCCAAAAACAGTATTGTTTTTTGCTGCAAAGAGAGCAGAATCAAGAGCACTTGGTAAAGTACCTTTGGCTACAAAACCAAATGAACCACCGTCATCTTTGGATAAAGTATCAGTAGAATATTTTTTGGCTTGAGCCGCAAAATTTTTAACAGAAGTTTCTTTAGCCACTGTTTCGGCTTGTTTACGTGCTTCTTCTTTAGTCATGGTACTAGCACAGTCTTTAGTACCAAGATAACAAATCAAAATATGACTAACATCAACTTGTTCAGAACCTTGGCGTTCACTGCCACGTTTGACTAAGTTGTATCCTTCTGGAGTTTCAATTAAAGTTTTAGAAACATCTCCATCTTTATTGGCTTTAGCCCAATTATACAATTCAGTATATGGTGCAAAACTGCCCACAAAACCTAGATCACCATTTACGTTACTTGTTTTTTCATCTTCAGATTCAGTAGCAAGAGTATTCCAAGCATCTCCACCATTTAACCGTGCAAGCAAAGCATCGGCGCGAGTTTTGGCACTTGTATTATAATCAGTCATTTGTTTTTTCTGATCTTCAGTCAATGTCGCACTTGCAGTTGGATCTTGTTCTTTAAATTCCAAAATAGGTGTTTCACCAATCAAGTTGATTGCTTCATTAACATCAGACACACCAGGCAATTCCACACTCACACGATATTTACCCTCCACCTGGGAAGTTTGTACAGTGGTTTCACCTACACCCAAACCATTTACCCGACGCTCAATCACATCACGTGCACCTTCTACGGCTGCTGCTCTTTCGCTGGCTTCAATTTCACTGACATTGGCTTGGTACGTTAACTGTACACCACCCTGAAGATCGAGACCGAGTTTATACTTCTTATCAGGAATTTCCGGTAATCCAAGCTTCGTGGCATTATTAAATGAACGAATACCCTGATTAACTGGACCAGGAGCAGCCACGGCAATGGTAGCTAAAAATAAAGCCACAATAGCCACTACTCCCCAACGAATTTGAGACCTTGTTGAACTACTATTTTTCGATTGGTTTTGCATAAATAATATTTGAATGAGGCTAGTCTACTCCCACTTTAGGCGTGGCGTCAAGGGTAAAAATACTCTTACGCGCCATGGCACTTCTTAAATTTTTTACCAGAACCACATGGACAAGGCTCATTTCGACCCACTTCTTTTCCATCTGCTGAATCATCCATTATTTTTCCTTCAATCACAGTACCATTTCCTTCGCCAGTATCTGCGCCAGACAATTGAATTTCCGGTGATTCCATGATTGATGGTGCCAGTTGCACACCAATTCCCACTTTGAAATAGCTGTATACAATTTCTTTTTGAATATCAGCCAAAAGCTGGTTGAACATGCTAAAAGATTGTTTTTTGTATTCAATCAGTGGGTCACGTTGACCATAACCCTGTAGCCCAATACCAGAACGCAAATAATCAATTTGCACCAGATGATCTACCCAGAGCGTATCAATAGCACGGATTAAAATTCCTTTTTGTACTTCACGAACTAAATTAGCCGTAGCCAATTCATCTTTGGTTTGTGCATGAATACCAGTTTTCAAGTCTGCTTCAGCAATGCGAGCACGCTCGGTAAGATACGTAATAATCTTTTCACGTGCTTCTACATCACCATAATTATCACTCTCACGCGCCGCGGCGATTTCATTTAATATAGATTTATCCGCATCAGTAGTTGGGAAAATAGTACGCACTGTTTCGTAAATTTCATTTACATCCCAATCCCCTTCACCTACCGTATTTGTGTGAGTAGAAACCACGGTTTCAATTTCATTATCTACGTATTCTTCAAGCAATTTTTCTAATGTATTATTTTCAGTGTTAAGTGCTGCTTCCAAAATCATCCGACGCTTTTGATAAATCACGGCGCGCTGTTTATTTAAAACATCATCATATTCAAGCAAATGCTTACGAGTATCAAAATGATGTGCTTCTACTTTTTTCTGCGCATTTTCCAACACACGAGAAATCATTTTTTGTTCAATTGGCATGTCATCTGGAACATTAAGGCTAGTCATTACACCCTTCAAACGATCACCCCCAAAAATACGCATAAGCTCATCTTCTGTAGAAACAAAGAATTGAGTTACACCAGGATCACCTTGACGAGCGGCGCGACCACGGAGCTGATTATCAATACGGCGAGACTCATGACGCTCAGTACCAAGAACAAAAAGACCACCTGCTTCAACCACAGTTTTTACATCAGCTTCAACAGCAGGCACACCACCAAGTTTAATATCCACACCACGACCAGCCATGTTAGTGGCCAAAGTCACAGCTCCTGGACGGCCAGCCTGCGCAATAATTTCACCTTCACGTTCATGATTTTTCGCATTCAAAATTTCATGCTCAATACCTTTGGCAGCAAGAAAAGCACTTAAGCGTTCATTTTTTTCTACAGAAATAGTACCAATAAGCACTGGTTGATTTTTAGCACGACGCTCTTTGATGAGCTCTGCAATGGCCGCAAATTTTCCTTCTTCTAATTTATAGATACGGTCAGGAAGGTCAGTACGGCGATCACTTTTATTAGTTGGAATAGTAACTACTTCCAATTGATAAATTTTAAATAATTCTTCAGCTTCAGTGGCCGCAGTACCAGTCATACCACCAAGTTTACGGTACATGCGAAATAAATTTTGGAAAGTAATTGTGGCCAAAGTCTGACTTTCTTTTTGAATCGATAATTTTTCTTTTGCTTCAAGAGCCTGATGCAAACCTTCAGAATAACGACGACCCGGCATTTTACGTCCCGTAAATTCATCAATAATAATTACTTCACCACCATCAACAATATAATCACGGTCACGACGAAAAAGCACTTCAGCTTTAAGTGCTTGTTCAATGTGGTGAACAATTTTAATACCACCCTCTTCGTAAATATTATCCATGTCTAACCACTTTTCAAATTTCGCAATTCCCGATTCAGTAAGTGTAGAAGAACGAAGTTTTTCATCAACATTATAATCTTCATTTTCTTTAAGACCACGAACCAATTCAGCAAAACGATAATATTGATCAGTGGCTTCTTCTGCTGCCGCGGAAATAATAAGTGGTGTTCGTGCTTCATCAATTAAAATAGAATCAACTTCATCCACCAAGGCATAATGCATTTCATTACCAGGACGCATTACCATTTGCTTGATGTCAGTGACCATGTTGTCACGTAAATAATCAAAACCAAATTCATTATTAGTTCCGTAAGTAATATCGCAAGCATACGCTTCTTGACGAGTACTTGAACGTAAAAATTCATTTTCTACTTTAAACGATTCTTCACCCTCAGCAACTTCTTCAATTTCTGGGCGCACGACATTGGCATCATATACAAAAGAAACACGTTGATTTTGAATCACACCCACACTCATGCCAAGAAAATCATAAATTTTAGCCATCCACACCGCATCACGTTTGGCCAAATAATCATTCACGGTCACTACGTGCACGCCTTTGCCGGCAAGTGCATTCAAATAGGTTGGTAAAGTAGCTACCAACGTTTTACCTTCACCAGTCCGCATTTCGGCAATCATGCCACGGTGCAGCACCATACCACCAATCATTTGCACATCATAATGACGCATGCCGCTGACACGCTTACCAGCTTCACGAACCACTGCAAAAGCTTCTGGTAAAAGATCATCCAAAGTTTCACCTTTAGTGAGACGGTCTTTAAATTCTTGTGTCTTAGCTTTTAATTGATCGTCAGAAAGAGCCTGGAGCGCAGGTTCATAGCTATTAATTTTTTCTACGGTTGGCTGAAGTTTATCAACTAAGCGACGATTACCCGGACCAAAGTACTTATTGAACAAAGAAAACATATCGAAACAGAAAAATCCCCTCGTGAATAACAGGGCCATTATATCAGGTTTTTTAGGGGCTGTCTATGGCAAATTCGCATTGACAAAATGGCTAGTTTTTGCTTTTTTTACTCATGCGTATCAACCTCTGGTCGGGATGGACTATAACAACGCCGCGGCCCCCGGGATCCAAATATTTTAGAAGATCTCGCTATCATGCGAGATTTTTTTATTCTAGTTTTTTATGAACCACAAAGCCAAAATTAGGGTCATTTTTGGATAACCGAAAATTACCAAGCCACGCGTGCATTTTTTTGAACTCTGAAACAGGTAGGATGGTCATACAAATTTTTTCCAAAATTTCCACGGTGACCATGTCACTTGGCCGTTTTTTACCATCCTTTCCTTCTAGCTTGAACTCCTCGCAACTTGCGAGGAGTTCATCCGGTATCTTTTTTCTCCGTTTAAAATCTGCCCAATACCGTCCTGGATCGGAACTCACGCTTAAAGCCTTTATAAAATCAACAACCGAATAAAACCAAGAATCTTTTTCCTTGACCCAAATACACCGAATATGTTGTCCACCCAAATATGAAACGGCCCTCCGGCGCATATTCTACACCTCGGCTTCCTCATCCAAAACCACAGCCCGACGCTTCGAATCTAACTTTTTATTTTTTAATTCAGCCAATTCCACTTTAAGATGATCCTTAACTTTATCAATGGCTTTGTATAAATCCTCAGCATCTTTTTCAACCAATAAATTCCCAGTTGGCTGATGCACTTCCATTTCTGCGTAAAAAATCTTCCCTTTGGCATGATGATGCGTGCGCATACCAATGTCTACTTCTACTTTAGTAGCTTGTGGCATAAATTTTTCCAAAGCCGCTACTTTTTTATCAACATAATCACGAATTGCCGCGGTTAATTCAATACCAGTGCCATGTACTGTAGTAATCATATGCGTAGTGCTTAAGATTAAACAATTTGAATTTCCTCCTCGATTTCGACTCCAATAGTATCGTATACCTTTTCTTTAACTTGTTCAATTAATTTTTGTACATCTTCTGCAAGGGCTTCGCCAGTATTAACCACAAAATTTCCATGGGTCTCGCTAACCAAAGCTTTTCCAACATGTACACCTTTCATGTTTGCTTTTTCTACTAACCAACCAGCAGAAATTCGATCAATCTCAAAAAACTTTTCAATTTTTTCCGCGTCTTCTGGAAACATCACGAGTAATTTTTCTTTAGAAATCTGAACTTTACTTGGTACCACATTTTGAAACACACAACCGGTTGAAGCATATCCCTGTGGTTGTGTTTTGTTACGGTACTGCAAATATTCCAAAGCTTTTTTCATGAGTTCTTTATTGGCGCTTTTTTCCAAACGCAATTTTACTCGCAAAACTACTGCGCTCCGATGTTTAAAAACACTATCACGATAACCAAATTCGCAATCTTTATTACTAAATTCAGTCACCTCTCCATCAGAATACACACTAACACTTTCCACTGAATCTTTGGTTTCAGCGCCCATGGCCCCAGCATTACCCCGCACAGCCCCACCAATGGTCCCTGGTATACCCACACCCCATTCAAAGCCAGTAAAACCATTCTGCATTGAAGCTTGGGCCAATGCTACAGTAACACAACCAGCGTCAGCCAAAATTCCATCAGGCAATATTTCCATGGCCTGTGTTTTTATTTTAATAACCACCCCTTTAAAACCTTCGTCATTGACAAGCATGTTACTACCACCACCCAAAATAAACCGAGGAATTCCTTCGCCATCCAAATACCGCAAGGCGGCCACTAATTTTTGCGTGTCCTCAACCACCAAAAGCAGCTCGGCTGGCCCACCAATTTTAAAAGTAGTGTGCTTAGTCAAAGACTCATTCATTTTTACCCGACCAAAATTATGTAAATACTGGTACAATTCTCGATTCATAATAGGCGGGTTTACTAACCCGTAAAAATTTGTTAGACTAAAGGAAAATATGGCTAATATTGCGGATAAAACTATTGTTTATATTGCTCGTGACCTAGAACGCGCGCTGGGGGTGCAAACCACTATAGCAGCTTATTTTATTATTACAAATTCAACTCCGTTTGCCAAGGAAATGTCAAGTCTCAATAAAAATATTATTCTGGTTGACTCACCACACATTCTTGATACACACGAACTTCTAGCTCATCCTGATACAGAAAAATTTTTAAATAGTCAGGTCAACCCACTTTTATTAGTTTTTAAAAATACCACTACTATTGAACAAATTTGCGAGGCTCACGGCTGGAAATTATTAAATCCAGCTGCCACCCTAGCCAACCAAGTGGAAGAAAAAATTTCTCAAGTAGCCTGGCTTGGCGACCTGGCTCGTTTTTTACCAAAACACCAAATTCAATTATTAAAAGATGTTCAATTTACCGGTGATTCATTTATTTTGCAATTTAATCGCGCCCACACGGGCAATGGTACCATTCTCATTGATAACGAAAATACTTTGCGTGAATTACAAGAAAAATTTCCTGAACGTCCAGTGCGCATTACCGCTTTTGTAAGTGGCACCATGATTACCAGCAATAATATTGTTTTTGAAGATACAATTTTAGTTGGTAATCCCAATGTGCAAATTACCGGACTTGTGCCATTCACTGACACACCTTTCGCCACGGTTGGTAATGATTGGACTCTGGGAAATTCAATTCTGTCTGAAGCACAACAAAAACAATATAAAGCAATGGTTACGGCCATTGGTGAAAAATTACGTGCGAGTGGCTGGCACGGTTTATTTGGCACTGACATTATCTTGGCAAACAATGGTCAATTATATTTAATTGAAATTAATGCGCGACAACCAGCTGGTACAACGTTTGAATCTCAGCTCCAACAAAAATCACCAACTGTTTTTGATGCTCATTTATTAAGCTTACTTGGAGAAAAAGCTGAAGATCAATTATTAACAGAAGTAAATGATGGCGCGCAATTAATTTTGCGTAATCAAACCGCAGTTAAATTTTCAGAAACCAATCTTACAGTATTTACAGCACGTTTACAAAGTGGTGGTTTCACGGTCACCCGGTACACAAATACAGAACCAGGTTCAGATTTAGTTCGTATTCAATCTCAAAGAGGCCTAATGAAATCACCAACTCAATTGAATGAACACGGTGAATCAATTGTTACAGCGCTTAATTGTTCACGTTAATATGTCGACACTTTCTCCAGCCGCACAAGCCATTGTGGAAAAATATTTACAACTTCCACTCGTGGGCACAAAAGTTAATGCACCATATTTTAATAATCAACGGAGCAAAGTTCGCGCTGGTTTAGCTGCGCTGATTGGCAAAGGCAATCCAGAAGATATTGCCTTAGAAGCCGAGCTAACCGCTCGCACCAAACATTTTCCCATTACCACCGCTACTGCCACTGATGTTAAAAAATTTCTAGTGGAACAAAATTTAGGCGTAGATTGTTCAGCCTTTGCCTACTATGTTTTGCGCTATGAAGGCATTGTTAAAAATAAAAAAGATTTGCAATCATCACTACATTTTCCACAAGCCAAAAGTTTATTTCGCAAATTAATTGTCAGATTACGCCCAGTGGAAAATATCAGTGTAGCGGTGCTTGGTGATGATCACAATAGTCGTGTAATTACCAAAAAAGAAATCCAGCCTGGTGATTTACTATTCTTGTGGAATACTGGACAAGATAAAAAATTAAATCATTTATTAGTTGTTACCGAAGTAAACGAAAATACTCTCACCTACGCCCATTCATTTCGTTGGCGTAATGAAGGCCAATATGACCATGGTGTGCGCACTGGTACCATTACTTGGAAAAATACCACCACTTCCCTACTAGACGATACTTGGACAGAAAAAAATACCACTGGCGCGGAAAATGATACTTGGCAGCATGCGCGTGAAGCAGCCAAATTTGAAATTAGACGGTTGAAAATTTTAGAATAAAAAATAATTAAAAAATCTCCCGATAAAAGGAGATTTTTTAATTTCCTGATTTCACAATTTTTATGAACTCAGGGAGGGGGCCGGCACGTATCTTGGGAGACACGCGCGGCCGTTGTAGACCTCCCTCGCCGCATCGGGCCCTGCCGACTCAAGAAGAGTCCGGGCCCGCCATGCTGGCGGAGAGAAGTCATGTCAGGCTGGTCAGGCCTAGTTGGGCGCGAGGACGCGCGTCGAGTACTCGGTGCCGTCCTTCGTGAGGAAGACGCCGAACACGGACGCGTTGTTGCTGGCGA
>CAYYQC010000017.1:18201-19582 GCA_964473715.1 uncultured Gammaproteobacteria bacterium
GACGATCGGCGTCGCGATCTTGCTGGCCGTCCTGACGGCCTGGCCGGCCTCGAACTTGAGCTCGCGAACCTCGCCGTCCTCGCACCCGAGGAAGAGCCGCTCGTTGGAGCTGAAGACCTTCGTCGCGCCGAGCTCGTCGAGCTTGAGATCCTTGAACCGGAGCCCGTCGACCGACTTCTCGAACACCTTGTAGACCTCGCCGTCCTTGATGATCGCAATGATGCGGTCGCGGTTGCCGGCGGACCACTCGAAGTTGCCCTTGCGGGTGACGACGAAGGAGTTCCAGGGCAACGCGTCCGAACCGTCGATCATGACCATCGTGGGACCAGCGTCGGTCCGACCGCCCAAGTAGACGGCACCGCCGGCGACACAGAGGTCCGTGACCTTCCGCAGCCCGAACATGTCGTCGTAGACGTCCGCCTTGCCCAGGGCGAAGGCCGGCTTGCTGCTCTTGCTGCCCGGGCGGGGCAGGAAGAGGTAGAGAGAGGCGTCGTCCTCGGGCGGCACCTCTGCCTTGAGCTCCGCGCACAGCGACGAATCGTCCACTTCGCTGACGACGAACGCTGCACGGAACTGCCCCGCAACGGCGAGGACCTTAACGTCGGTCACGTCGTCGCCCTTGGGGAAGTCCGGCAGCTTGCGTCGGACGCCGTCCCCGAGGGGCGGCTCCTCCACGAGGAAGGGCGGGGCCATGTTGTCGTCCTCGTCCGAACGGTCGACGATGGAGAACACGGGGGAAACGCGAAAACGGGGATTAGACACGGTACTTACCTCGACACTTGAAGTTTTGCCCACGCCAGAAGAGGCGCAAGACTGCCCCCGCTATACCATAACCCAGCCAAAATGTCAATACCCAAAGTACTAAAAACCCCTCAAAATCTAAAAATTGAAAAAATCCCCTCCCTGTGCTAGAATCTTTAGGTATGAATGAAACTCTTATTTCAATCAGTGTTTTGCGCACTGCCATTGGTTTTGGCTTAGCTGGCGCTTTAATTGCCTTTTTGTGGGCCCCGCTTTTGATTAAATTTTTGTATCGTTTCAAAATTACCCGCACGAACCCCTTTGACCCAACTCTAAACATGGAAGGCCGCACGGAAAAATTTGGCACTCCAATCATGGGTGGCCTTTTAGTTATTGTAACAGTGGCCGCGCTTACCATGCTGTTCAACTGGGAACGAAGCTTTACCTTTGTACCGATTGGCGTAATGTTGCTCTCTGCTCTATTGGGTGGAATTGATGATATTTTAAATATTTATGGAGAAAAACGCCGAAATCGCGCAGTCATGCAAACAATTCGGTTGATTAAAGTACACAAAAGTTGGGCTGTAAAATTTTGGCTCACTGTCACTTTGCCATGGACAGTATTTAAACGTACTTCACT
>CAYYQC010000018.1:0-9570 GCA_964473715.1 uncultured Gammaproteobacteria bacterium
AAAAACTATGTAAAGCCTACTTTACATAGTTTTTTTATTTAGGTATCATAGAATTATTAATAATAATTTTGTTAAATCGTATGAACAAATATTTAGTTACGGGGGTCATTACTATGGGTGCGGTGGTGTTAGTTGGGGCTGGTTGTGTGCCAGCGGAAAAAAAGATGATGGAAGATATTAAAGTAGTGCCAGAAAATACGATGATGGAAAAAGGCGCCATGGTGTCACCAGAAATGAAAAAAGACGAAATGGTAAAAAATGAAATGATGTCAGATGAACAAAAAATGGCAGAAAAAGCGATGCAAAAATCAGCCGGACAATATGTGGCCTATGATGCTAGTAAATTAGCCCTTGCCGCGCAAGGTCCAGTAGTATTATTTTTTCACGCGCCATGGTGCCCAAGTTGCAAAACCACAGACGCTGATATTGTGGCTCGTCTCATGGAAATTCCCGCCAATACTACAATCTTAAAGGTAGATTACGATACCAGTCCAGAACTTAAGAAAAAATACGGCGTTACGTATCAGCACACATTTGTACAAGTAAATGCTGATGGTACAATGATTAAAAAATGGAGTGGCAGTGCCAACCTGGCTGACATTGTTGCCAAAACTAAATAATAACTATGTTTTTACTCTTGGTCTCGTTTGTCGCCGGGGTGCTGACTATTTTGGCACCCTGTGTATTGCCGATTTTACCAGTAATTATTGGTGGTACGCTGCAAAACGGGACCAAGCGTAATCCATATCTAATTACTGCAGCCTTAGCTGGCTCCATTGTTGTTTTTACTTTAATTTTAAAATTAAGTACGGCATTCATAAATATTCCCCAAAGTTTTTGGAGCTTAGTTTCAGGTGGAATAATTATTGTCTTTGGTTTAGCTAGTTTATTTCCCGCTCAATGGCAAAAATTGAGTTTTAAGTTGGGGTTTGGGCGCAAGTCCGATGAATTGCTCCATGAATCAGCCCAAGTAAATTCACGTTTTGGTGATGTGCTGCTTGGGGCCGCACTTGGTCCGGTGTTTTCCAGTTGCTCACCAACGTACTTTTTAATTCTCGCGACAGTTTTGCCAGCTAGTTTGTTGCTTGGCACAGTATATTTAATTGCTTACGCCTTTGGGCTCGCCGTGACTTTATTGGCCATCAGTTTGCTTGGTCAAAAATTTATTGCGCGCGCCAAATGGGCGGCCAATCCAGCTGGCTGGTTTCGCCGTTTACTAGGAATTATTTTTGTGGTGGTCGGAATTTTTATTCTTACGGGTGCTGACAAAAAAGTGCAAACATATTTGGTAGAAAAAGGGTATGGCACCATTGGTAATTTGGAAGAAAATTTAATTAGTAAATTATCTAAACCAGAAAATGCTTTGAATCTGTCTGGTGAGAATTTTCCACAGTATCAGGAAATTACTGATCCAGCCGGTTATGTAAATTCTGAGCCATTTACCATTGGTCAATATATTGGTAAAAAAATTATCGTGCTCGATTTCATGACGTATTCGTGCATTAATTGTATTCGCACTTTCCCACACTTAAATGCCTGGCATGAAAAATACAAAGATCAGGGATTGCAAATTATTGGTATTCATACCCCAGAATTTGCCTTTGAAAAAAAGATTGAAAATGTTCAGCGCGAATTAGAACGCTATGGCATTACCTTTCCGGTGGTGTTAGATAATGAATATGGTACGTGGCGGGCATATGGTAATAATTATTGGCCACGCAAATATATTATTAATCTGGACGGCCAAATTGTCTACGATCACATTGGCGAAGGTAATTACGCCGAAACAGAAGTCGAGATTCAAAAATGGCTCAAAACAATTCCGGGAAACACGGCATCGGTTGTTGAGTCAGCTGAAGTACTCCAAGAAAAAAATCTGGCCCAAAGTCCGGAAACATATTTGGGCAGCGAAAGAATGGAGCGGTATTATCCATCTCGTTCACTCAAATCTCAAACTAAAACTTTTACTTTAGAAAATAATATTCCACTTAACACGTTTAGTTTAGGTGGGGAGTGGACCATAGAAAACGAAAAGATGGTTGCTGGAAAAAATGCAGTTCTCAATTATCGTTTTAAGGCGAATAAAGTTTTCTTAGTAATGAGTCCTGGAAAAAATATCAGTGGGCAAGTAATTGTAAAAATTGACGGTAAACCAATTGGCACCGCCAATCTTGGGGGTCAAGATATTTTTGAACACTTAGGTAAACCTGGTTATGCAAATGTTGATTCTGAGCGCTTGTATAATTTAATTGATTTGGATGGTCAGGCTAGTGAACATTTACTTACTTTAGAATTTGAAACTCCAGGCACTGAAGCTTTTGCCTTTACTTTTGGTTAATATAATTAAATATGGAACTTAATAAACTCACCCCCGAAGAAGCTTGAGTGATTATCAGCAAATATTTGGGGCATGTGTTTGAAGGGGAAAGAATGACCGCCAAAAATACCGGCACTGTGTGAATTCGATTCTCACCGCTCAGCCAATTTAAGCAAAAAAGTCTGTAATTTATACACTGGCTCATTTGATTTAATCAGTTTAAGGTAGTAAAATACTAACTATTATCAAATAGTTTTTTTCATGTTTACCCGCTTCAAAAAAATTAGCCTTTCACTTCTCTTGATACTTAGTCTGTTTGCGCTTGAAAAAGTCCAAGCAACTGTTTCAAGTTGGGATTTTGGTACTTCGACTGACTATTATTTTGACTCCAATTATATTCAACTGGCTACTGGGATAGCACTTAAAGTTTTGGATCAGGTGGACGGCGATAATACCGCTACTGGCTTCGGTGGAGGTACTACTAGCAGTGCTCAGTGGGTTGTGGCTAGTAGCACTATTCAGCTTGATTCGGCGGGGAAAACCGCTCATCTTGGGACTTTTACCTCTCGTATTTTTGATGCAGGAACAAGTACTTCCTGGACGTCTCTAGTCCCTATTCACAGGGCGCCATTTGGTAAAGCTTTGCCTAGCAATGGAGTGTCTGAAACTGCCTATACTGATAGTAACGCGGACATGAGTAATAATTTGGCATTGTTTCATTTTGATGAATCTTCTGGCAGCTTTACTGATTATTCTGGTAATAGTCGAACTGGAACAGCTAGCGGCACAATTACTTACTCTCAAAATAGTATTTTTGGTACAGGGGTATCTTTAAACGGGGTTGATAATGCAATTGTCATACCCGGTTTAGAAGGCACCGCTAGTTCTTCGGTTATGACAATAGAGGGTTGGTTTAAACCAACCGTCATGTCGGCGAGTGATGTTTTAGTTTCTCAGTATAATAGTGGTGTGAACCAGCGTTTTTCTTGGCAAACTCACACAACTGCAGATGAAATGATTTTATATGTTAGTGTAAACCCTACTGGGCCACTGGTGTCTTGGTTTTCGACCGGGGCTGATTTAGCGGCCGGTAATTGGTATCATTTGGCGGTGGTTTGGAATGGTAATGCTTCAACTGAGGCTGGCAAAGTTACTATGTATGTAAATGGCAGTAAACCATTTATGACCAAGTCTGGAGCCAATGTAATTACTCAGTTTTCTGGTCAAAGTGGCCTACCTCTCGTAATTGGTGACATGCAAAACTTTCATCCCCGTGAATTTCCTGGTTCAGTAGATGAGGTGGCTGTTTATAATCGCGCCTTGTCTGATGCAGAAATTATTTCTCGCTATAAACGTGGTGCTCTAAATATTAAATATCAAGTTAGAAGTTGTGATGATTCGGCTTGTAGTGGTGAGAATTTTGTTGGTCCAGCAAATTTAACGAGCGCCTATTATTCTGAGGCACTAAACACAGATGTTAGTGCGCCATCTTTTTTACTAACAGATTTACCAAATAATCGTTATTTTCAATATACCGCACAGCTTTTAACCACAAGTACAATCTATAATACCAATATTACTCCAGAAATCAGCCAGGTAACAATTGGCCCTGATCACTATTATGGTGGTGAACCAACAATCAATGCTTCCACCACCTCAGCGGTCATTTTTGGCGGGGAATTAACTGGCTTTACTGCTAGTGAAGGCGGTACAGGTGATGTTCGTTATCAAATTACTAACCAAGGGGATTTAGCCAATCCTACCTGGTATTACTGGAATAATTCTAATTGGGTACCGGCCACTCAATCTAATCATTATAATAGTTCCTCGACTGTTAATAGTCATATCAGTCAATTTAGCACTGATGTAGGCGGAGGAAGTTTTTCTTGGAAAGCATTTTTGCGCTCACCAAATGCTACGGAATCAGTCAGTTTGGCCAGTGCTTCAGTGGCGTACGGCGGTCCTACGCTAACGGCTTCCGATGCTCCTCTTAATACTAAGGCTGCCAATTTGGTCATTTCGCCATCTTATTTTGACGCCGGATCTTACAAAACTATTCCTGATTGGCGAGTAGGCGGAAATTCTTTGGCGGTTTTGAATATGCCGTTTGAGGCGCATGCAGCCACCAGTACTACCGCGCTAGATTATTCACAATCTGGTTTTAATGGAACGGCCACCAATGGTCCTACTTTTTCGACTAGTTCAGGCCGTGATGGTTTTGGTGCTTATACCTTTGACGGAATCAATGACTATATTACGGTGTCACACCGGCCTACTTTGGCATTAACAAATAATTTTACCGTGACTGGTTGGGTTAAGCGGTCGGTGGGTAGTAGTGGTTGGGATGGTTTTATTACCAAAGCCACTTATAGTGCGGCTGCTACCACAGGTTGGGGGATTACCTATGACGGCACCACGGCTCGATACGCTGGATTTGTCGCTTGTAACGGTTCGGTAGCCGTTATTCCAGCGGATACGGGTACGGCCAGTAGTACTGATTACGCTTGGCGTCATGTGGCACTCAAAGTAGATTCAGGAACAACTTATTTTTATGTTGATGGTGTCCAACAAAAATATCATTCTGATCAACAAATTTGTGACAGTGGCTCTGCGGTAATGATGGGCCGCTATTATTCCAATGCTTTTGGTCATGATTTCAAAGGGACTTTGGATGAAATGGCTATTTGGAATCGGGTTTTGTCTGATGAACAAATTTTGGCATTGGCTAATTTAGAGCGCGATCGAATTGTGGCCGGCGAAACTGCGGTGGGAGAAGCTTGGAGTGTTTCTGTATCACAAAATAACGGTATTACCGATGTTTTGACTGAACTAACTGATTCAGTAACAATTTTGGCACGAGCAAATACCACGCCGGTGATAAGTGGAATTAATCTTAATTACCGTAATTACTGGGTCAAAGCTGGTCAGACTTTGAATATAAATATTTTGTCTTGTAGCGATGAAGATGGTGACACTGTGTCTTACCGTTGGACTGTTGATGGTGTCACCGCTGCTTCGACCCAATCATTTGCCATGGCTGGTTCTAACTACAGTGCCGGTCAGCACACGGTTGTTGGTATTTGTACTGATGCCGATAATAATTCTGATTCAACTTCGCTTACTATCGAAGTTTTAAATAGTACGGATTTTTCAATTGTGAGTCCTACTAACATGGCCTATCTTTCCCAGTACTATCCGGGAATTATGGATAAGCAAGCCCGTTGGATTAATGAAACCAAAGAATCGCTGAGTACTCAATTTGTAAGCTATATTGGTGATTTGGTGATTGATGGTGGGGTGGCATCTCACTGGAGTAAAGTTAGTTCCACTTTGGCAATTCTTCATGCCAGCAGTACACCATTTTTTTCCGCAATCGGGAATCATGATTACGATGATAACTTGGTAGAAGATAATACGGGTACACGTAATACTGTTAATTTTGATACCTACTTACCGTACACTCGCTATCAATCCCAAAATTGGTGGGGTGGACAAAAAGATAGTAGTAGTGTGAATACTTATCAATTTTTTACAGTAGAAAGTGTTGAGTATATGATGCTTAACTTGGAATTTTGCCCAAGCAATACCACGTTAGATTGGGCCAATAGTCTGGTTGCTAGCTACCCAAATAAAAATGTGATTGTAAATGTTCATTCCTATTTAAATTATGATGGGGAATTGCTTACCAATCAGGCACTTGGTTGCCAAAGTTTTTTTGCCCCGTCGTATGTGGCTGGAACTGATAAAAATAATGGTCAACAAATTTGGGATGAATTTGCTAAGTTGCATAAAAATATTTTCATGGTTTTGAGTGGTCACGTTTTGGGTGATGGTGTTGATTATCGAATTGATCAAGCTACTGACGGGAATGATGTGCACCAAATTTTTCATTATGAATATGGGTCGTATACTGGTGCTGATGAACATACTGGTTCAACCGCCATGCTTATTTTTAAACCATCAGAAAATTTGGTTCAGTTCCGTGATTATGATCCGTGGTTTGATGAATTTGCAACCAGTTCAGGACATACCTTTAGTTTTTATTTAGGTGCTTCGTCTACTCCGAGTATTGCTGGATTAGCTTTATCACAAACTACAAATAGTTTGACAATAACCGCCGCCGCCGATCATTTGTCTAATAGCCAGTATTTTGTAGAGAATACTACCCTTGGAAATACCTCTGGGTGGCAAGCTGGTACCACCTGGACTGACTCTGGTTTGGCTTGTGGTACAACCTATTCGTATCGGGTTAAGGCCAAAAATACTTTTGGTTATGTAACTGGTTGGTCCAGTGCAATTTCAGTCAAAACAACTGCTTGTGGAAGTGCTGTTGTTCCGGTTACAACACCGCCAACAATTCCAAAAATTAAAACATATCCTCCTCAAAATATTTTATTGTCTAATAAAAAAGAAACACTGGTTTTAATCGACGGGGTTTATTACCCTGTGTATATTGAAAGTTTTGATGCCGTCAGAATGCGTTTTTGGATAAAAAATAAAACACCACTGTATCAGGCTGTTAAGAATAAACCAATGCTTGTTGATCTTGATAATAATAAGAAAGGGGATATTCAAGTTATATACGATGGAATTACTCAGACTGGAAAATTATCAGTTACTTTTAGTAAGTTTGATTCTACTGAAAAAGCTCCAGTGTTAATTAATCATGGATACATGCAAACTGATGTAACTAAGGTAAATTTGTCATTCATTGTTTCCGGTGCCGTGCAGATGGCCATTGCTAATGAACCATCGTTTGTTAATGCCACGTTTGTTCCTTTTAAAAATACTGCGACGTGGAATTTAACCCCAACGCTTGGGATGAAAACAGTATTTGTTAGATTTCGTTCAGCTGCTGGTGGCACTATTGATAGCTCGGCTTCAATTGAATTGGTAAAGAATTCTATATCGACTGTTAATTCGCCCTGTCTTCTTAAACAAAATATCGTTTATAAAACACCAAGTTCCAGTTCTATTACATTTTTAACTGACCATTGCACCAAAAGATATGTGGCTGATGAAAAAAGCTATTTAGCGTTTTTTACTACTTGGGCTGTTATTGTAAAAACAGATACTCCAACGTTAGCTAACGTTCCTGATGATGAATTGGGCATGATTTCGATTTCACCTGGTAAAAATCAGACAATTGTCTTTACTAAAAAATTAGTTATTGGCAGTACTGGAACTGAAGTTAAGAATTTACAAACAATTTTAGCAAAAGGTGGTTTTTTTCCTCCAGATTCAATCACTGGTAAATTTGGTTCCATTACCAAAAATAGTTTAATAAAATGGCAAAAAAAAGTTGGTGTGCCGACTACCGGCCAATTGGATACCGCTAGTAAAACTAAACTTAATTTGATGATTTTGAATGGTCAGGCGACCTGGTAATTGGTTATGCAATTAAATTCACTTACAAAAAATGAGGCTTTTGTTATTCTTGATAAAGGCACCGAAGCCCCAGGAACAGGGGAATATGATGATTTTTTTGTTGAAGGCACATACATTTGCCGACAATGTAGCGCGCCGTTATATGAATCAAACGCGAAATTTCACTCTGGTTGCGGTTGGCCTAGCTTTGACCAAGAGATTCCTGGTGCAGTGAAACGTACCACAGACAGTGATGGTATGCGCACCGAAATTACTTGCAATACTTGTGGCGGACATTTAGGACATGTGTTTGAAGGTGAAAGATTCACAGCGAAAAATACGCGGCACTGTGTGAATTCAATTTCTCTTAAATTTGTACCAAAAATATAATATGGAAAAGATTGTTTTGGGTGGCGGTTGTTTTTGGTGTATTGAAGCGGTGTATCAAATGCTTGACGGGGTAATTAAAGTTACCTCTGGCTATGCGGGTGGTGCTGATGACCAACCAAATTATTATTCTGTATCTAGTGAAAAAACTGGTCATGCCGAAGTGATTGAAATGGAGTATGATCCAACTGTATTAAGCTTGGAAAATGTATTTGCCGTCTTTTTTACGGCCCATGATCCAACCACGCACAACCAGCAGGGGGCAGACAAGGGGACACAGTATCGTTCGGTAATTTTGTATACGACCACTGAACAAAAAACCGAGGCGGAAAAATATATGCAAAAATTGGAGGCGGAAAAAGTATACTTAAATCCCATTGTTACTGAACTTGAACCACTCCAAAAATTCTTTCCGGCCGAAGATTATCATCAAAATTATTACGCGCAAAACAAAGATGTGAATCCGTATTGCCAAGTGGTGATTGACCCGAAGATCGCCAAAATCCGGGCTAGTTTTGCGCATCTGCTCCAGCCTTGACAAAACCGCTAAAATAGGGTATACTTTTGAGTCATCACCGTGCCTGGCCACCCTTGGTCAAGCACCAGACTCGGATCCTGCGTCATAATTAAGTGGCCCAAGCGTTCGTCGGGTCACTTATTTTTTTATGACAGACACTCACAAGAGTGCCAATGGTTTTGCTAGCCTAGGCGTGGCTGAAAAGCTCGTCGCTAGTTTAACCGCGCACAACATCACCAAGCCAACGCCTATTCAAGCTGCGGCCATTAAACCAGCCCTAGAAGGGAACGATATCTTAGGTATTGCCCAAACCGGAACTGGTAAAACTTTGGCATTTTCCTTGCCAATGTTGCAACGGTTAGCGCGTGGCGGACAGGGCCTGGTGGTTTTGCCAACTCGTGAACTGGCACTGCAAGTAGAAGAAACTCTACATATGATTGGCCGCGATGCCAAAATTTTGACCGTGGCTTTGATTGGTGGAGCTTCAATGTTCAAACAATTGCAGCAGCTCAAGCGTCGTCCACACGTAATGGTGGCTACGCCAGGTCGTCTTATTGACCATATGCGTCAAAATCCAAAACTTCTCAAAGATGTAAAAATTGCCGTACTTGATGAAGCTGATCGGATGTTTGATATTGGTTTTGCGCCACATATTAAACAAATCATGAATACATTACAAAAAGAACGTCAGACCATGTTGTTTTCGGCAACCATGCCGCAAGAGATTTTGAAGTTGGCGCAAACCTATATGAAAGCGCCACAACGAATTGAAGTAGCTCCAGAAAGTACTACCAATAAAATGATTGAACATCACCAATTGCAAACGATGGATGGTAAAAAATTACCTGATTTGCAAAAGGTTTTACAAAAAGAAAAGGGGACAGTATTAGTTTTTTCTCGTACCAAACATGGGGCTAAGAAAATTGCGGCCGCGATTCGCGTGGCCGGACACACGTCTACTGAGCTTCATGCCAATAAATCA
>CAYYQC010000018.1:9670-18722 GCA_964473715.1 uncultured Gammaproteobacteria bacterium
ACGATTAAAGACTGGAAATTAATTGTGACGGTAGTGGATATGGCTTGGGGTGCATTTTTAACTGGCATGGCTAGTTTGGTTAGTTTAGCTGTGGCTCGTTATTTTGCTTAATATGGAAAGCCTGTCTTTTTTATTATTTCTTTCAGCATTGGTTGGCGCGGCCATTGGTTTTGAGCGCGAAAGTCGCGGTGATGTTGATAGTCCTGGTCAAGTGGGTGGTATTCGCACCTTTGCTTTGGTTTCTTTACTTGGAGGCTTGGCCGGCTATTGTTTTAGTGCGCAACTGTGGTGGATTGCTGGATTCCTATCGATTTTTGTGGCTAGTTTTGTATTGATTTATTATGTCATGGGCACCAATATCACCAAACATACGGGCATTACTAACGAATTGTCAGTCATGTATACTTTTGTGATTGGTTTTCTATTAACCAGTCAATTATTACCGACCCAATTAGTAATTGCTTTGCTGGTAGTGGTGTTACTGATTTTATCTTTGAAACATGAGACCAAAGAATTAATGAAAGGGGTGTCTAATCATGAAATTGAAGCTTTTATTAGTTATGCAATTATCGCACTCGTGATTTTGCCATTTTTACCAAATCAATCAATTACTCTGGCGCAGATTCCATATCTTAGCCAATTGTTAGAAGGATATAATATTAGTCTTGGTCAGTGGGCTGGATTAGAATTATTAAATGCGCAAAAAGTTTGGTTTGTGGTTGTATTAATTACTGGTATTGATGTTGTTGGTCATATTCTTGGTAGAATTGTGGGACAAAAACGCAGTTTTGGTGTTGCCAGTTTTGTGGGTGGATTTATTTCGTCTACTTCTACCACTCAATCATTGGCACAAAAAAGTAAAAGCACTGGCATGGTTAATGGCTTGGTAGGCGCAGCAATTCTAGCTAATCTGGCTAGCTTTTTTCAAATCTTTTTATTAGTTGGCCCATTAAATCGCCAGTGGTTGGTGGCTTTAACTCCAACTTTGTTTTGTATTATTATTGCGGCTTTAATCATGACCGTGATTTTTTGGAAAATGCCAGAGAAAAAAACTGGTAAAAAATTAGCTCAACAAGAAGAAGATAGTCAGGAAAAGAAGGTTTTTGCGTTAATGCCTGCTCTAAAATTTGCCGCACTTTTGATTATTGTTAAATTAGTTACTAAAATTTGTCTGATTGTGTTTGGCCAATCTGGTTTCATAGTCAGTTCTGTAATCGCATCACTCGCAGGTATTGATGCTGTCATGGTGAATTTGGCAGATTTGTCTGGCGGATTAATTACTATGCAAATGGCTACTATTACTTTTGTTTTAGTAAACGCGACTAATTTACTAAGTAAATCAGTGTATGCATTTTTACAAGGCAATCGTGGTTTTGCACTTAAATTTTTCTTGGCTGTATTGGTAATTATTGCCGCCAGTTTGGTGGGAATTTTCTTTGTGTAACATGAAAAAAACATCTAAAAAAATATCAGTAGCCGTAGTTGGGGCAGGTTTGGCTGGCTTGGCCACGGCTTACGAACTGGCCAAAGCTGGAATTGCGGTAACCGTTTTTGAATCAGAAAATCGGGTGGGTGGGCGAGTAAAAAGTGTGTTGGTGGGCAAGCAGTCGGTGGATGTGGGTGGTTTTATTATTTACCCGTGGTATACCCACTACCACCGTTTGATTAATGAGCTTGGGTTGGTTAATCAGTTGCAACCAATTGGCAAGGTAAATGTGGTGTACCAGTCGGCCGATAGAACATTGTACACTGATACCAAAACCATTGCCTTATTTGAAAAATTAAAATTGGGCAAAGGTTTGTTACAAGCTTGGCGGGCGCAAAAACCAAATTTTCGAACTCCAGATTTGTTGGCATTTGGTGGACAAACTATTGGTGAATTTTTAAAAAAACAAGGTGTGGCCAGCGGACAATTGGCTGAATTTATTGATACGGTTAATCAGGGATATTGTTACGCATCAATGTCTGAATATGAAATGTCGTTTTACGCGCCGTTTGTTTTTCAAACTTTAGCCAAAGGTGATTTGCGAACAGGTGCATTTTTTAGTGGAAATAATCAATTGTTTGCAGATGTGTTGGCACAAAAGATTACTGAACTGGGTGGAATAATTACTGTGCGTTCGGCTGTAACCGACGTTCGTGCCAATACGATTGTGTGTAAAGGTAAAACTCAAAAATTTTCCGCGATTGTAATGGCTAGTCCAGTGAGTGATTTGTACCAAAAAATTATTACTGCGCCAAAGTTTTCCTATACGCATTTTTATGCGGCGATTATGAAAATGCCTCGAGCAGTGGAATTGGATAAACACAAAAATTGGTCGGCTTTATTTGTGGCTCCAAAAACTAAAGATTCTTGTATCACTTCATTAATTCGCGCCAAACACATGGTAAAAACTTTGTCAGATAATTATCTGATTATTAATTATAAAGTAATGAGTGATCGAGCAATTTCAGAAAAAGTTTTGACCAAACAATTGAATCAAGAATTGAATCGAATTGTGCCAGGGTGTGGACTTGGGAAATTAGTAGCCGCACATCAATGGAAAGTAACCATGCCAATTGCCACAACCAAATTTGTTAAAGAAGTGCGCGCCAAACAAGGCAAAAATAATTTTTATTTTGCTGGAGATTATTTGGGTGCGCCATCAATGGAAACTGCTGTTTCGAGTGGTGTGGCTGTAGCCGACCTCATCAAGCAACAATTGTTGAAGTAATTATTGCTTCAGTTTGGTCCCTCCTTTTGGGACCCCTCAACGCTTGTGGCGTCGAGGTTTTTTGTTTACTTCTTGCGGAAGTCAACCTGGATCACCGTGCTTTTTTCGTCATCAGTGACGAAGTCGTGACCGTAGACAGCGTGGCGCAGGATTTTCGCGTTGTTTTGTAGCTCGTATTGATGTGTGGGCATTAGCCAAAAGCAGTGCGGTGCGCGGGTGAGGGTGAACAGTTCGCCACTGGGACGGGAGTAGGAATCTTTCCGAATGTACTCGGCTTTGAAGATTTTATCTTCTTCGCAGATAACATAGGAAATTTTTCCTTTCCATCCCTTGTGCGCGGCGATGCGCAGACTAAGTCCGCGTTCGAAGAGTAGGTGTGAATAGAAAACGATCGGCGATTCTTTGACTTGAGTCGCGACCAGTTTTTCTACTTCTTGTTCGGTTAAGTCACCGCTGCTGAACAGATTCAGAAAGGCCTTGGGGCCAATTTCGTATCCATTCCAGAAGCGAATGACGCCAGCGAGACTTGGAAGAACGGCGTTGAAACCGTGTGCAGTCCAGAAGCTGGAATTGAACAAGAAACCTCGCCGAGCCGTGGGTGGTGGCGCAATGGCCACACACTTGGCGATCCTGTTCGCGAACTTTCGGACCAGGTGAAAGGCCATGGTACAGCCAAATGAATGGCCGATTACCAAGTATTCCACCTCGGTCTTCTGGTTTTTTCTATCCTGCTCCAGCAGTCTAGCCATCATGGTGGCTACCTCCCGCTTTTGCCACCTGATCGGCGCCCAACCAATGGGCCAGAGCCACCAGGCATGGTTTTCCTGGTAACGTCGCCGAAAGCCGAGAACGCGGTCTTGCGGGCGGAGACAGTTTTTTACAAACCATCCCCAGCTCTCTATTGGCAGGGCGTATCCAGCCAGTAAGACGATGGTCTTACCTCCAGTTTTGCCTGCTTGGAGTTCGACGATTTCTCTTCTCCCGATTGGGAAGAAGTTCACCATGAACCAAGCGAGCATAACAAGGGAGGCGAGGAAGTAAACACAGACTTGGACGGTGAACATTGTTTGGACTCCTGAACTTGTTTGCCGCAAAATTGCGGACCGCTGAGTGTAGCCTTTTTTCTTGGTTTTGTCAAGATTTAATGCTATACTTAGCCTATTCTATGCCTGTCAAAAAATCTTCTAAAAAAAGCCTAACTCGTACCAAACAGGCCTATGTTGTGGCCGTGGATATGGGGTATGGCCACCAACGCGCGGTCTACCCGCTGCGACATTTGGCCGCGCTGTTACCGACTGATCAAAATAAAATTGGCAAAGTGATTAATGCCAATAGCTACGAGGGAATTCCAAAAAAAGACAAAGCGCAGTGGGATGGTAGTCAGAAACTATATGAATTTATTTCGCGCTTTACCAATATTCCTTTGATTGGTCGTTTGCTATTTAAATCAATGGATTATTTTCAGCGCATTGAACCGTTTTATCCAAAACGAGATCAATCGCGTCCAACTTTACAATTACGCTCTATTTATGCGGGAATTAAGCGTGGTTGGGGGAAACATTTGATTGCTACATTAAATCAAAATCCCTTACCACTCATTACTTCTTTTTTTATTCCGGCTTATTTTGCAGAAGAACATGGGTATAAAGGTGAAATTTATCTATTATGTTGCGACGCAGATGTGAGCCGGGCGTGGGCACCGCTTAAAGCCGGGAGTAGTCGGATTACTTTTTTAGTTCCAAGTGAACGCGTGAAAGAGCGTTTGCGCCGATATGGGGTGCGCGCGGAAAAAATTATCATGACTGGTTTTCCTTTGCCAACAGAAAATATTGGTACTGGTGAAAAGATTTTGCAAAAAAGTTTTCAAGCGCGTTTGGCACGTCTGCAACCAAAATCCAAAGCTCCTTTAACTATTACATTTTGTGTTGGCGGCGCAGGCGCTCAACGAGATTTAGGTGTGCAAATTTTAAATAGTTTACATAAGAAAATTGATGCGGGAGAAATTATTTTAAATTTAGTAGCTGGTAGTCGGGCTGATGTGAATGATTTTTATCAAAAAGAAATTGACAGATTGCACTTTAAGTTAAAACATAAAGGTTGTATCAGAATTATTTTTGCCCCAGTAAAAGCCGATTATTTTAAATTATTTAATGAGGTTCTCTTGGAAACTGATATTTTATGGACCAAACCGAGTGAACTTTCATTTTATACTGGCCTAGGTTTGCCCATTATTATGGCACCAACTGTGGGGTCACAAGAAGAATTTAATCGTGAGTGGCTGCTGACTTTGGGTGCGGGTTTAGATCAAAAAGATCCAGTGCATGCGGCTGAATGGATATTTGAATGGTTGAAAAATGGTGCTTTTGCGCAAGCAGCCAAACATGCTTTGGAAGCGCCGCGGAGTGGAACTAAAAAAATTACTGATTTGGTTTAATATGTGGCTACTTTTTGCTTTGTTGGGTTATGCATTACTCGCCATTGTGTTTATTTTAGATAAACATATTTTAACACAAGAAGTGCGCCATCCAATTGTGTATACTTTCTATTCATGTGTTTTTTTATTAGCGGTTGGTTTGGCATGGATCTTTGTGCCTGTGGAAATGAGTTCTGAATACTGGCTCTGGTCAGTTATTTCTGGTTTTGCTTTTGGGCTGGCACTACACACGATGTTTGTAGCTATAGAAAAAAGTGAGGCTAGTCACTCCGGTCCATTTATTGGTGCCATCACTACTTTGGCTATATTTGCTGGAGCATATTTATGGCTTGGAGAAATTTTAAATCAAAAACAAATTTGGGGAGTATTATGTTTAGGGGCTGCATCTTTATTATTAGCTATTGAACGCACGGCGAAAAAAAATACTACGCAGTGGCATTGGTATGTGCTTGGGATTATTTCAGCGATTTTATTCGCAGTTTCACACTTAACATCTAAATTTTTATATACTGAATTTGGTTTTGTATCTGGTTTAATTGGTTCTCGGTTTATGACTGGTGTTTTTGGGTTATGTATAGTGGTACTACCAATTACACGCAAAGCCTTGGCCAAAAAAGCACCAAAAAAAGCCAAGAATCCTGCGGCTTTGGTGGCGGTAGATAAGGTGCTAGGTGTGGTGGCCGTGCTTTTTATTCAATATGCAATTTCTATTAGCAGTGTAACGGTGGTAAACGCTTTGTCTGGTTTGCAGTATGCACTTATGTTTGTGATTATCGCAATTTTATCTATTGGCCATTCTAAATTTTTAAAAGAAAAATTTATGGTCTGGGAAACTATTGCGCAGGTAAGTGGTTTGGTTCTCATTATTTTGGGCCTTTATTTGGTAGTGTAATATGATGAAAAAAATTCTGATTATTATTGGGATAATTGTTGCTTGCGGATATTCGGCTTTGTGGGTCATGAGTGCAAAACAATATCCAGTTACGTATGGCATAAGTTTTAGTAAAAATTATGCTAATGATTTGGAACTGGATTGGAAAAAAACTTATATTGATATATTGACTGAATTAAAACCTGCATATATTCGTTTGGGAGCAGAGTGGAATGGGATAGAAACCGAGCAAGGTAAATTTAATTTTTCTGATTTGGATTTCATGATGAATGAGGCAGAAAAGCATAACGCAAAAGTGCTTCTGGCGATTGGCCAAAAAGTACCGCGCTGGCCTGAATGTCATTATCCTTTGTGGTATAGAGATTTAAATCCAAAAGAACAAAGAGAAGCCACGCTTAATTATATTGAAAAAACTGTCGCTAATTATAAAAATCATCCAGCCTTAGAAATTTGGCAAGTAGAAAATGAGCCGTATATTTCTTTTGATTTTGGTGAATGTAAAATCTTCAATCGTGATTTAGTAAAATATGAGATTGCTTTAGTACAACAATTAGATCCAAATCACCAAACAGTAATTACTGATAGTGGCGAAATGAGTTTGTGGTATGAAACTGTTCAGGCGGGTGATTTGTTTGGTACAACGTTATATCGCGCCGTGGCTGGGCCAATGGGTTGGAAATTTTATTATAATTGGTTGCCTCCAGGATTATACAAAGTGCGTGCATTTTGGCAGGGAAGAACTCCACAAACATTTTTCATTTCAGAATTACAGGCTGAACCCTGGTATTCTGGAACAGGACCTAAAGATACTCCAATCAAAGAACAAGAATTAACCATGAGTCCTAAGCGTTTACAGGCAAATATGGATGTGGCAGAACGCACTGGTGCGAGCCGTGCGTATTTATGGGGAGTGGAATGGTGGTATTTTATGAAAGAAAAAAATAATGACGCGCGTTATTGGGAATTGGTGAAAAATAAATTGGCAGAATAAATTACACTAAACAAAAAAGTCTCCCTCAAAATTGAGAGAGACTTTTTGTGATCCCCGACGCCTCCAAGTCAGGGAAATGTGTGGTGTGCCAGCTGGTGGCGACTCATGCAACGAAGCGTACGCGCTCGGCGATGAAGACGCCGGCCTCCAGGGCGAGTTGTCTGAGAGTCTTGGTGAAGTCGTCTGCTCGGCCTTCTACGAAGGCTTGGAGGACTTCCGCTGCTTCTCCTGCTGGTTTTTTCAGACAGTTGACGAGGCTGTTGACGTCGAGCACATTGGAAGGTGTATTCTCATTCATGAACACTTCGAAGGCGAGCTTCTGTCTCATGTCGTGGTTGAGTATGAGTAGAAGTTGCGTGTTGTCCAGAATGGTCGGTGTGCTCAGGCTGATTTCGTCAGCCGTGTTCAAGGCACGGGCCACGAATATGCCTCGATCCTTGATTTTCAGGGTCTGTGCGTAGGCCACGAGATGAGCGACCGTGTATTCGGCCATGGTTTCTCCTGTGTGAGAAGGTTGACTGGTTTTTTGTATCATAAAAAATAATAAAAATCAAGACTTGCCAGGGGGCAGTTTTTTTGTTAGGCTTAACACATTAATTTAGCGAAAATGGTGTTCGTTGTCGGGCGGTTGCATCCCTAGTACTTTGGTAGCGGGGATTACTACTCGACAATGTCCGTGTCCCGCCATTCGGGGCCATCCATCTTCTTCCTACCTTTTGGTATGGCTGATAAATTTATATTCACCTCAGAGTCGGTGACTGAAGGTCATCCAGACAAAATGTGCGATCAGATCTCTGACGCAATTTTAGACGCGCTTTTAGCTCAAGACCCAGATTCACGTGTAGCTGTGGAGTCATTTACTACCACCGGTCTTGTGATTGTGGGTGGTGAAGTGACTACTAAAGGTCATGTGGATGTGCAAAAAATTACGCGTGAAGTGATCCAAGAAATTGGTTACACTGATCCTGATTATGGCATTGATGCAGAGCATGCTGGTGTACTTGCTGCGATTCACGCACAATCACCGGACATTGCTCAGGGTGTTGACCAAGCTAGCGCAGAAGAACAAGGTGCTGGTGACCAAGGTTTAATGTTTGGTTATGCGTGTACTGAAACTCCAGAACTCATGCCGCTCCCAATTTCACTTGCGCATCGTTTGGCCAAACGTTTGGCTGAAGTGCGTAAAAATGGCGTGATTCCATATCTGCGCCCAGATGGAAAAACTCAGGTAGCTGTGGAATATGTTGATGGCAAACCAACTCGTTTGGAAAATGTAGTGGTCGCGGCGCAACATCATGACACTGTTACTTTGGAACAAGTACGCGCTGATGTTTTGGAACAAGTAATTAAACCTATTTGCGCTGAATTTATTGATGATAAAACTCAGTTCTTCATTAACATGACTGGCCGCTTTGTAATTGGTGGTCCACACGGGGATACCGGTCTCACCGGTCGCAAAATTATTGTGGATACTTACGGTGGCATGGGTCGTCACGGTGGTGGTTGTTTTTCTGGAAAAGATCCATCTAAAGTTGATCGTTCGGGCGCTTACATGGCGCGCTATGTGGCCAAAAATATTGTGGCTGCTGGTCTTGCCCAAAAATGTGAAGTGCAAGTTTCTTATGTAATTGGTCGCGCTGAACCAACCAGTGTGAATGTAAATACCTTTGGTACTGGTACAGTTTCGGATGAATCTTTGATTGCCGCCGTGTTGAAAACTTTTGATTTCCGTCCAGGTAAAATCATTGAACACTTTAATCTCAAGCGTCCAATTTACCGTCAAACTGCTGCTTACGGACACTTTGGTCGCCCAGGTGTGCCTTGGGAAGAAACCAATAAAGCTGCCGAATTGAAAGCGGCTTTATAATTATCCACAAAAGGATTTGAAGGACAAAAATAATATTGCTACTGTTATTTTGTTATGAAACAGCAGTCACATCTCATTCTTAGTCTCATTATTACTCCCGCAAGCGGTGGTTCTATTGAGGTATAATTAACTTCAAATCCAAAGAGCCCCGCTT
>CAYYQC010000019.1:0-7965 GCA_964473715.1 uncultured Gammaproteobacteria bacterium
AAAAGACTTGATCACGAATCCGCATTACGGCCCACGGTGTTTTGGCGCGCAAATACAGGTCGCGATTATCAAACAAAAATTCTGGACCATGATCTTTGAGAGCAATAGGATATTCAGGGGCAATTTGCAAAACTTCCACGCCAGTAGCTTGGAGTTCAAATACCCCAGCTTTTTTAGGGTGAGCCACCACCGTGCCAGTTACTTTGAGTGAAGATTCTTGAGTCAATTTTTGGACATTTTCCCACACCTCAGCTGGTACTGTGTCCTTGGATACTACTGCCTGGATAAAGCCAGAGCCATCCCGAACTTCCAAAAAGGCAATCGAACCAGAAGAACGGATATTATAAAGCCAGCCCTGTAAAGTCGCCTCCTGGCCCACGCTCTCCGCAATCTTGTTAATCATGACTAAAGACATATAGTTTTACCAAATCATTATTGAGTACTTTTATTATCCTACCCCAGGACAGAGGGAAAATCAAGGCTTTTTCCAATCCCTCAGCGGTAGCTCCACATGATATCGCAAAAACTCATAAATCACCCGGTGAAGGGCAATTTCTTCAGTTTCAGACAACCTAAAACCTTCTACAATCCTCCAATCTGCACTCATGAGCGCAGTCACTCCATTCAATTCTGCTAATCCAAGATCTACTACTTGTTCCCCTGCTTGAGCTTTCAGTCTGCGATCAGCCGAACAAATCAAACCACCACCTGCATAATACAGACCCGGCTTTTCACTGGGATTTAATAAGGCTTCTTTATAAATTTCTTTTTGTTCACGACCACACACCACACAAGCGTCTAATTCTGGTTTAAAACCAAGATGCACTAACAATCCCAAAACCAAACCATCCAACAATCGTGGTGCAGAGCTTACAGTTTTTTCCATGTGCTCTAACCAATGCCGCAAAAACCAAAAAAAATTTATATCACGGCTGCGTTCTGCAGTGACGCGTTCAACCAAAGAAAGCGCATACGCAACCATCTGACTTTTTTCCAAATTCAAACGCAACCCTGGGAAATATTCAATAGGCTGAGCTTTGGCAATATGATGTATTTCACGTCCAGGAATTAAGGCACATTCAATTACCCCCGCAGGCTCCAAATGCGCAGATTGTTTACTGGTAATTTTTTTACTCCCCGTTGCCTTAGCTTGCACCTTACCTAGGTCATAGGTAAAAAGCGTAATGAGTTCATCATTTTCTCGCCAAGCCCGCCGCGAGAGCACAATGGCTTGCATATTATTTTTGATCCAAATACGCTTGAACCATAATCATAGCGGCCTTTTCATCACGACTCGCACCATCGGCGCCAAATCGATCAGCTGCACGTGAAGAATATCTCTCATCTAAAAAATCTACTTTTACGCCAGTAGCTTCAGCCACCTTTTCCCCTACTTCACGCACGGCCAAAGCATTTTCCTGTTCTGCGCCAGACAAAGTTTTTGGCAGACCAAAAACTACTATATTAATTTTTTCTTCTCTAATAATTGAAATTATCTCAGCCAAAGGATCCACCTTATGCGTTTCAATTACCCCAAACGGTAAAACTACATCCAAACCAGACTGTACCCAGGCCAAACCTACGCGTTTCTTCCCCCAGTCAATTCCTAATATATTCATAGATTAGTAGCTTAATTGACTTGGTCGCTTTTGGCAAGATCCACATCAAAAGAAAAAGTGGTCTTAATATCAATCTTCTTTTGAACTGTGATTTCTAATTTTTGTTCAACAAACCCTGTTTTTTTAAAGATCAAGAAGTATTCACCCACTAAACGCGGAAAATAATATCGGCCAAATAAATCAGTCACATAATAACCTAGCAATTTATTGTCCTGTTTTCTAAATAACGAAATTTGTACTCCGCTTAAAACTTTTTTATTACTATCAGTTACCGTGCCAAATTTTTTAATTTTAGTTCTACCTGAAAGCCGTAAAAAAATTACAAAAATAATTAAGTGCGCAAAAGCCAACAAACCAATCCACCATTTTGGCACAAGAATGAAACCTATTACAGAAATGATCGGACTAACAAAACCAAGTACCGTTGCCGCATGATAACGCCATTGTCGCAATCTAAATTTAAATACTGAAATTGGTTTAGTTTCAGGGTCAATGGGAACATGTCTATCAATCACATCCTGTTCTGTGTGTACCAAAATTGGCTCACCAAAATAATGATCATGTTCAAACGCACCGGCCGCCAAAAGTGCGGATGGAAAATTATATCCCATTTTATCTACTTCCACACGATATTTTCCAGGTTTAGCTAAAAATAAATAGGTACCACTGCTATTAGTAACCGAAGTAGACACAATCTTATTATTCGTAGTTTCAATCAATCGAACACTGCTCAAATCCACTGGCGCCAAAGTACTGGCGTCAAAAACAGTACCCCAAGTTTTGTACTTGCGTTTACGTAATAAAACAATCGGTTGAGTAATAAGTAATTGACCAAATAAAAATATGGATTTCCACCCAGCCACTAATGGAACATTAGCCACAGCTGCCACAGTAAGTGTTGGTGCTATTTTTTTTAACACACATTGTTCCAAATACTCCCGATCTTCTGATGTTTGGTTGGCAAAGACTCGTACCGCGTCTTCACGATTTTGAATGGGAAAACGAGCTTGTGCGCAGTCTACTACAGTGGCCGTAGTCTTATATGCATTAGCCACGCTACCCAAACCCACCTCTAAAAAACACGCTGCGATTCCGTCTTGGTTTTTAGCTGATACCTGAGTTAAATCATTTTTTTCAGATAAATCAGACAAACAAGAAGATAAAACTTGCCCCTGTTCTGGAGATATATTTTTCCAATCATCCATAATTTTACTTAAGGATGCTTTTACTGCTGGCAAATCCCAAACCCCACCAAAAGAAGTTTGTTCATAGCAAGCACTTACTCTTTTTTTATATTCTTCAAGCTCAAGACCCTGATAGCAGGTTTGCTGAGCAGCCTGCACTTGTGGAAGTAAGGCTTGGATTTTTTCTGCGTCCCCTTCTTGATAATTATTTGGATCTTGATATTTTTTTAATGGTGCAGATTTTTCACTCAAGCATTTAGATATCTTATCGTTGTACCATATTTGCGCATCTACAATACATTTTCCGGCTTTTTCATATTCTTGAGTACTGGTAGCCGTTTGCGCAAAAACAAAAATTGGCATTGTTATAAACACTAGACTTATTACAATTCCCGCAAGCACGCGAGTTATCATAAAAAAATATTATTTTTCACTTGGCCGACGCGTCACTACTTCTGGTCCATTGGCTGTAATCACGAGTGTGTGTTCAAAATGCGCACTCAGGCTTTTATCAGCGGTGGAAATTGTCCAACCATCACGAGCAATATCTACGCGATGCGTACCAAGTGTAATCATTGGTTCAATCGCAATTACTACACCAGGTTGCAAAATCCAATCTTTTAAATTTTTTTCAAAGTAATTTGGTACTGGAGGCTCTTCATGTACCGCATGACCTACCCCATGACCAGTCAAATCTTCAACAATTCCGTATTTACCTTGTGCACGCACATAATCTTCAATGGCCCGACCAATGTCAGCCACAGTTTTTCCTGGCTGAGCCGCGGCAATACCCACTTCCAAAGCTTTGCGAGTCACTTCCATTAATTTTTTACTGGCTTCTGGAATTTTACCCACGGCAATTGTTAGTGCAGTATCAGTAAAAAATCCGCCCTGCAAATCTTTTTTCTTCATGCCCAAATGTTTTGCACTTGGCGCCGGATATTCCATCCCAATATCCAAGGTAACCAAATCACCATCCTTGATAATTTTATCTCTCGTGGGAATACCGTGCACCACTTCTTCATTAATCGAAAAACAAATCGTAGCTGGAAATGGTGGATCAGAACGACGACTGCGATAACCTTTAAAAGCCGGTACACCACCAATCTCGAGAATCAAACGCTCAGCCTCAGCATCAATTTCATACCCAGAAACACCTGGTTTTACCATGGGTATTAATTTTTCCAAAATTTCGCCCATTAGTTTTCCGCCTTCACGAATCTTTTCAATTTCCTGAGGTTTTTTAATATACATAATTTAACCCAATAAAATTGGCCTTACTTCCGAATCCACCACCGAGATATCGCGGCTACCATCGACTTGGATAAGTCGTCCTGTTTCTGCGTAATAATCTGCCACAGGGCGAACTTTTGCATTACCCTGCTCAGCAATTCGTTTCATAATCGTAGCCTCATTATCATCAGCGCGCACGATAAGTTCACCACCACAATCTGGACAATTCAATAAAGCTTCATTTTCTGGCGAATACGGCATAATATGCCCACAAGCTTTACACAAACGACGTTTAGTAAGGCGCGCCAAGCTAAGCTCATCAGACATGGTTAATTCTAAAGCCATAACTTCATTGCCCCAACCCTTACTTACAAAAAATTCGTCATACGCTTTTGCCTGAACCACTGAACGAATCGCGCCATCAAGCACTACTGTCTTACCAGCTTCAATATTTTTAGTAATTTCAGCAAAGGCTAATTTATAAATCAATTCATCAGCCACCAAACGACCTGCTTTCATTTCACTAAGTTTTTGCAAATCAGTTGCATCTGCGTTTGGGTCAGTCTCAAGCGCACGCAATAAATCACCCGTTGAAATTTGTACCATTCCCAAATCACGCACCAAAAGACGAGCCTGAGTCCCCTTACCACTTCCTGGAACACCTAATAAAATAATTATTTTTTTAGCCATATATGCAATAATAATATCACTTCTTTCCTTAAATGAAAACATCCCTTTCCAGGGATATTTTCGCTTCACAAATTTATTTTTATACACGGTCGTACTCGTACATGGTAAGCTGCGCATTGATTTGTTTGGTGGTTTCAATCGCCACAGACACCACAATGAGCAAACTAGTACCACCAAGAGCAAGAGATTGAATCCCAGTAAACCAGCGCACTGCGAGCGGTAAAACCGCGATTACACCCAAGAACAAAGCTCCGGGTAATAACAAACGATTCATGGTTTTACCAATGTATTCAGTAGTCTCATGACCCGGACGAATACCTGGAATAAAGGCACCTTGACGCTGTAAATTTTCGGCCATTTTTTGTGGATGGAAAATAACAGCCGTATAGAAGTAAGTAAAACCGACCACTAAAGTAAAGTATAAAACTGCGTACAACCAACCATCCTGACTAAGTGCAGTTACAATGGCTTGCGCAATTGAAGCACTGCGACCAATTCCATTTACAAAGAATTGAGCAATGAGAGATGGGAACATGATCAGTGAAATGGCAAAGATAATTGGAATAACACCAGCCATATTCAAACGAAGTGGCAAACTACTCTTTGCTCCACCAGCTGAACGACCACCGCGTATTTGCTTAGCATAATTTACCGGAATATTGCGTTGACCTTCACTAATCACTACTACACCTACAATGGTCGCAACACCCACTAAAACATACACTAAGTATGTATAGAGATCAGATGAAGTATAATTCACCAAAGCATTCTGAATTACGGTTGGGAAAGATGAAACGATACCAGCAAAAATGAGGAGTGACACACCATTACCGACCTTACGTTCAGTAATAAGTTCGCCAAGCCACATGAGAAATACAGTACCAGCACTCACGGTGACCATAATAGCCATCATTTTGTACATGGACAAATCTGTCAAAATTCCGTATTGAGGATTCGACAAAAGTTTGATCATGCCAAAAGCTTGCAAAAATGCCAATGGCACAGTGGCTAAGCGAGTGTACATGCTAATTTTCTGTTGACCAGATTCACCTTCTTTGGATAATTCTTCCAAACTTGGTACCACCATGGTAAGAAGTTGGAAAATAATTGAAGCAGTAATGTATGGACCAACACCCATGAGAACAATGGAAAAGTTCTGCATGGTGCCACCAGAAAAGATATTCAAAAGACCAAGGAATTGACTGCCTTCCAAGAAACGACGTAAATTTTCTACGTTTACTCCTGGCACAGGAATATGTGCGGCGATTCTAAAAATCACCAAAAGCGCAATAACAAAAAGAATGTTATTACGTACGGCTGGAGTGCGCCAGATTTGCTGCATTTTTTCCCACATATAAATAGGTTATGAAACAAACAGAGAACCTCCTGCGTAACAGTGCTTTATTAAGCAACGATTTTTCCGCCTACTTTTTCCAAAGCTACAAGGGCAGTTTTGGATAAAACACAACCACGGATAGTGACTGGCTTTGTGAGAGTGCCAGTGGCCACAATTTTTACAGTGTGGTCAGTGCGACTAATAATACCAACAGATTTTAACCAAACTGGGGTCACTACTTGACCAGCAGTAGTTACTGAATCTAAGCGACGGAAAGTTACAGTTTGAGCTTTTGGCTTTGGACTGCGGAAACCACGCTTTTTTGGAATTTTTAAAAGCTGTTTGCGGAGACTCTTAATTTTTAAACCACCACGGCCACCAGAACGGGCTTTTTGACCCTTGGTACCACGTCCGGCAGTTGTACCTTTTTGTGACGCATTACCACGGCCAACACGTTTGGCACCTTTGGTAGTCCGACGTACACGCAAAGTGTGAGGAGCTAATGACATACAAAATTAATTAGGCTTGTTTAGTAGCAACTTTTTTCTTAGCAACTGGGCGTTTTGTTTCTTCAGTCACTGATTCAGTTGGTACAACCACAGCTTCTGGAGCAGTTACCACAACTTCTACCGGAGCCATAGGACGAACCTTGTTTGATACTTTAAAACTTTTCAAAGCTTCAAATACAGCTTTAATATTGGCAATTTTATTTGCGCTTTTTCCAAGCATTTTAGCAGAAGCATTTGGTACACCTGCAAGTTCAAGCACACTGCGAAGAACAGAACCAGCAATCAAACCAGAACCACGAGGAGCAGGCTTAAGCATTACTTTAGCAGCTTTAAACTTAGCTTCTACGCGATGAGGAAGTGTTTCTCTGCGCATTGGCACAGTAATCATGTGCTTCTTAGCGTTATTTACTGCTTTTTCTACAGCAAATTGTACATCTTTTCCTTTTTGCACACCAAAACCTACACGGCCTTTGCGATCACCAATGAGCACACAGGCACGGAAACTCATTTGCTTACCACCTTTGGTTACACGAGTAACACGGGAAAGTTCAACAATGAGTTGATCAAATTCAGGTTTTTCCTTTGGCGGACGAGGTTTGCGATCGCGATCACGACCACCACCTTGTTGTCCACCTGGACGTTTATTGTTTTTATCAAAACTTTTTTCCATATCCTGAGATTAAAAGTTGAGGCCACCAGCGCGTGCGCCGTCAGCAACAGCCTGAACACGACCATGATAGCGGTAACCAGCGCGGTCAAATACTACTGCGCTTACACCAAGTTCTTTGGCTTTAGCAGCAAGTTCTTGACCCATGGCATAAGCAACCGCAATTTTTGCACTGCGTTCGCCACCTTCTGGTTTAGTAGTCATTGATTTACTGTGAACACTAGCAAGTGTAACAGAGCGTTCATCATCAATCAATTGCACGAACATGGCAGTGGCGCTGCGAAACACGTTCAAGCGCGGTCGTGCAGCCGTGCCAGTTACGCGAGCGCGAACACGCGCTTGGCGTCCCTGTCGTTGTGCTTGTGGAGTACGTGCACGTTTCATAGAGAGTCTTTATTAAAAAATCAATTAGGCGCCTTTGCTAGCTGTTTTACCAGCTTTGCGGCGAATAGTTTCAGTGAGATACTTAATCCCCTTACCTTTATATGGTTCTGGCTTGCGCACAGCACGGAGTTTAGCCGCAATCATGCCCAAGAGCTCTTTATCAAAACCAACTAAAGTAATAAGATTTTTTTCTACTGTACCTTGGATACCAACAGGTAACTCAAAGATCACTGGGTGAGAATAACCAACTTCCAATTTAAGGTCTTTGCCTTGCATGGCTGCGCGGTAACCCACACCATTGATTTCGAGTTGCTTGGTAAAACCTTGAGTCACACCAGTAATC
>CAYYQC010000019.1:7975-18055 GCA_964473715.1 uncultured Gammaproteobacteria bacterium
GTTGTTCACATGTGCTCCCCAAGTACCCCAAAGTGAACGTTCACTCTTTTCATCAGGATTTGCCACAGTAAAAGCAATGGTATTGTCAGCTACAGTTACGGTCACAATAGGATTGAGCGGACGTTCCAAAGTTCCTTTTGGACCAGTAACCTTAAGCAAACCACCAGTCGCAGTAACGGTGACTCCGGCAGGGATGGTAATAATTTGTTTTCCAATTCTTGACATAAAATTCGGATTAATAAACCGAACAAAGAATCTCACCACCAATACCCAATTTACGAGCTTCTGAACTGGTCATGAGCCCACGAGAAGTGGACACAATAGCCAAACCATAGCCGTTTAGCACTGTTGGCAATTCATCAGCAGCCCGGTACATGCGGTGTCCTGGGGTGCTCATACGGGTAATGTCCTGGATCGCTGGTTTAGTGCCATTGTACTTCAAAGCCACTACCAATTGTCCTGGATTTTCTCCGGTTTTTTCTACTTGACCCACATAGCCTTCGCGAGCCAAAAGGTCAGCAATTGACCGTTTCAAATTTGAATACGGAATCACCACTGAACTCTTGTGAGCGCGTTGGGCGTTGCGAATGCGGGTAAGCATGTCGGCGATAGTATCAGTCATCATACTGTTTTCTAATAAAGTAAACTACCAGCTGGACTTACGAACCCCAGGGATAAAGCCCTTGTTCGCAAATTCACGGAAACAAATGCGGCACATCTTAAAGCGACGAATATAGCTGCGTTTGCGTCCGCAATTCCAACACCGTCTGACCACGCGAGTGCTGAATTTTGGCTTGCGGTTAGATTGAACAATTTGTGCTTGTGTTGCCATATTGATTATTTCTTGCGGAATGGGAAACCAAGCTCAGTGAGCAAGGTTCGGCCTGATTCTTTACTATCAGCCGATGTGCACACTGTGATTTCAACACCATGAATAATATCACCCATTTCAGCTCCAGTAATTTCAGGGAAGGCCAAATGTTCTTTGAAGCCAAGAGTGTAATTACCACGAGCATCGAAACTTTCTGGGTTTAAACCGCGGAAATCACGAACGCGTGGCAAGGTGAGCATAATCAAGCGATCCAAGAATTCGTACATTCTTTGTCCGCGGAGTGTCACTGAAGCACCAATGACTTGTCCTTCACGGATTTTGAAGTTGGAAATAGATTTCTTAGATTTGTTTCGCATTGGTTTTTGACCAGTAATATTGGTCAATGTTTTTTCAACACTTTCAATATACTTTTCTTCTTTTGCGTGGCGACCAAAACCAACGTTCAAAACTACTTTGGTTACTTTTGGCACCTGCATAATGTTGCGTAAACCAAGCTTCTCTTTGAGAGCAGGTACAACGGTTTTAGTGTAGGTTGTTTGTAATCGTGCTGGCATACTTTCTCATTAAGCGAGCGTTTCACCGCTCGGTTTAGCTACCCGCACTTTTTTGTCTCCGTCCATACGGAATCCAACGCGAGTCGGCTTATTAGTCTTAGGGTCAATCACCATTACCCGAGACATTGGCATTGGAGATGGCAATTCAATTGATTGTCCTTTATCTCCACCGCGGCCTGAGCGCAAGTGCTTTTTAAGCTTGTTTACGCCTTCAACTACTACCAATGCTTGGTCGTTCTTGCCGATCAAAACCTGGATGACCTTCCCGGTTTTACCCCGGTCCTTACCAGCAAGTACTTTTACCATGTCGCCTTTTTTAATCTTCATAGTATTACAAAACTTCAGGAGCCAAAGAAATAATCTTTTGGAAACCTTTACCGCGAAGTTCGCGAGCAACTGGTCCAAAGATACGAGTTCCTTTTGGTTCTTTGTTCTTAGTATCAATAATTACAGCGGCATTTTCATCAAAACGAATATATGTACCGTCTTTGCGGCGCATTTCTTTGCGTTGACGAACAATCACAGCGTGTACCACTTCACCTTTTTTCGCGGTTCCGCGAGGTGCAGCTTCTTTTACAGAACACGTAATGATATCACCAATAATGGCAAACCGTTTCTGGAAACCACCATTGACGCGGAGACATTGGAGCTTTTTAGCGCCAGTATTATCCGCTACTTTGAGCATGCTTCGATGTTGAATCATACAGTCAAATTAACCTATTTTACAATCGATACCAAGCGCCAGCGTTTCCGCTTGCTGATTGGGCGACATTCTTCAAAATTAACCTTGTTTCCTACTACTGCAATGTTCTTTTCATCGTGCACAGGATACACCAATGATTGTGTGTACTGTTTGCGATACTTTGGATGCATTACTTTAACAGATACTTCAACAGCAATGGTTTTGTCTCCAGAAATGCGCACCACTTTGCCGGCAAAACGGCGGTGATGAGCAGCTTCAGGAGCAGCCACCGGAGTTGAAGCAGGAGCTGCAGCTTTAGCTACAGTCTTCTTTGCCTTAGGTTTTGGTTGAGTCGTTGGCATACATTAAGCTTAAGCAGTGGCCGGTAAATTGGCCTTAACTGCGCGAGCGGTTTCTAGCTGCGCAATGCGGGTCCGGAGAGTCCGGATCTTGCGAACTTCACGGAGCTGACCTTCAAAATTCTTGAAGCGCAATTCGCGGAGTTCAGTCCGGGCTTCAACCAATTCTTTGTCCAGTTCACTAACTGTTTTTTCTAATAATTCTGACATAGTAATACAGCTTAAGTGCGCTTAACAAATTTTGCCTTAAGCGGCAACTTGTGTGATGAATTAAGCAAAGCTTCACGTGCTTGATCTTCTGGAATACCTTCCATTTCAAAGAGCATTGTGCCTGGCTTAACCGTACTTACATAGTGATCAGGTGAACCCTTACCACCACCCATCGGTACTTCATTACCTTTTTTAGTAACTGGACGATCTGGGAAAACCCGAATCCAGATTCTGCCACCACGCTTTACATAGCGAGTCATTACGCGGCGAGCAGCTTCAATTTGACGTGATGTAATCCAAGCATGGTCAAGTGATTTAAGACCATAGCTTCCAAAAGCAACTGTAGTCAAACGAGTCGCTACGCCGAGGTTACGACGGCGAGGTTTGTGCCATTTGCGGTGTTTAACTTTTTTAGGTAGTAACATACAAATGAAATTAAACAGTACTCTTTTTAGTTGCCACTGCTTGGTTAACATTGGCCATTTTATCTACACGTTCAAATGATTCACCTTGGTAGATCCAAACCTTTACACCAATAGTTCCTTGCAAAGTTTGGGCACCAACACTGGCAAATTCTACATTACTGCGCAAAGTGATCAAAGGAATTTTTCCTTGCGCCATTTTTTCTGTACGAGCAATTTCCGCACCGTTCAAACGACCAGACAAAGAAATTTTTACTCCTTGTGCACCAGCTTTCATTACACGTTCCATGTTTTGTTTCATGAGACGACGGAATGGTAAGCGGCCCACAAGATCTTTAGCAATCCCATCAGCCACAATTTGAGCTGATAAAGATGGTGCAGACATTTCTTGAATGTTCAATTTAACCTTATGCTTCATGTGCAAGAACTTGCGTTCAATATCTTTGCGGAGCACATCAAGACCTTGACCACCGCGACCAATAAGCACACCTGGCTTACCAGAAAAAATAGTAATGGTTACTTGTTTTGCACTGCGCTCAAGATGCACTGAATCAATTTGTGCTTCTTTACCTTTTTCAATCACGTATTCACGGATTTGGATATCTTCGCGAACAGTGTCAGCATAATTAGTCTTGGTAACCCAACGTGAAGCCCATGGAAACAAGACTGGTAAACGATGAATTTTTGGATGTACTTTGTGTCCCATATTATTTAGATGTTTCAGCTTGAGCTTCACCAGCAACACTTTCACCACGGAGGGTCAAAGTGATTTTTGATGAACGCTTGCGAATTGGAGTAGCACGACCCATGGCGCGTGGCATCCAACGGTGCAAAGTTTCACCACTATCAACTGTCATGTTAGCTACAACTAAAGTACCAACATCAAGTTTGTGATTATGACTAGCATTAGCCATGGCTGAGCGGAGCAATTTCAAAACTGGGCGAGCAGCATGCTTGCGTGAAAATTCCAACTGAAGCGCAGCTTCGCTAGCTTTCATTCCTTTTACCAAATCAGCGAGCAATCTGACTTTGCGAGGACTGACACGTAAATTGTTTAAGCGGGCAATCGTTTCCATACACTATTTTTTAGCGGCAGGAGCAGCGGCCGGAGCAGCTGGCTTAGCCTGATCTTTGGCCATTTTACCACCATGGCTGATAAATTTGCGGGTTGGAGAAAATTCACCAAGCTTGTGTCCTACCATGTTTTCTTCAGCAAACACTGGAATGAAATTTTTACCATTATGCACTTCAAAGGTCATACCAACCATTTCTGGGGTAATTGTTGAAGAGCGAGCCCAAGTTTTGATCGCTTTGCGATCATTTTTTTCCTTGGCCTTTTGGACTTTTCCCAAAAGATTCTCATCAATGAATGCGCCTTTTTTAGAACTTCGTGACATACGAATTATTATTTCTTACGCTTCTTACGACGCTCCAAAATTAGAGAGTCACTGGATTGCTTACGGCGAGTCTTAACACCCATAGCTTTTTTACCCCATGGAGTTTTAGGACCACCTTTAAGACCAATTGGATTGCGACCTTCACCACCTCCGTGCGGGTGATCAACTGGGTTCATAACCTTACCACGAACCACTGGTCTCCAACCTTTAAGGCGCATACGGCCAGCCTTACCAAGTCGAACCAATTTGTGGTCAGAGTTTCCTACCATACCAACAGTGGCCATACATTCTTTCAGAACCATGCGTACTTCACCAGATGGCATTTTGAGTTGAGCAAAACGTCCTTCAACAGTTTGCAATTGAGCTGCTACACCAGCACCGCGAACAATTTGCCCACCTTTGCCTGGAGTAAGTTCAATGTTGTAAACAGCCAAACCAGTTGGGATAAATTCAAGAGGCATTCGGTTACCCACATTTGGGTCAATGGCTTTTTGTGAAGACATGATTGTAGTACCCACAGTTAAGCCTTGAGGAACAATCACATAAGCTTTGGCGCCATCAGTATATTCAACATAAGCAATACGAGCACCACGATTTGGATCGTATTCAATTGTTTTAACAGTACCAAGTACATCAAAATTAACCTGTTTAAAATCAATATTCCGGTACAAGCGTTTTACTCCGCCGCCACGATGACGAACAGTAATAATACCTTGGTTGTTGCGACCAGAGTGTTTTTTGAGAACGTGAACCAGTGATTTTACTGGCTTGCTAGAAGTGAGATCAGAAAAATCTGAAGCACTTGCTTGGCGACGTCCGTTAGTGGTTGGTTTATAAAGTTTCACTGACATATATTCATCGCTTAGACGCCGGTGTGAATAGAAATGGTCTTGCCTTCTGGCAATGTAACCACTGCTTTTTTCCAATCGCGGCGGCGACCGTTAAAGCGGCCAAAACGTGCTTGCTTACCTTCAGTAATACTGGTGCGAACTGCAACTGGGCGAACTCCATACACTTCAGTAACTGCGCGCATGATCGCTGGTTTAGTAGCATCAATGTCTACAGCAAAAGTGTACGCACCTTTGGCTTCAGCACGAGTAGTTTTTTCACTAAGAATTGCGCGAAGCAAAATGCGGTGCGCAGTTCCAGTAGCTTTTGGAGCGCTAGTATTTTCTGACTTGGTTGTTGTTAATTTTTTTGCCATACACTTATTTTAAACGCTTCTCAAGTGCCTGAGCAGCTGCTTGAGACATTACCACCGCATTGTGGTGCATTAAATCAACAACAGTTATATCACTAGCACGCATTACTTCAACTTTTTCCAAGTTGCCTGCAGATTTCATTACTCCTTCATCTTTACCAGCAGTCACTACTAAAAGTGAGCGACGGTCAGTCAAAACTTTTGAACGGAGAATTGAAAAATCTTTGGTTTTGCCTGTGGTTGGAAATTCTGCTACTACCACCAACTTTCCATCAGCTAATTTGTCAGACAAACACATGCGTACAGCCAAAGTCTTGGTTTTTTTATTGATTTTTTGTGTGTAATTACGATCAGAGATTGGACCAAAAGTAACTCCACCACCCTTCCAAATTGGAGAGCGGATAGAACCGTGACGAGCACGACCAGTACCTTTTTGTTTCCATGGTTTTTTACCACCACCACGTACTTCACTGCGGTCTTTGGTATCAGCCCATGATTCACGGGCATTAGCCATTTGCGCTACGTATACTTGGTGTACTACTGAAATTTTTGGAGCAACTTCAAATACAGCTGGGGAAAGCTCTACTGTTCCCTGCTCTGTTCCGGTTGCGGTAAATAATTTTACTTTTGCCATACAGGTTACTTAGTTTCTTCAGCTGAAGCTGGAACAACTTCTGGAGTTGCTTCAACTTGAACCTCTTCCATTACTGGAGTTTCTTGAGTAGCCTCGGTTACTTCAACAGTCTCAACTGATTCTGGTGCAGCTTCGGCAGCTTTTACTTCTGCTTCAGAAATAGAACGTTCTACTTTGATCTCGCCACCTTCAGTGCTTACTAAAACCAAACCATTGCGAGCACCTGGAATAGCACCTTTGATCCAAAGTTCATTATCTTCAGCTTTTACCACCACCACTTCTAAATTCTTTACAGTAATTTGCGCATCACCCATGTGACCACCCATGCGCATACCTTTGAAAACACGCTGTACACCACCCGCACCAATAGAACCAGGCATGCGGAGGTTGTCTTTGTGTCCGTGAGAAGCAGGACCACCAGCAAATCCATGGCGTTTTACAACACCTTGGAAACCGCGTCCTTTTGAATTACCAATCACTGAAACTTTATCACCAACAGCAAAAGTCGCAGCTGTATATACATCACCGCGCTTTAAATTTTTGGTATCCATTGGAACTTCGCGCATAAAACGCACTGAAACTCCTGGCTCCCAGTTAATTGCCTCAAGATGACCTTTCTGAGGTTTACTCAAACGAAAGGTTTTTTGTTGGTCAAATCCGACTTGGACTGCGTCCACGCCATCATGACTTTTGGTTTTAACCTGCGTAATAACGCAAGGTCCGGCTTGGACACGAGTAACCGGAACAACGTTGCCGTTGTCGAGGAAAACCTGTGTCATGCCAATTTTTTTTCCAAGAATGAACTTCATACCAAACTATTTCTTTTTCAATCTGAAATTTAAGCTATAAAAAACTAGAAGGAAAGCCCCTCAGCCCTTTACCCAATTTGAGTAGTAGCTGCCTGGTTTACCTTCTAGCCAAATATGATTCGTTAAATATTGGCCTATTGTCTATTTTGTATACATTTTCTGTTCAAGACCGGTTCGTCGCCCCAGATGTTTTTCAAACGAATCTTATCTGGCTGACTAATGATCTAGTGATTTCTTTATAACGGCCCTAGTGTACTACTTTTTTACTAGCCTGTCAAGTGCTAATTCCCCAAGGGAATTAGAGCATTTTAACTTCTAGTTCCACTCCACTTGGAAGGTTCAGATTCATGAGTGCATCCATGGCCTTTGGTGAAGGATTGACAATATCAATCAAACGTTTATGGGTCCGGATTTCGTACTGTTCCTGAGCAGTTTTGTGGATAAAGGTAGCACGGTTAACACTGTACTTCTGAATTTGGGTTGGCAGAGGTACAGGACCCACTACCTGGACACTATTGCGTTCAGCTACATCCATGATGGTCTTAGTCGCAATATCAATAATTTTGTGATCATAGGCTCTGATCTTGATCCGCATTTTCGGACCGCCATTACCTACTTCGGTTGATTCTGGCTTTTTTTCAACTTTTGTGGACATAAGTAATAAAGTGCATTAAAGAGCAGAAGCCCCCTCCGATTTCTCGGAGAGGGCTTCATTATTATTAGACTAAAATTTTAGTTACAACGCCTGCTCCAACTGTGCGACCACCTTCGCGAATCGCAAAGCGCATTTTTTCTTCAATACCAACTGGAACGATCAATTTGATCTTAAGGTTGGCAGTGTCGCCTGGCATAACCATTTCTGTGCCAGCTGGCAAAGTAATGTCACCAGTAACATCAGTTGTGCGGATGTAGAATTGTGGTTTATAACCATTGAAGAAAGGCTTGTGACGGCCACCTTCTTCTTTAGTCAAAGCATAAACTTCAGCTTCAATTTCAGTGTGAGCTTTGATACTGCCTGGTTTAGCAAGTACCATGCCACGCATAACTTCGTCTTTCTTTGTACCACGGAGGAGGATACCAGCGTTATCACCAGCCATACCTTCTTGGAGTGACTTGTTGAACATTTCAACGCCAGTCACAGTGGTTTTCATGGTAACTTCAGTCTGCATACCAACGATTTCGATTTCATCACCAACCTTGGCGCGACCACGTTCAATACGACCAGTTACTACAGTACCACGACCTTCAATTGAGAATACATCTTCAATTGGCATGAGGAATGGTTTATCAAGATCACGTTCTGGTTGTGGGATATATTCGTCCAAAGCCTTGAGGAGGTCAAGAATTGGCTTAGAAGCTGCTTCGTCTGAAGGATTTTCAAGAGCCTTAAGTGAAGAACCACGAATAACAGGAGTTGTGTCGCCTGGGAAGTTATACTTCTTGAGGAGGTCACGAACTTCTTCTTCTACGAGGTCAATAAGTTCAGGATCTGAAACTTGATCAACTTTGTTAAGGTAAACAACGATATAAGGCACACCTACTTGGCGAGCAAGCAAGATATGTTCACGAGTCTGAGGCATTGGACCGTCAGCAGCAGAAACAACGAGGATGGCGCCATCCATTTGAGCAGCACCAGTAATCATGTTCTTTACGTAGTCAGCGTGACCTGGACAGTCAACGTGAGCATAGTGACGATTAGCTGTTTCGTATTCTACATGAGCTGTAGAAATGGTAATACCACGAGACTTGGATTCTGGAGCTTTATCAAGAGCGTCCACTTCCTTTACGTCTGCAATGAAACCATGAGCAGCAGCTACCTTAAGGATAGCAGCAGTGGTAGTAGTTTTACCGTGGTCAACGTGACCAATGGTACCTACATTCACATGTGGCTTGTTTCTTTGAAATTCTGCCATACGAATGACTATATCGCACCTGCCGAGGTGACCCAGCAGCGTTTTGTTAACCAGCGATACTAGAAATAAATAAATATTTACTCGGTTTACTTGAAAAACAAGTTAACAGAGCAGTTTTTGATAAGTTGCGTCGTGATTATATCTGAACTTCCCTGCGACGTCAAGGGCAAAGGGTGGGGATAGCGTGGGGATAATTTAACTAACAGGCTCTTCTAAAAAAAGTGGTTCATCATCAAGTGATTCTGGCTCAGAAAAAACTTCTGGTTCATCGGTTCTAGTCACTGGTAAAGCCACTTCTGGTTCCCCTATTTCTTCATACCGAACCTCTGGCATTTTTGGCTTTAAGGTTTGAGCCATTACATCACCAAGTCTGTGCCAAGATGAAGATTTGGTTGGGCTTTGGGCGACCAAAGGTGAAGCCACAGGAACAGCGATTGATTGTGTCGGTTCTTCTGGCTCATGATCAACAGTAGAAATTTCTGGAACAGGTACCTCCTGAACAGAATCAGTATTCAAAACTGGTTCTTCTGATTCAGAAACTGGTTGTGAAGCGCGCCAATTAGAAATTTTTTCATTTAGGGCTTCCAAAATTTCTTCATCAGTTTTAAGGTCTAAATCAATAACTGGAGTTTTAGGAGCTGGAGCAATGGTTTCCAAAGGAGAAATAGATGTTTGCTCTGACATTTTTTCAAACTGTTCAATTCCCAAAACTACACAATGATCATTACCCTCACGATCATAAACAACCAAAGTACTTTTTGTCTTCTGCGCCAATTTAAACAAGCGATCAAAATTGTTATTCATACATTTATTTTAATCTCATTTTGCGTTATTTTTTACAAACAGTCAAGTAGGTTTAAAATCAAAAAAATAATATTTTACAAACAAAAAATCCCCTTCTGGGGGATTTTAATATTGAGCGTAAACCACTAATGGTTCACCGTACAAATGTGACAAGAAAACAAAAATCATCTAACATGTGTGAAATTATATTCCGATTACTCGGAATGAACTCCAGAAAGGAGGTGATCCATCCCCAGCTTCCGCTAGGGATGCCTTGTTACGAC
>CAYYQC010000020.1:0-16692 GCA_964473715.1 uncultured Gammaproteobacteria bacterium
ATACCCAACCCACCCATTTACCTCAATAATAGGCTTAATGTAGCAGAAAATCTTGACAAAAGCAAGAAAAAGTATTATTTTTTTTAGTCGCTCTTTAAAAATCAGAAAGATATGTTTAGGACAGAAGTATAAGACGGTAAAATTGACCCTTTCATACTTCTGTCCTATTGCCGGGGAAGAAGTTGCTCAAGTCCGCGTTGGGTTTGGCAAACGGTTTCTACGGCATAGCGAGGTTTAATATGGCGGTCTTGACCGCAGATGAAATTTTCATTCCGCCCGAAGCAACGGCCTGTGCCGTCGCCAAACGGCACTCGGCATCGGTGCAGGAAGGAGACGACGAGAACCGAACCCTCACGGAAGAAGGTGTTGCACTCTGCGACGCTGTCCGTGGGGACTACCGCTTGCTCGGCACAAGGCTCGCTCCGCAGTTCGGACCCGCCCTGTACTTCGCGAGCAACCTGAACCGCTCTGTGATCACACAGTTCGATGTGACTCATGCTCGCCAGATTCGGCGGGACGCTCGCGTCAACACGCAGCGTCTGACGCTGCGTGTGCTGGACGAGGGTCGTTGGGTCAAGGGGCGCATCGAGCAGGGCTACACCGAGCCTCAGCTCATCCGCGAAGCCCTCGGGTCGGCAGAAGTCATGGCAGATCTCCGTGCGAAGGCACCGGTCTACGAGGTCGTCAGTGATCTCATAGACCTGGTCCTTCGCCGAAACGGCTTCAACGACGAGTGTCGGTACGTCGACGTTGTCGGCCATGAGATCGGGCTGTCGCTCATGGCACTCGAAGCCGGCATCGAAGTGGGTGAGCTCGGGCTCAAGCCGCTGCAGGCGTACCTGTACTTCCTCATGGGTGACCAAGTCATCTCCGTGCAGAAGTTCGCGCCCTCGGCCACGCTGCGCAAGTAGCTGTGGCCATCCCACCTCACATCCCCGTATCTTTCTGCCAGCCTGACGTTGAGTTCTTGTCCACCCGCAAGGGTCGGATGAGGAGCTCGCGTCAGGCAAGCAGTCCTGTGATTATTTCTCTGAAGTAATTAGAGGACTAATTTTTTCACTACACCAGAAATGGCGTCTAGCAAAACTTGATCGCCATTTTTTAATATTGCAGTTGCGTTTTTTGCACCCACAATACAAGGAATTTTCATTTCACGACTAATTATCGCAGCATGACAAGTAACTCCACCTTCATCAGTTATAATTCCAATTACATTATTTAAATATTTGATAACATCAATAGTTGTCATAGGCATGACTAAGATTGATTGTTCTGGAATATTTTGTAAATCTTCTAAATTTTTTGGTATAAATACTTTTCCAGTTGTTATACCTTTGTAACAAGGTCGTCCTTTTATTTCTACATCATTTTCATTAGTTATAGAATGAAAGCTATGCTTTGCGAGCCATTCATTCATCTCGTCACCAGGCACATGAAATATTTTCCGATCAATAGTTACTAAAATCCACTTTTGATTTCTTTCTGACAGATCAGGTTTGGTCAGCAAATTTTTCTTTGCCAAAGATTGTACTAATTCTTCAAATTTCAAGTGCAAAATTTTATCTTCATTAATAGCTAGTAATTGAGATGCTTGTTTGCGTAATAGTGGTAAAACCATTAAGTCCGCCGCATTGAACGCCTCACCTGCAATATCTTTTGCTTTTGCACAAGCAGTCATGAGCCCATTACTAAGATCAGTTTCTAACTCCAAATCAATTAACGTTGGCAAGCGATACACTGCGTATAAATCACGATAGGCTTGGTACATTTTTGTGACAACGAGAACTAACTCATTAGATGTTAATATCTTTGAATTTAATTCATGAGCTGTTTGGGTGGCAATTTCTTGCAAATTTTCCGCTCGCCGCTCAATTATATTGAGAAGTTCAAAAAGTTCTGTTTCAATTTTTGTTGTAATAAATTCTCTAAAAGAATGTGCATCACGAGTAGAATAAAATGAAGTTACAGTACCTGTGTCATAGATAAAAAGTTGGTCAGAATATCCCCACCCAAGTGCTGCTTCCATATCTTGCGCATAGGCTTCTTGTGCTAAATGTAAAATAAAATATGGGTATCCAGTTCGTTTAAACAACTGTTTCCAAATCAGTTGTGGCATATCAAACAATCCAATCAAAATCTGCCCCGAGCATATCATTTGGAGTAAGTTTCATGTTTTCTCGTTCAGACTGTGGCACATAGCTATTATACACTTCAGGCATACTTGGTTTTACCAAATTGCCAAATTTCATTTGATTCAAGTGCTCAACATAATTGCGTGTTAGGCCACCATCATATAAAACATCAAATGCACATTGAGGTATAAGTTTAGAATCAACACGTTTATAAGTAACAATTTCTCCACCAACTAAACTTTTTGTATCAATCTTACTCACCCTTTCTTTTTCTTCTTGATCAAAATGTTCCAACAATTTAGTCCAGGCTTTTTTCATGTTAGTTAAATAAGTACTAGAACCATAACCACTCAGTGGTTTAACTCCGCACCAAAATACAATCCAACCATAAATTACAAAAAGACTAGGGATAATCTGTTTTTCTTTTATTGCCGTAATTATTGTTTCGCGTGTAAAAGGAATAATAACATTTGAATTTACAGCCACCAGCTGCTCATTTTCTAATCGCATTGCTTCTGGTTTATTATCTTTATCTTTATACCAAAAGAAGTGTGTACCTTTATCCCCGCTCTTTGTCCAACATCCTGAAACATCTTTAAATAATTCTAAAACTTTGGTACGCTGCTCTGGATCAAAAAGTGCGCGGTCAATATTTGATTTACCATTAAAAATATTCTCAATATTCAACCTAATGATCTCTTCACTTGGTATATAGGTTAATTCGGGAAGATTATCACGCAATTCAGGTGCAAATAATTTGGGCCAGAGCCAATTATTAATAAGCCCTACTTGATCAGCATAATTTATTGCCTGATCCATGGAAATGGCCAGAATTTCACTTTCGATTTTTTCCAGAAAATTCTGCTCTTCGGTTGTAAACTGTGCCCATTGTTTATTTTGCTTAAGTCGTTCTATAAAATGAAAATCATGTTTGGGCATGCAGTACGCTGCTTGATGAATTTCTTTTCCCGAAAAAAAAGAAACAGATTTGCCGTGCAAATGAATTCCTTTTTTATTTAAAAAATTATTCGGTGGAACAATGGCACTGGAAAAAACTACTGATGGCTTTTTTACGCCTGTTTCTAGCAAATGTTTGGCATTAACCGTTATATTGGTTGCAGTCAAAATTGGGTGTGTCAAAACCGCATGGTGATCTACAATATTAATTGCAAATGGCGGTTCTGGAAAATTATTTTCAATGTTATAAAGACGCTGTAATTCATTTTTGATTGTTTGGGCAATTAATACTTGTCGTTCAAGATGTGTTGGGTCTGGGTTCTGCTCTGTAATTCGCTCGCTATGTTCAGCAAGAGTTTTTTTATAGTCAAAAAATTCGCCCAAGACAGGCATGTAGGTATTAATTCCTTTTTGCAATATTTCTAGCTGTTCTTTGAAAATCATATTTTACACAGCCAGCATAATCAAAAACCGCCTCGCTGTAAAGCGGGCAGTTTAAAATTCAATGACTTGCTTTGGGGAAATTGATTGCGGTCCGCTTGGGCTTGGAGGGGTTTGAGGTGGTGGAATTGGACGAGGTGTTTCTTGGGCAGGTTCTTTAGGCTGTGCAGGAGGCGGAGTTGGGGTTGGAGTTGAAGTTTGTGTAGGTCGACTATTCCCGCCACCTTCTCCCCCACCTCCACTTTTCTTCCGCTTACGGCGACGTTTCTTTTTTGGAGTGCCGTCAGGATTTAAAGCTGGCGCAGAATTACCAGAATTAGTATTGTTGCCAGAATTATTTGAACTTGGGGCTGAGTGTGATGTAGAAGAAGGATTTGCGGGGCTACTTGTTTTTGGTAATAAGGCAGATAAAGAAACTGATGTACTTGGTGTGCTTACCGAAGGTGAAGTTCGGGCAGGTTTGTTTGGTTGCAAAGTTGGTGGTGTTGTCGGTAAGGTAGGTTTAATTGTTGTATCAACATCGCCAAAATCTTCTTCAAGTAATGGCGCCATTCCACTCCACCGAATAATCTTATCTTCAATCACTGAGCGATTTTGTGCATACCGTTCGCGTGAAACGCGAATGACGCGTTCAGAAACACCGGTTGGTGAACCAATTGGTGGCATGGTCATGGCACTAAATGGTTGTGATGCCACACCATCAATCATTAATTTTAAAATAATCCGATATTTGGCCAAGTTTACAATGTCTTCTTCCATGAATACTGGCGCAAATTCTTTGGCCAAAGCTTCAGCATCGCCGCCACCAACACGGAAGGCCATAATAGTGCCCACATTACCAAACACGGCCGCTGCCACTACTTCATCAAGCTGCAAAACATATTGATGAGCCATGATCAGGCTCAAACGGTATTTACGAGCTTCTGATAAAATGTTCGCAAAACTTGGTGTGGCAAAGTTTTGAAACTCATCAACATACAAAAAGAAATCTTTACGGTCTTTTTCTGGAGTATCAACACGTTCCATGGCCGCTAGCTGGATTTTGGTAATTAACATACCACCCAAGAGCCGACTATTGTCTTCACCAATCCGTCCTTTGGAAAGATTCATGATTAAAATTTTCCGTGAGTCCATGATTTCACGAATGTTAATGGTGGAAGTAACTTGCGCCACCATGTTGCGAATCACCGAAGATGACAAAAATTGACCAATTTTATTTTGAATTGGGGCCACGGCTTCTTGCGCGTACCGGTCATTATATGAAGCAAATTCATTTTGCCAAAACGATTTAATCACCGGATCAGTTAACTGGCCAACTACTTTTTTGCGAAAATCTTTATCAGACAGTAAACGATTAATTCCCAACAACGTGGAACCAGGATAATCCAAAAGCGCGAGTAAAGTATTGTTCAAGATGTATTCCATACGAGAACTCCACACATCAGGCCAAATCTTTTTGAAAATACCCATGAGCCCGGCGGCAATCAAATGTTTTTGCTCTTCACTTTTAACTTCAAGCACGTTAAAACCAATTGGGTGGTCAATGTCAGCTGGATTAAAATACACCACATCATTAATACGACCTGGTGGTATAAAATCAAGAATTTTTTCCGCAAAATCTCCGTGCGGATCGACAATGCCAACACCATGTCCGCGATAAATATCGCTAAGCACCATGTTTTCCATCACCGTGGTTTTACCCATACCAGTTTTTCCAATCACGTACATGTGGCGGCGACGGTCATCGGTCTTAATACCAAAACGCCGCAGTTGATTGCGGAAAAAAGTTTGTCCAAACAGACAAATATCATTTGGGTCTTCCATTGGCTTGGCGCCAGTGGTTAGTTGGAAATTTGGCATACATGAATTATAGCAGAATAGGCAAAATAACCAAAATATGCAGAATAAATTAAGCTGAATTTTTTTTGGAGTTAGGAAGAGACTGCGGCAACTAGGGCAGGAAGCCCACCTGTTTGATTATTTGCCCACTGATATAGAGCTTGGTATCCATTTTTAATTAGCCACTGAGCACCAAACTTCCCCCGTTCCTTTTCAGGAAGTACTTTCCAGACTTTATACGCGGTTTCAAGTTCAGCAAGAGCAGACTCGGGTGTACGTTCTCGTCCTGCTTCTCTCTTCTCAAAATCTTTTTGCAACTCTGGAGAAGCTGTAGCGAATAGTGTCGCAAGACGACCCTCTTCTCTTGTTGCCCAACCGTACAGAGCATTGTAGCTATTTCGTTCTAACCATTTTGGACTAAACTTCCCTCGTTCCTTTTCAGGAAGTGCTTTCCATTTTTGGTACGCAGCTTCAAGTTCGGCAAGGGCAGATTCGGGGGTACGTTCTGTCATTACCAGTTTTCTAAAATCTTTTTGTAGCTCTGGAGAAGCCGCAACAACTATAGCCTCAAGACCGCCTTTTTGACTTTTTGCCCACTCATATAGAGTTTTATATCCATTTTTAATTAGCCACATTGAATTAAACTTCCCCCGTTCCTTTTCAGGAAGTGCTTTCCATTTTTTATGTGCCGTTTCAATTTCCCCGATGACAGATTTGGGAGTTCGATCTACTACTACCAGCTTTTCAAAATCTTTTTGTAGTTCGGAAGAAGCTGTAGTGACTATGGCCTCAAGACCACCCTTTCTTTTATTTGCCCAAGCATACATGGCTAAGTAGCCATTTCTTGCCAACCATTTTGGACTAAACTTCCCTCGTTCCTTTTCAGGAAGTGCTTTCCACTTTTGGTACGCAGCTTCAAGTTCGGCAAGGGCAGATTCGGGGGTACGACCCATTGTGTATCCTTGTATTTTAAAATCTTTTTGCAGCTCGATAGAGGACCGTGCAATCAGGGAAGAAATGCCGCCTTCTGTTCTTGTTGTCCAGCCATATAAAGTGCTGTACCCATTTTTTACGAGCCATAACGTATTTAATTTCCCTCGTTTCTTTTCAGGAAGTGCTTTCCACTTTTGGTACGCAGCTTCAAGTTCGGCAAGGGCAGATTCTGGGGTGCGGTAAACCACCACCTTCTCTCTATTCTTGAGTCTGGTTTGTTGATCAATCTTCATTATCTCTTCTTCATCAGAGATAATCTCTATTCCTTCAATTTCAATATCTGGAACTTTGGTCTTAATATCTCCAGTGCCTGAATCACTGTTGGATTTACCCCATTTGCTATTGGGGTTGGCAATAAATGAACCATTTGCCACCTGAGCAAAAAGGACCACACCGCTTTCGTCAGTTCCCATATCCACGAAGTCGAAAATCCAGGCAAGCTTATCAGGATCGTCTTCATCAAGACGCATTACACGGCCACTACTTTGCTCAACAACCACTGCAGATTTACTTGGACGCAATCTAAAACAAACACTAGCCTTTGGTTCGTCAAAGCCCATAATAAGTAAATCCGCATTACAAAGTATTTTAGTTTCACCACGTTCGTAACGACCAAGAATTTCTTTACGTTCGTTATAATCCATTGTTCCGTCAATTGACTCAGCGGATACCCCAGCTTCACGAAATAATCCAGCCAACTTTTCGGCATGTTTAACGCCAACACAGTAAGCAATACCAAGTTTCCCCTCAAAACGTTCTTTATAAATTTTAATTGCCACTTCATTCCGAGAAGCAACGTCCACAGCTTCTGCTAATTGTTTTTCGTCGAGTTCACCTCCAGTTTGTTTTACTTTAGAAATATCTGCTGATGTGCGAACTAATCTATTTACAAAGGAGCAAAGGTGCCCACTTTCAACGCCTTCACGTAAAGTCATTTTGTGAATCTCAGTTTCAAGCAAATCCCTAACACCTTTTTCTGTTGAAAAATCTGGTGTGGCGGTAAATCCAAGTTTTAAACAATCAAACTGCTCTACTGTTTTACGGGTTTCTTCCCCTAATGCTTCGTGGGCTTCATCTAGCACGAGACAATCATAGTCTGCAGGATTAATATTGCCACTTTTTAATTGAGCTATTAGAGATTTATAGGTAATAATCGTTACCTGTCGTCCAAATTCTTTGGCTTTTTCATATACCTTGCCCGCTTCAAGGTCAGGTGTATGCTTCCTTATACTTTTTTCAGTTTGAGTAACTAATTCTTGAGTAGGCACGACGATTATAGTTTTTAGATTAACCGCCTTAATGAACTCAATAAATAAAACCGTCTTACCAAACCCGGTTGGCAATTTTACGTATCCGTTTTGGCCACCAGCCTCCAAAAAATCTCGCAAATTCTCAAAAACATCAATTTGTTTGCCTCGGAGTTTCTTTTTACCATCTTCCGCATGATGATTTTGAATGTAAGAATCCAATGAGTTGAGAGCAGTCAACCATTTACGTATTTCATTAAGCTCATCTTCTTGTAGAGTTGCTGGTTGTTCTCCATCCTCTGTTCGCGGACGTCCTCTCAAAATTCTCAGGTATATCTCATACCGTCGAGCATACTTTTGTTTGATTTCCTCAATAGGCATAGCCATTAACTCACTCTCCGAGAGGGAGGGTGGCTGAAGAGTACCCTCTTCAGGGTCAATTATGGTGTTGGCATTATCCAACTGTACCCCGAGCTCCTCAGGTGATTTGGGGCGGTATGCTAAATCTGGTGAAGACATATTTATTTTTTGAATCTGAGTTGTTAATTAACTCAAATAAATACTAGCACAAACAACTAAAAAGTTCGATTCCTATGGCTAGTACATAAAAATATGGAACGTACTCGATTACTTTTTTGCTAAAATATTTTCAACAATCTCCGCAATTCTTTCTGGTTCAGCAGGTGGCAAAAGCGTGTGTAGGTTATGTGATAAACGTGCACGGTCAATTTTATTGTTTAATAATTCTTTAATTAATCGTGCCATAAAATTACCATCAGCCCGAGTTTCATCTACAAAACGAATCGCGCCTTTGTCGGCAAAGAATTTTACGTTTTCTTCTTGATGTCCGGGTTTTGGCACAACGACTGCAGCTTTTTTAAGCGCAGCTAATTCAGACAAGGTTCCAAATCCACCGCGACAAATCACTAATGTGGCCGCCGCATAAACATCTTTCATTTCTGAGGTTAAGAAATCTTGGACATGATAATATTCTCCAAAAATATTTTGCGCATGCAAGGCCATTTCTTGTGAACGTTCTTTTCCTGTTAAATGCACAATTTGGCAAATGCCTTTTAAGGCGGGCACAGCTTCAGCAATTAAATGATTCAGTCTTTGTGAACCAGTACCTCCACCTGTTACCAAAACCACTGGAATGCCAGGGGTAAGATTAAATAACTGTGCCGCTTTGGCCTGTGATCCAGAAATAATTTCTTCACGCACGGGGTTACCTAACCAGACGGTTTTTTCTTTGGGAAATAAAGCTACCTGTGCTTCAAGTACTGTAGTAATCCGGCGAGCAGGAATTTTCATGAGCCGGTTAGCCAAACTCACTTGTACATCTTGTTGGTGAATCCAAGTGGGAATTCCCAAAAACCAAGCCGCCCAATGCAGTGGCACAGACACATAGCCTCCGGCTGAAATACAAAGTTCTGGGTTATATTTTAATAACAAACCAACGGATTGAAAAAAACCAATCACCAATTTGGTTAGGTCAATAATATTCCAAAAAGATAAATAACGACGTAATTTCCCCGCAGTTAATTTGGTATATGGAATACCATATTCAGCAACTAATTCTCTTTCAATCCCCTTGCGCGTACCAAACCAAAGCGGTTCATACCCATGTTCAAAAACACCAAGCAAAGTTTCATGGATAGCTAGGAGTGGTGTTACCGGACCCAAAGTTCCGCCACCAGAAAAAATAATACAATGTCGTTCAGGTTTTTTCATATTAAGCTAATTTACTGCGTGTGCTAATTTGCAGTGCCAAACCAATACTTGCCACGCTTACCAAAAGTGAAGAGCCCCCGTGACTAACAAATGGTAAAGGTACACCAGTGAGTGGTAAAAGACCAACAATCGCGCCAATATTAAAAAAACTTTGCACAGCAAATAAAGTAGCAATTCCACATAAGACCAGACGATCATACTCATCAGGCACTTTTTCAGCCAACCTTAATAACCGACGAATAAAACAATACAAAGCAATTAAAAATAATGCAGAAACCACAAAGCCAGTTTCTTCTGCGATAATCGCAAAAATACTATCAGCATGAACCTCAGGCAAATATTGCATTTTTTGTTGTGAATGTCCTAATCCTAAACCCGCAAATCCGCCACTACCAATGGCCAAATATGCTTGATTAATTTGATAGCCAATTCCGAGTGGATCTAACTCTGGGTGCATAAATGTGGTGATCCGTTCCAAACGATATGGCGCAGCCGCGACCATGCCACCTAAAGCCACTAAACCAATTAATAATAAGGTGCCCAAGTGTTTTAATTGCGCGCCCGCAAAATATAAGATGGAAACCATAACGCAAAATAAAATTGCAGCGGTACCTACATCTGGTTGTAATAAAATTAAACCAATGGGAAAAAAACCTACTACTAAGGCAGGAATAAAACCTTCTTGCCATTGTCTGATTTTTTCCCCGCGCTTTAAAATATAACCAGAAAAAAATAAAATTAAACCAAGTTTTACAAATTCAGCAGGCTGAAAAGAAAAACCTGCAATATTAATCCAACTTTGTGCGTTTTTTTCATAGGTTGAACCAAGCCCAGGAATTAAAACCATGACGAGTAATAATAATGATAGGCCCATGACAATTCCCGCATGATCGCGCCACATTTGACTTGGAGTTTTATATAAAATATAGGCAGCCACAAAGCCTGGCAAAAGACCAAATATAACTTGTCGTTTAATAAAATGAAACTGGTCACCAAAAATAGAAAGTCCAGTTACTGAACTGGCTGAAGTAAGCATGAGTAGCCCAAATAATAAAATTCCGCCAGCCAAGGCTAAAAGCGGATAATCAGGGTGACGAACAGTCATACATTAGGCATTGAGGAAAACAAGAACAGATACCGCTGTTAAAAGTAGTACTTGTAAAACCACGGTACTAACACTAATGAGCTTTGCTAAAACCGTATCATATCCATATAATAGCCAGGCTCCTAAAAAATTGATCGCAATTATGGCCAGGCCGAGTCCAGGAATCATGTATAAGGCCCCAAAGCTTCCGAGGCGGTCAATTTGAAATAAAATGTTATAATGAAGCACGGCTGCTTCCCCACGTTGGGTGGTGCCCACCGCAATCCAAGCCCAAACAAAGGCATTAAGGGCAATGGCTAAAAAAAACGTGGTCAAGACGGTTTTTTTCTTACTAAAGAGTTTAAAGGGGTAAATAGAATATGCCATATAGGGCTTAGTATACGCCTTTTTGCCTTGACAGTACAGTGTACTTCTGATAAACTCTCCCCATTCGGTACTCTCTATGGTAGTAGGGGGGAACACTTCATTATAATTTTCCGCTTTATGTCCCATAAAAAAGCGGGTGGCTCCACCAGACTGGGCCGCGATTCGCAACCAAAATACCTTGGCGTCAAGGTTGGAGATGGCGAAATCGTGCGCCCAGGAACTGTGTTAATCCGCCAACGCGGATCAGCGACCCACCCGGGTAAAAATGTTGGTAAGGGTTCAGACGATACTTTATTTGCTTTGGTAACAGGTACTGTAAAGTTCACAAAAACCAAACGCCGCCGTTTTGATGGTCAGCTTAAATTGACTTCATTTGTAAGCGTAGTACCACTCGAAGTAAAAAAATAATAAAAAGCCTCCTTTAACTGGGAGGTTTTTTATTATATACTGCTTGCATGAAAGAATTCTTTATCGAAATTCTAAAAGTGACTGGTGCACAACTTACCGCAGTGCTTGGTTTTTTCATGATGCTTGGTTTTATTTTATCTTTTTTACAACGATTTACACAGCGTCAATACTATCAAAGCATTGGATGGTTGGGAATTTTGTGGACTGCCTGGATTGGTACACCCATTCATGAGCTTAGTCATTGGTTTGCGGCAAAAATTTTTAGACACCATATTGACTCTCTATCACTGTTCAGGCCAAATTTTGAAAGTGGAAAATTAGGTGAAGTGGTTCATAGTTATAATCCGCGAAATATATATCACCAAATTGGAAATTTTTTTATTGGTGCCGCACCGATTATTGGTGGTGTGGTTGTTTTGTCATTACTATTTCGTTGGTTATTGCCAAATGGCATTGACCTAATTCATAAAATTGATGCGCTTAGTATTCTTAATCCGCAAAAATTATTAGCGGATATTATTCAATTAACCAAAGATTTATTTTCTCCTGCAAATATTAATTCTTGGAGATTCTGGCTATTTGTGTATGTATCTTTTGCAGTGTCTAGTCATTTGGCTCCTAGCTGGGCTGATCAAAAAACCATGTGGAAGGGTTTTATTTGGTTGGCTGTGGTTTTACTAATTGTAAATGGAGTTTTGCTCTGGCTGAAAAAACCAATGTCTACTGATTTTACCTACACCTCGCTCCCCTTTTTAGTGTGGGCATTTTGGTATGCGGTAGTAGTTTCTTCTATTCATGCTTTGGTAAGCTTTATTATTTTCTTGCCATTTAGGCGTCGTTAATATGTTATTAGAAAAAATTAAAGCTTTACAAAATTATAGCAAGGAACAAAAAGCCAGCGGTTTACTGTTGGCAAGTTTAGGTCATGAAATTAATGATTCAGTACTCACCTATTTACTTGGATATGAACCTGAACAGGCGGCGGTTTTAATTAACCAAAATAAAGCGATTCTTTGGTTAACGCCATTTGAAGTACCAGAAGCAGCTCAAAAATTTCCTGAATTTGAAGTAAAAGCCCTAAGTGGACAGTTAACAAAGTTATTACATGAAGCTTTACCAATAAGCACCCTGCTTATTCGCGGCACTGTATTACCAGCCAACGTAGCCAAGGTTTTAATTGAGGCAGGCTATGAGTTGAAAGAAGCACAAAATATTGAACATATTATTGCGCAAAAAAATTCTGCAGAAATTACTGCTATGCGAACAGTGTGTGCAAAGACTGACGAATTATTTACGCAATTAATTGCGCATTGGGCAGAATTTAAAACCGAACAAGATGCCGCTAAATTTATTCATCGTTTTGCTTTAGAAAATAACTGTGAAGTTTCATTTCCGCCGATTATTGCTAGCGCGGCCAATGCGGCTGAACCACATCATCAAACTAATGAAACTTCATTGGCTCGTGGCTTTTGTGTTATTGATCTTGGTTTAAAAATTAATGGATATTGTTCTGACTTGTCGCGAACGATTTTTATTGGTGAGCCAAACAATGAAGAGCGTACCGTATATGAATTAGTAAAAAAAGCTCAAGCTGAGTCAGCGGCTTTAGTTAAGCCTGGAATCAAAGCTAGTGAAATTGACCTTGTATGTCGTCAAATTCTTGGTGAAAAAGAAAAATATTTTATTCACGGTTTAGGTCATGGTGTGGGTACGGCGGTGCATGAATGGCCAAGTATTTCGGGGGTTAGTCATGCGGTTCTTGAAGCGGGAATGATTATTACTATCGAACCAGGAATTTACGAATCTGGTATGTATGGTATTAGAATTGAAGATGATATTCTGGTAACAGAAAACAGGGCCGAAGTGTTGAATCAGGCTACCAAGGAATTAATTACTATTACCTAACCCAAGAAGTTTCGGACTGTAGCTGCTTCTAAAATAACATCACTCATACGTGGTGTTATTTTTTTACTATCAATTGCTTTTAAAATATACGTACTATATTTGTGATGTTCAGTTTGTGGTTCAAGCGCATATAAACCCAAATCCGCGGCTGCTTCGGCTAATTTTTTACCAAAGCGCGTGTCAATATTTACATAATCCAAAGCTGCGCTTATATCAAAACGCCAACTTGGATAAACTTGGTCAAGCAATTTTACATCAGCAGGCTTAATGGCTGATAATCCAAATAACTCTGGAGGTAAACCGACTGAGTATAATGAGGCGGTAAAACCAATAGCACGTGGCAAGGGTTTGCCACCATGACCGTTAAATCCGCGGCCATAGGTTTCTTTATTTTTTGTCTGACCAAATCTCCGTCGTCTGGCTGGAATATATGAAGCAATTGTCGTAATTAATGGAATGGCTTTACACATCTCAATTTGATACGCGCTTTCTAAACGTGTTATAAATTCTAATAATTTTTTTTCTTGTACTTCTACTGGAATCGTAACTGATTCATTTTTTATGGCATTAATTGCTTGGCTGGCAGCCTTTTCTGGATAATCATATTTAAATGAAGATTGGGCAGTGATGGTGGCGGCACCTTTATATTCGTGCCACACATTCAGTGCATTTAGAGGATTAAAATGTCCTCGAAAAGGCGCACTACCCACGCCAATAATAGGGTGAATTGGAGTGTGAGTTTTTTTAGCCAAGGTATATAACCGTGAAAGTGCAATTTTTGTTCCAAGTACGGATGCAAGCATTCCAGATTGCAAAGCCGGATCTGAACGTGCCAAAAAAACTCTTTGATAATCTGGTTCAGTGGATTGAATAATTTTTTCCACTACTTTGTGGCTATTTACCAATGTTTCAATTTTTTCAAATAAAGGAATGACCTTAATTTGCGCTGGACTTAATTTTTGTAGTAATAAGATTTCTTTTGCAGATTCTGTTTGAGGCAAAATAACTTCTACTATTGGTTGTGCTGCACCACGATGATACATTTTGGCAGTCTGTGATAGTCGTGGAATTTCTTCAAGCATCTCAGATACTACCCCTTGTCTGTTGGGTTCAAGTCTGGGATTGGGTAGGCGGAAAGTCAAACGTTTATGCTTTCCTAATTGATTTTTGCGAAAAAATTGATGATCTAAAGTGAAAATTTTGTGTAAAATAGTTGGGTCAGCTTCCTTACCTTCTGCATCCCACATCTGTTCATCACAGCCTAAATTCTTGTAACAAAAAAGCGCTTCATGTAATTCATTATCAGCGCTCATGATTTCATTTTGACAAAATTTTGGAATAGTAACATTATCCGGATGCTGAGTACTCATGACGCGAGGAATGGCCGGCATAATGATGGTTGACCGATACTATAGATAAGAATATACTCAGAATAACAGGTTTAATTTAATTTGTAAATAAAATAAATATGTCTACATTTATTGAAAATCTCCAGTGGCGTTTTGCTACCAAAAGTTTTGACCCAGAGCGTAAAATTTCCGAGCAAGACTTAGAGGCTATTTTAAATGCGATTCGTTTTGCCCCTTCTTCTGCTGGTATGCAGCCGTTTCAAGTGATTATCGTAACTAACCCGGAATTGCGTGCTAAGATTAGTGAAGTGTCCTATGGTCAGTCTCAAGTAACTCAGGCCTCTCATCTATTAGTTTTCTGTGCTCGCAATGATCATCCTGCTCGAGCTGAGCGAATGTTAGAATTATTATCTGAAGGTGATGAAGTAAAGCGCACTGAACTAAAAGGTTTAGAAGGAATATTGGTGGGCTCATACACACCTTTTATGGGTGATCCAGAAAAAGCCTTTGCGTGGGGTGCGCGCCAAGCTTACATTGCCCTCGGTTTTGGTTTGGCTGCTGCGGCTGAATTGCAAATTGATTCTTGCCCAATGGAAGGTTTTGACCCAATGGGTGTACATAAAGTGTTAGGTCTTCCAGAAAATATTCGCCCGCTCGCCTTTCTTACTTTAGGCTATCGTGCGGCTGGACCAAGTCGGCCAAAATTTCGTTATCCAGAAGATGAAATATTTGTTACAGTTACCTAATCCTAGAAACAAAAAAGCCTCGCACATGCGGGGCTTTTTTAATTTCCATTTAAAGAATTTCTACGAGCTCTAAGTCAAAAATCAAATCTTTGCCGGCTAATCGGTGATTAGCATCTAAAACAATTTCTGCATCAGTGATTTCAGCCACTACTACGGGCACTCCGCCGCCGCCCGGTTGTGGTAACATTAAATCCATGCCCACAACAATCTCCATATCTGGTGGCACGGCTTGTTTTGGGACGCGTATAAACATATCAGCGTGTGCTTCACCGTAGGCATCAGCCGCTGGAATTTCAATAGTTTTTTGTTCACCAATTTCCATGCCTGTTACACCTGCGTCAAATCCTTTAATGACCATGCCGCTACCAAGCAAGAATTCCAGTGGCTCACGACCTTTTGATGAATCAAAAACGGTCCCGTCATTCAGTCTACCCGTGTAATGAATTTTAACTTTTCTCCCGGCTGTAGCATGGAGAGATCCAGATTCTGCTTTCATAATTAAATAAATTTTCTAACTAATACTTTCCAAAAACTAGTTTTGGGATTAGCTGCTTTTTTGCAGGCATTTGAGCAGTAACCACCCTGAGTTTTTTCACAATTATCGCAGCAAAGAATATGACGATGACCGCGACAATGAATATACTTACAATCAATATAATTTTCAGTTTTGGCTTGGCACAATTTACACTCACCTACTACCACATGGTTTGAGTCAGTTACATTAAAACCCATGGTAACACGGCCATCAAAAACATAGAGTAAGCCATGAAAATCTTCATTAGGATATTTTTCCATGTACGTTACAATTCCACCAAACAATTGATATACATCATTAAATCCATTTTTTACCAGGAATCCAGAAGCTTTTTCACAGCGCACCCCACCAGTACACACAGTGAGTACTGTTTTATTTTTCAAAGATTCTAACTCTGGTAATACTTCTGGTAAATCACGGAAATTTCCTAGTTTTGGCAAAATTGAACCAGCAAAGCGGCCTACAGCATGCTCATAGTCATTGCGCATGTCAACAATGTAAAATTCTTTTTTACTTTTAAACCAATCGTGCAATTCCTCAGCCTGCAAATATTTACCAGTTACCTGTGTTGGGCTAAAATCATTTTCCCCCAAGCCTAGGCTTACAATCTCATCGCGCACTTTAATGGAAACTTTTGGGAACGCATTGCCTGTGCCTGGGCTTTTTTTGAAATGAATGTCGGTAAATCTTGGGTCAGCCTTCATTATCTTTATATATTCTTCAGTATTTTCAGTCTTACCTTCTAAAGTCACATTTACTCCTTCTTTGGCAATAATGCTGCGGCATTTAAGATTTAAGCGTTGACAAAGAGCCCTTTGTTCATTGGCCAGGACTTGAGGGTCTTCAATTGGTGTATATTTATAAAATAGTAAAATTTGATACATATTCAGAGGTTTTCTGGCCAGATTATGCCAATTTTAGGCATTTTTGTCAACCAA